>NZ_BDBV01000046.1 GCF_001613165.1 Nocardia mexicana NBRC 108244
TGCCGCGAACACCAACCAGCCCACCGCGGTGTTCATGGTTGCCCCACCTGGCAGGGGAAGGTCATCCATCGAGCGAAACTCATTCGTGGAGTGGCGGTCTCGACATCGACGATGCACATCAGCGCATGTAACTGAATCACGTCCAGATGGCTCGGCGACGGCGTGATCACGGCGTCGACATCGGCGGCGCGCACCTGGTCGACCAGCGGAATCGCGGACGGCCTCGGCCAGTACAGCACATAGCCGAGCCGCCGCGCGAGCTGGCGAATCCTGGCGTTCTCCCACTCGCCCCACGGGCTGACGTCCGCGTCGACCCAAGCGAACGCCGTCGGATGTGCCCTCATGGCTGGACCGTCGCGCCCATCGCGGCACGCATCGAGCGGTCGTTGTGTACACGCGTACCCGACCACGGGCACCGTTCGCCGTCTTGAACTCTGTGCGAGGCAATCTTGCCGTCCACCAACGGAATGAGGCCATCGCACAGCCAGGATGGGCAGGCGACGCTGACAAGCTGGCCGGTATCGGCAGATAGAAGGCCAATACCGCACTGAGACAACAGAATCCATGGCGTATTGCCGTCGCACATTTCGGACGCCTTCCGTGCAGATCCAGTTGGGAGCGCCCGGATATCGAAAGGGTGACGCGAGATCCAGCGGAGAGAGGTCAGCGGCAACGCCTCCGGGCACACCTGGAAGTCTGGTGACGGAGGTCACGTCGGAGTAAGTTCGTCGAGGGTGTTGAAAGGTGTTGAATCGGCCGTCGACGAGACCTGAGCGGGTGCGCGGTGAATGCTCGGAATATGCAGCTTTCGAACTGGCTGGAGCGTTCGGGGTGGAGCAACGGCGAACTTGCCCGCCGCATCCAGGTCACGGCCGTCGAATGGGGAGAGCCGCACGTGCGGCCGAACGCTTCGACGATACGCCGCTGGGTGGCCGAAGGCGGATGCCCGCGTTCACCTGTCCCGGAGATCCTGGCCGACCTGTTCTCCGCAAGGTTCGGGTACCGAGTGACCACGTACGACCTCGGGTTCGGCGATGCGTCGGCGGTTGACCGGGCGCTGGTGTACAACCCATCGTTGAGAGCAACCATCGAAGCAGTAGCAGATCTCGGGAGAGCCGACGTGGACCGCAGGAAGTTCCTCACCGCCGCGCCGTTTGCCGCGGCGGCGGCGATAGGACCGTCTCGTGACTGGCTGCTGAACACCCTGGATCAGCTGCCAGACGGTGGGCAGCGGGTCAGGCTCGAAGACGTTACCGCCGTGAAGAATATGTTCACCCACTTCCAGGAGATGGATATCTTCCAGGGCGGCGGCAGCGGTCGGCTTGTCCTGGCGGCGTACATGAACGAACACGTGCACCCGCTGCTGCGGCAGACGTATACCAAGGAAGTTCGGCGAGCGCTGTCCGGCGCTGCTGCCGAGCAGACGTACCTGCTGGGGTGGATGGCGTTCGACAACGGCGAGCACGGTGCGGCGCAGCGGTACCTCATCCAGGCGTTGCGATTGTCCGAGGAGTCGAAGGACGTCGCGCTCGGCGCTCACGTTCTCGCTGGAATGGCGGACCAAGCCTCGTTACTCGGTCACCCCCGGGAAGGTCAGCGGCTCGCGCAGGCTGGTCGTCAGGGGCTCGCCAAGGCGAATTCACCTGCGTGCCTTGCGGATCTGTGGACCCTCGAAGCCCGTGCACTTGCGATGATGGGTGACAAGGGCGACACCGCGCACGCGATCAACGAAGCAGAACGCGCTTTCGACCAGATCGATCCGGCCGCGGAACCGGAATGGGCACGCTTCATCGACCCGGCATACATCTGTGGGGAATGGGCTAATGCATTCCGTGACCTTGGACTGCCGGAGGATGCGGAGCCACACGCGCGCCGATCGATTGCCTACGCGCGCAACCAGAATCGCGCCCGTCGTGGCGCGCTGTCCCACGCCGCTCTTGCGGTCACTCACATTCAGACCCGAGATCTCGAGGCGGCGTACGTCGCGGCGGTGCGAACTGTCGATCTGTCCCGGAAGGTCAAGTCTTCACGGTCGGTGGAGGCGGTCCGCGACGTCCAGCGCAAGATGATGTCGTTCGGTCCACATCCACTGGTCGTGGACTTCAATGAGCGCGCCCGCGTGCTACTGGCCGCATAGCATCGGGGTCGGCAGGAGGGGAGTTGCGACCGGGCCGCGCGTATGTGAGCACGAGGCTGTCGTGAGGACCAACCATATGTCCGTTGAGCCCGTACGGCGTGGATATGGGTCCGCCGCCGGCGACGAGTTCCGGAATCGGTTCGATGCGCTCTCGCAGGGAGCCATGACTTCATGACTATCGACCTGCCTGGCGGTCTGAAGTTCGTGCACTGTAATTCCGAACGGGCACAAGAGAATCGCGGAGTGGTCGAGGATATTTACCGCAGGTCTTATGTTGAGGCCATTGCCTCCGGCGATCCCTTCGATTCGCCGACTCAGTTCATGAACCGGTTCGACGCCTACACCGGCAGTCCGGGGTTCGAATTGGTGTTGGCGCAGATCGATGATGCGTCGGCAGGGCAGACGTGGGGATGGCCGCTGCGGCCGAGTACGCGTTGGTGGGAAGCATTGGTCTTGGACGACTCGGCTACCGATCGGACGGCGTTCACGGCCGAGAACGGTGCCCGCACCTTCGCCCTGAGCGAGATCATGGTCTGCGCTGAGTACGCGGGACGCGGGGTGGCTCGTGCGCTACATGACGAACTGCTGGGCAACCGTACGGAGGTTCGTGCAACTCTGCTGGTCGAGCCGGACAACGACCGCGCATACCGGCGCTACCGGAACTGGGGCTGGCGTCGTGTCGGTACTATGCGTCCACACTGGCCCGATGCGCCACAGTTCGACGTGCTGATCCGATCGTTGGTTGCCGGATAGGTCGGTCCGCGGAGGGTGTCGAAATTCCTCTGCGCTAAGGTTTCTGCCGAAGTGGCCACGAGTTTGCTTGTGTCGCAGTACTGTTGGGTGTCAGCGGCTGATGGCCTGCTGCCTCTCGGGTGATGCGGGTGTGGTTGCACCCCTTGGAAAAGGTAGGGGGAAGAATGCTTCGAGATTCCTTGGTCAGGTCGCGGCGCTTGGTGGTGGTTGTGGGGTTGCCGATGGTTGCGGCGGCTGTGTTCGCCGGGGTTGCCTCTGCCGAATCCGGGCAGGCCGAACCCGTGGCCGGTATCCCGCTGCAGAGCGAGGACGTCACCACCAATCCCGATGCTCTGATCCCCGATCCTGTGTTGAACGGCGCCTCCGCCGGTGCCTCGGTCGGCTCCGCCATCGGTTCGGCCGTCGGCCTGGCGACGGGTTCGGTGACCAGTTCCGCCGGTTCTGCCCTCGGTGCCTTGATCGGCGCCGTGGTCGGCGCCACGAACCCGAACGTGGTCCCCCAGGTCCTGCCCTGAGGCACACAACCGGCTCTTCGGCCGGGGTTCAGGTGATCGAAAAGCTCGAAACAAGACAGAGGGCAGGTCAGGAATGCTTCCCTGACCTGCCCCTTCAGGGTGGACGACGGGACTCGAACCCGCGACAGCCAGGCATGGGTCGACCGAACAGTCGGGTGTCCTTGCTTGTCCTGGAGTATCCGCGATATCGCTGTGACGTGGGCCTATGTAGCTCATTTGGGGGCCGGGGACGTCATTTTGCGTCCCGGGCGGTCCCGCCGAAAGTTTGGTCATCGGTTGGAAAGCTCGATTCCCTGCCTGCATGATCTTGGTGCGACTCTCCGGCGTGTCGAGTTCAGGACACGCCGGGGAAGTTCGATTCTCAGACACCATGTAGCAACCTCCGGTCGATTGGTGGTCGGGACCCGGCAGGGTGGACGCGACTGCTATTCGTAAAGGACACACCCCCCCACTGGGGTCGTCGGGGCATTGCTTGGATATCGACAGATGCTTGTTGCTGCGCTGCTGTGCGTCGTGATCGCTGCTAGGAGGTTAGTCGTGACGTCTCCGCGCGAGGTGGCCACTGAGATGGCTTGATATTAGGAGGTTTGAGGGAGATGTCCGTATCCCAGTCAAATACTGGTGCTGGTGGCCCCCACTGTTGAGGAGCAACGAAGGAGACGCAACTTTCTCCGAAATTGGCATGTTTGAACAAAGTGGCACCGGAGAATGTCACACCCCCGAAGCTGGTGTCGCCCTGGAATATGGAACTGGCGAACAGTGTGGTGCCAGAAAAGGCTGCTTCGTCGAACACAGCGCTGTGGGAGAATGTGGTCTTTTCAAATGAGGTCCTGCCTGAGAAGGTTGCGCCTCGGAAAACGGCGTCACCAAAGAACGTCGTGTCGTTGAGCCAAGAATTACTGAACTCCGCGCCCTCGAACCAGGCCATATTGGAAAACGTGGCTTCTCTGAGTGCAAGGCTGTCGCAAAAGGTCGTGTGGTCAAACCAGGCTAGGTAGCCGAATGTCGCGCCTCCGAACTGGGTGTGATTACCGCAGAAATTCGCATCGGTAAACCAGGCGCTTTCGTGGAAAGTGACATCGTCGAAATGGGCGTTACCTAAGAAAGTTGCTCCCATAAAGGTTGCATCGTGAGAGAATGAAGCGTGATCGAACCATGCTTCGCCAACAAAAGTCGCGCCTTCGAAGTGGCTATCACCTGAGAAGATAGCCTTGCTGAAGCGCGCCTCTTCGAAATTGACAGTGCGGAAGTCGAAGTTACTGGAGGACCAACTGTACTGAGAATCAGGATGGAGGTGGTCGGCGATGACTCGAACGATTGTTTGGCGGACTTCTTTGTCGTTCTGCCGGTATTCGAAGGTGCTCTCATTCTCCTCGACGCCGTCCGCGTTCTTGCGCGTCTGGACGTATTTGGTTTGGTGATTGGCACCCACTTCAGGTGTGTAGGGAAGGCGGAGATAGCCGCAAAGCACATCGATACACTGTTGGCGGCGTAGGCTGACGGATTCGTCGGCGACGCCTACCATCGCGTACACGCCAGCTATACGTACGGCGACATCGGGAGCACCGAGTTGTGCGGCTGCGGCGCTAAACCGTTCGACAAATCGCCCCTGCTCAAGATCACGCTGTCGGCGGTACGCGATCACCAGGGCGACTACGCCACCGACCCCACCTACCACTGTTAACGCGAGCTTTGTGACGTCGATCGGGCTTCCCCCTGCCCGGCTCGGATGGAAGACGAGGATTAGGACTATCTCGGCGGCCGCAGCTAGTGCTACACCCCCAAGAACTGCAAGTCCTACGGCCGTCGACAGCGCCATACGGTTAGACCATCGTGAGATAGACGTCGGTATCTTGCGTCCTCGTGTGCCGATGCGACGTATGGTTCCCTGCATTGCTCGATTTTCGCCGAGAGAACTTCTGCTGGAGGGTTTTTTGCGATATCTGGCGGACAGGAAACATGGCAAGCCACCCGTTGAGGGTGGCGCGGCAGCAGTCCTGGGCCGAGGCGGTGTGGGTCCCGCTCCCACCCTGGTCTGGCGCCGGGTGCCCGCCCGGGAGCGGAGCGGGAGGGCGGGCGCACCGGGCGGCGCGCGTAGCGCGCCGCTCTTGATTCTGTAGAGGAAAATTCGGCAAGTTCCTCCTTCTGGGATTCCGTTTTCCCTTCCCTTTTTCTTTTTCTCTATCCGGAATCCAAATCTTTCTGCAGCTACATGAGTCATCAAGGCTGCAGCACAACAGGTTACGTGAGACTGATCGGTCAACCCGTATAATCCGCGGCGCAACCCGGGTTGGCACCCGCACGCAGGGCTCTAGGAGTGGGGCGACCGAATCCGGCACTCACGGTAGCGATGCGAGTTACTATCTGGGAATGAAGGTGGGTCGATACGCGGAGATGCCGTTGCAGGACGAAACGGACACCGACAAGTATGGTGCCGTCTTCGTGCTTCGACGCTCGCCTGTTCAGGACGTAACTATTCAGCTTCAAGGCTGGTCGGCACACGTGAGGCGTGGGGTACCCGCAGTTGTTGTGCACGGAGACGGTAGCGGTGTGGACTTGTCGAGCACGTTAGTAGAGGCATTTGAAGCGGCAAATAATGCGTTAGATTATATGTCCTTCAGAGGATTGGCGGACGTAACAATAATTGATGCCGTTGATGACTTCCTGATTTGGTGGCCCGGACCTGCCGGCGTGGTAATGCATGCGAACCTCATTCATACGGTTACGTCGCACTCAACGGCTACCGTAACGGTCCACGATGCTAATGGGGACTTGGTGCGAACTGCACCGCCCACTCCGCTACAGCGCGATGCGTTTCGGTTTGTTCGTATGTCGCGTACTTCCGATTATTTGCATGATGCGTATCGATACATGTTCCTGGCACTTGAATCTGTACTCGATGATATTCACGCACATACGCGAGGGGGAGAGGTAGCTTGGTTCAAAGATGCACTAAGACAGGCCAACCAGATAGAGCCTGTCTCATTTCTGGCTCCGTCGGGAACGCCTGATCCAATTGACTGGATCTATGACAACATGTACAGACCCGAGAGATCTGGCCTCATGCATGCGAAGGCAAGCCGGGGATATATAATCCCGCAGGACCTCAGTAGTCGCAATTCGATTCAGCGTTCATTAGAGCTGTTGTCCACGTATGTTCTGAACCTGCTTGAAAAACGGACGAATATTGGCCACATGTCGAGCGGTCTTATGCAGGGTGGCTGGGAGATTCTGGCGGGTGGAGCGTTATCCAAGCACCGGATTGTGCTATCGGATGATGAAACCCCGTTCAATGAGAACGATTTACTATTTGCTCCTGGAGGCGGACGGGTCGTTGAGCTTCAAAACGGAGCTATTACGCGGGAGAATGAACCAATGGTTATGGCAATGACCGGAGTCTGTGAGAAGAGTGATCTTAACCGACTCGATCAGATTCGACGAATCGGTGCAATGGGCCCCGACGACGAAGCGTTGCTTGCCTCTCCGCTCTATGGGCCACTTCAGCTCGACGAGGATGTGGTTCGACTTGAGGTGAAACTGGGATTACGCAACGTCAATAGCACCGGTTCTCGAATCCATTTTTCAGCCTGATGCTTCGAGGTTGGCAGGCTACGGCGTCGCTTTGATGTTGCCTGCGTTGTCTACATCCTGGCCGACAAGCTTCGAGATGGACAGGCGCATGACTTCCTGCATGTTCTTTACTGTCTCGATGTGCTCGAGTAGCGAAGTTTCGATGTCCGCGCCCTGCTCGGCGAACTTCTTGGTGAGATCGCCTGCCATCACGAAGTCCCCAAAGCCAGACACCACTTTGGTACGGCGTACCTGTATGAGCATCTCATCGAGGTCGGCGATGCGATCTGTGCAGGCCTTGAGGCACTCACGGGCCACCGCCTCGTCATCGAGGTAGAGATCCCCTGCTCGCGCTTGCTCGGCGAGGCCCTTCCACTTCGCTGCGTCTTCCGCGCTCATCGCCCCGGCCCCTCCTACAGGTAGCGGTGTTACTTCGGCAAATGTGGTACCAAAGCTCCGGCAGCTTGGTTCAACGCTGCGCAGGGTTCGGGAGGGTTGTCGGCGCTTGCCTTGTTGAGCAGCTCGATCTGGATACTCCCTTGCGCAGCAGGGAAGACGACATCGCACGCGAGATGACTGGCACCGCCACTCTTGTCTCGGAACTGTCGACCAGCGCGCCCGGCGATCGTTACGTCACGGAAGTCGCCGTAGTCGGATCGGCTCTCGTAGTCCGCGACGGTGCGCGCGGAGGAGTACACGGTGATCGAGTACTGCTGGCCCCTCCATCCGCAGATCTCGAAGCCCGACTGATGCACGCCCGCTATGCCGCTGTCTTTGGTGGCAGGATCGACACCCGCGGCACGCAAGGCGTCGTCTGGGATGCTTGTGCACGGGTTGAACAAGGCAGGTGCCGGAGCGCTGGTCGTGGTCTTGTCTGCTGGCTGGTTATCCATGCATCCACCCGTGGCTACGAGTGCCGCCCCTGCCGCCGCAGCGACCAGTACCAGCTTGATTCGGCGCATCCCCACCCTTTCGACCAGCCGACGTGGATGGGGTGAATGTAACAAACGTGGTGGTCGCGTGCACACGATGGTGCGGGCGATGACTGATTCGCATTGGTTTCCTTCACGTGGGTGAGTGGTACTGCGTTTGGGTGGTCTGGAAACGGGTTCAGCCAGGAGGCTTTCCGGCCGCTTCTGCGCGTGTGGGTAGTCGGTGCGCGGTCCTCGGTCGGCCGAGGTTTGAAAGTAGTTGGTTTGCAACAGCTTTCGTGCCAACAGGCGTTGCTACGTCCCGGCTCTCCGGGGCAGAACGACAGGAGTGGTGGAACGATGCCGGTTGCGGTCGGCCATGACCGGTACCAGGTGTGCGTCGTGGTCCGGGCCGACGAATCGGATCGCCTCTTCGGCCTCGGTACGCGAATAGGGACCCCACCATCCCATCGGACACGGCCCGTCATGACGACTACATCCCTGGCCGAGAGTCACGATCGCCCACTGAGTGACGTGCTCAACGTGCCACCGAGAGGCGTGGTGCAGGCTCATGAGTAGAAATCACCCTTCAGCCGGGCTGGAGCGTGGGGCGGCAGCGGCAGGTCCTCAGTGCGATATCCGTTGGAAGGGTTGACGATTCGCCAGTAGTCGGCCTTCACCTCGTTCCAGAGGGCGTGATGTTCGGGGAACCATTCGCGGGCCTGCGCTAGGTCCGGCGGCATGCGCTCGTCGAAGGTCACGTAGCCCGTCTCGGTGTCAGCGGGCATCGGAACATGGCTGCCGTCGGCGCGCATCCGGTAGCCAGGTGTGCGGCGGTCGTGCAAGTCGCGAAGGAACACGATCTGTGCATCGTGGCCACGCACGCGCCAACCGGTGATTAAATTGTTAATTCGTGTGCGGTGCAACATGTTTCAACCTCCTTATCTCAGAGTCCCGGTTGTCGTGGCCCGTTGGTGGAGGTTTCCGTAGGTGAACGGCTTGGCGGCCAGGGTGTTCCGGCCTAGACGTGTGATTTGGAAGCGGTCGCGGTGACCGCCGTGCGCGATGAGCCCACGACCGTGGAGGTTTGCCACGACTCGGCGGGCTTCCCATTTGGTGAGCCTCGCTGCGGCCTTGATCTGCGGCCGACTAAGTGCTCCTCCGCGAGCGAGAGCCCGCAACGCTCGAGCTTGGGCCGTGGTGAGGCTTCCTTGCTGCTGGCTCATGGTGTCACTCCCACCAGTTGACGGGTTCGTCGGCGTCCCCGGCCTGCGACGGGGGTCTGAACAGACCGGGGAGCCAGCACCTATGTTGCGCTGGGAATGTGTCCCACTCCACAGACGTCAAGATGCAACTATGATGCGTCCATGCGACGGGAGCGATTGATTCAAGCTCGCAAAGCCACCGGCAAGAACCAAGAGGAAGTAGCCGAGTCGGCCCAAGTGGATCGCACCACGATTGGGAAGTGGGAGCGCGGTGAGAGCACGCCGCAGCCGAACCAGCGGCCCGCGTACGCTGAAGCATTAGGAGTCAGCCTTCAAGAGCTGAACGCGATGCTCAGCAGCATCCCGCAGGGAGTTGGAGAGATGCCGGATTGGGTGAACACCTACCTGGCGGGCGAGCAGTCTGCGGACTCTATCGAGAGCTATGAGCCTCGGGCCGTACACGGGCTGCTCCAAACCCGTTCGTACACAGCAGCTTTGGTGAGTCGTGTCGGCATCTCGGGGGCCTCGGATACCTACGTTCAGAGTGCGGTCGAACAGCGGATCTACCGCCAGAAGCGTGTTCGAAATCAAGACCTGAGGCTTTTGGTGATTCAGCCGGAGTGGGCCCTGAGGCTCAAGGTCGGCGACCCAGCGACGATGGTCGAGCAGCTGGAAACTCTGATCGAACTCTCAGAACTACCGAACGTCACCGTCCGGGTAGTGACCTTCGACGCCGGGCAGCATGAAGCGCGGCGTCTAGGTGCATTCAGCATCCTGTCGCACCCCTGGGGGTCGACTCCGCGTGTCCACCTGGAGCAGTACGGCGGCGGGCAGTTCATCACCGATGCTGAAGAAGTTGGATATTTCAGCTCTGCGTTCGAGCATGCAACGAAAATATCTCTGTCAGTTGACAAGTCGCGAAAGTTCATAGATGAACTAGCAGAGGAATGGAGAGGTAGGAAATGAGCGCTGACGGCCTGGAATGGCGCGTGTCCAGCTACACGGACAACGGGACGTGTGTGGAAGTTGCGGCAGCTCCCAGCGGTGAGATCCTGGTCCGCAACTCGAACAGGCGCGATGCCGGAACCATCGGGTTTACCCGAGCGGAGATGGCAGCCTGGATCAAAGGCGTGAAGGCTGGCGAGTTCGACGATTTGGCTTGAGTCCTTCGGGGGACGATGGGCAGGCTGGGGGCGTTGGGTACGGCCGGTAGCCACGACGAGTAGTAGGTAGACGAAAGGCCTCTCTCCGAACGGATTTCGGGGAGAGGTGGTTCGCTCGGTCAGTCATGAGCTCGGCGTGGGTGCGGGGCTTGGCTTTGCGAGCATGAGATGTCGGCCCGGCTCGGGTTCGCTTGTGCACTCGGAGAAGACCGCCTGTCTGTCCGGTTGAGGCAATCGGTGTGGCGTAGCGCCGCTTTAGTTAATCGACGGCTGCCGCGAAGAAGTCTTTGGTAGCCGACACCCGTTCGCCGATTCGTGACATACCTGCCAGGGCGGCACCCGTTCAGCTCAGAGCTGTATTGGTTGCTGCCCGGCATGGCTTTTGCCGACTTTCATAACAATTCGGACACGAGCATCAGCGTTTGTGCTGGTGGGGGCGCATTGCGTTCATGTGATGCAAACAGCATCACATGAGATTGTTGAAGATCACTGGGGTGCGTGGGGATCATGGGTTGTACCGGGGTTACGGCATGTGATGTATCAACCATTGATGGAGTGACCCCGTGGACTTTCTTCAAGCACCCTCGTCGAACGCCCCGGCGTGCTTCAGTGCGCGGCCTTGGTGGGTCCTCGCGCGCAGACCTCTGAATTACGCTGGTAGGCAACGAGTCTCGTCCTGTGCACGCCAGAATCTTTGCTGCACAGCGTATCCGGTTAAGTGCCGTACGCCTGCCTGCCGCTGGGGAAAGGTGTCTACGTCGAGCGCTGTTGGTGCAGGTAGGCCGCACAAGAAGTGTGGTCCGTTGATGTTGACAGTGCCGGTAGTGGTTGCTGGACAATCGATGTCGGAAGGAGGTGATGCGACATGCGTGGCGGCGGACGCCAGCTGCGGGCAGCAGTGGCCCGGCGGGATCGGCCGGGAATGGCTGTGTGCGTTGAGGTTCGAGCGTGAGAAACGTTCCGGGGTGTGACGTTTCGACGGTCAGATGAGTGTTCTGACGGGCTTTTTGGGGCGAGTTTGCCCCCGGTTTCCCGTCAGAACACATCGGCGCTGGACAGGCCTGGTAACGGGCCTGAACAATGGGGCACAACGACTTTGGAGAGGAGGTTCCGATTGGTCGGATGGTGATCACCCGTAGCCGGTGACCAAGATCGTTTTGGGAGCCGCCCCCTCGCGGGAACGAGGGGGCGGCCAGCTAAGAAATCGGCTCCGCGCACATGGATTGGACCCCATAGCGGAGTCGGTTTCCCCAAGCAGAACAGGGGTTCTGCCATGTCCAGGTTAGTTCATGCCGGGCTGCCTGCAAACCGGATCGGTACGTATCAGTACGCGATGAACCGGGTTGTCGTCGGGTCGTCGGCACGTCGGCGACGGGGCCGCCGTGCGTGGTCGTGGGGGTGTCGCTGGGAGCGTGGTCCTCCTGTTTGTGCAGGTCAGTCGCCTTTGAAGAGTCCACCGGGAGTGCAGGCAGGCGAGTGACCGGGTCGGCCGTGAGGTCGCCGTGCGCAACAAGACATCGATCACGCAAGGAGACAAGGCCGTGATGGCTGAGAACAAGAACAACGACGACAGCCGCAGGAATTACCGGATCAAGGTGGAGTTCGCCGACTTCTTCCAATGGGGTCTGTACCAGATCAAACCGGTAGTGCCGGATACCGAGTACAGCGGCGACCCGAATCGTCCGGGACCGCAGCGACGAGACGACCAAACCGGTCTGCCGATCTGGCGGTTGCCGGTGACCGATGCGGGTGAACCGAACTCGCGGCGGGCGTCCTACGACGTGTATCTGCTCTCGGACACCGATCCGGTGCCGGGGACGCAGGAGTTCGGGCGGGGTATGCGCCCGATCGCACTGGAGGGCGTGACGGTGCAGCCGCGCATCGGCGGGCAGGGTGAATACAAGTTCATCCAGTACGTGGTCCGTGCGACCGGGTTCTCCGAGCTGCCGTCGACGGGCGGTCGGTCCGGCGGTTCCGGCTCGGCGGGTGGGTCCGCCTCGGGCAAGACCGCGAGCTGACTCGCGAGAGTTCACGGGGCGGGCTCGGCTGAGCCTGATCGAGCCCGCCCCACTTCACTTCCCGAACCGACGTAATCGGCTGCGGGGTAACAATTTTCGATTGACCTGATGGAAGGTTTCTTACTGATCATGGCGCGTTCTGAGTACTCGAACGACAGGAACAGGCAGCAACGCCCGGATGCGTTGGGCGAGTTCGCGATGGCGTTGTTTCTGGGGGCGGGGATGGCGGTGTATGCGCTGCTGCTGTGGACGTGGTGGGCGTTGTTGTATCCGATGCTGTCGCTGCCGGTGGTGGCCGCGGTGGCGTTGGGCTGGTGGCTGGGCTGGCCGGTCGGTGTGGCGGTGGGGCTGGCGTCGCTGGTCGGGTGGCTGCTGTGGTGGCAGTACGCGCCCGGCTCGTGGGAGCGGTGGGTGTCGGGCCGTATCCGGCAGCAGTATTGGTCGTACTACCGGTACCGGCGGCGCTGGAAGACCCTCACGGCGAACCACGGGCTGACTGCGGTCCTCGACCGTGGTGTGCTCACTCCTCGGTTGGAGAAGGTGGTTATCGGGGATGTGGCCGACGAGTTGACGGTGCGGTTGTTGGAGGGGCAGACGGTGCAGGACTGGGCGCGGCAGTCCGATGCGCTGCGGCATGCGCTGCGGGCGGTCGGTGTGCGGGTGCGGTCGGCGGAGTCGCAATTCGTTCGGCTGCAAGTGATTCACCGCGACGTGCTGACCGAACCGATACCTCTACCACGCAGAGAACCGGTGAATGTGGACGTGGAAGCGCTCACGATCGGGCTCAACGAACTGGGCGAGCCGTGGACGGTGCGGCTGCTCGGCAATCAGTTGCTGGTGGCCGGGAAAACCGGCTCGGGCAAGGGCTCGGTGGTGTGGTCGCTGATCGCCGCTTTGGGGCCGTTGATCCGGTCCAGGATGGTCGAGCTGTGGCCGATTGATCCCAAGGGCGGCATGGAGATGGGCGCTGCTGAGGAGTTGTTCGCGCGGTTCGTCTACGACAAGGGGCCTGAGGCGGTGGCGATGCTGCGGGACGCGGTAGCGCTGATGCAGATGCGCGGCGGGAAGTATCGCGGCCGGTGGGAACGCAAGATCACTCCGAGCGTGGACGAACCCCTCGTCGTGCTGATCATCGACGAGGCCGCCACGTTGACCTCCTACTACAGCGACCGCAAGGTCAAAGACGAGATCAACCGACTGCTGGGTGAGCTGCTGACCCAGATGCGGGCCCTTGCGGTGTCGGCGGTCGGCTGCCTGCAAGATCCATCGAAAGACGTCCTCGAGATCCGTCAGCTCTACTCCTACCGGGTCGGATTGCGGATGAGAGAGCCGACCCATCCGAAGATGCTGTTCGGTGAGGGCGGCCGGGAGCGAGGCGCGTTGTGTGACGAGATCCCGGAAACCATGCCGGGTGTCGCGTACGTGGAACACGAAGAGTCCGTGGAGATTACGCGGGTGCGTGCCTACAACGTGACAGACGACGATATCCGCTGGCTGGTGGAGACGTACAAGCCGCGCGGGCCTCGTCGCGGTGACACTGCCCGCCTGCACGGTGAGGACGGCACTCAGTAACGCCGTCGAACTGCACAGACGCCCCGTCGAGTGGGACGGGGCGTACTGTGGATAGCGCCGCGTAGCTAATATCTGACACTCACAATTCTGCGGCCCCTGCGCGTGTAGCGCCCGAGGTACCGAAGTCGGCGGTGCCACACCAATTCTGATTCTCGTCCGGCGGCCTTCGGGTTCATGGCCGGTTGCCGCGTCCGTCCCTCTTCTCGTGTCGTCCGCTCCTGTCGTGAGCCCTGATCCACTGTCGGACAGGAGATTTCCGATATGTCAGAGTCAGGCGCGGCGGGCAGAGGCCCGTCGTTCGATCATGTCGCCGTCGCTACCGCGCTGCGGTTCGGGGTGTGTATCCGGCCGGTCGTGCTGGAACGACGCGACACCGTCACGGGCGCAAGGGAATTGGTGCCGGTGCCGTGCGGCCACACTCGTGAGTCGGTGTGCCCGCCGTGCGCGAAGAAGCACAAAGCCTTGCGCACCGCGCAGTGCCGGGAGGGCTGGCACCTGGACCACGAACCGGAGATACCAAGGGCTGAGCCGACGTTCGATCAGACCGGGCTCATGTACTACCGCTCCGACCTCGTCAAGGCACTCGCCGACGCCGAACGCGACGGCAACACCGCCGAACAGACCGAGCTGCGGGAGGAAATCGCCTGGGCCGACGAACAACTCACCGCGCTCGGCATGCGCGGGAAATCCCCGGTCATCGAGTCAGCGACCACAGCCGGCGCCGACCCTGTCGACGACGGCGGGAACGTCGACAGCTGCGACGACGACGGAAAGGAAGACGGGTCGCGGCGGCGGTCGACGCGTCGGCGGGAGGATGTGCCGGAGCTGCCTCGTCTGCCGGTGGCGGCGCGGACGGTGGGGCGCGAGTATGCGGGGAAGTACCGGCCGTCGATGATGATCACGTTGACCATGCCCAGCTACGGGCGCGTGCATCGTGACGACGGCACGCCGGTCGACCCTGACGGCTACGACTACCGGCAGGCGGCGTGGGATGCGGTCTGGTTCTCGCGGTTGCTGTCGCGGTGGATTCAGAATCTGCGGCGCGCGGTCGGCTGGAATGTGCAGTACTTCGCCAGCATCGAACCGCAGAAACGCGGTGCACCACACGCGCACATCGCGCTCCGCGGGACGGTTCCCAACCGGATTCTTCGGCAAGTCACCGCGGCGACCTACCACCAGGTGTGGTGGCCTCGCCCCGAACGCATGATCTACGACGGGGACCAGGTGCCGCTGTGGGACCGCGAGGCCAAGACGTTCGTGGATCCGAACACGCGCGAGCCGTTGCAATCGTGGGCTGATGCGATGGAAGCCACGTTCGATGGTGACGAACCCGCGCACGTCGCGCAATTCGGCGAACAGGTCCACGCGAAAGGCATCCTGGGCGGTAGCGAGGAAGCCAACCGCCACATCGGGTACCTGTGCAAGTACCTCACGAAGTCGGTGGATGAGGTGCTGGAGGCCACCACCGCCCGGCAGCAGGACCACTACGGCCGATTGCACGAAACCCTGTGCCGAACACCGTGTTCGGACCGGTGCGCGGTGTGGCTGCTGTACGGCATCGTCCCAAAGAGCGCTGGGTCGCGGATGCAGCCGGGAAGGTGCAAGGCGCGTGCCCATCGCCGCGAAACCCTCGGCCTGCCGGGTAACCGGGTGCTGACCTCAGAGAAGTGGACGGGCAAGACGCTCGGGGATCACAAGGCCGACCGGATGGAATTCGTGCGCCGAGTACTGGCTGCCGGTGGGATCGACAAACCTGAGCCCGACCCGCGTCGCTACACGTGGTCGACGCTGGCGGCGGGCACGCGGGTGCCGTCTCGGGCGCATCTGCTGATGTCGGCAATCGCCGAACGCATCGCGTGGCAGGAGGAATACGACCGGGCTGTGCGGGCCGCTGAACCTCCGAGTGGTGATGGGGCTGCGAATGCTTCGGCAATCGGGAGCACGGATGATGCACAGCAGCGCTGAGCTATCTGGTGGCAAACATTCTTGCGCTTGCCAATCGTGCACCGTTCCAAGGAGATTCGTAGTACCCACCGACGACACAGATCAGGTCTTCACGCGAGCGGAGATTGCTCGGCGACTGAAGCTGTCGGAGAAGACGCTGAGGAACTGGGCGGCTATGGAGCCACCGAAAGGGCCGCGCTTCGTCCATGTCGAAGGTGGGCGCGTCCGCTATCCGGCGAAGGACTACTTCGAGTGGGAAGCCGCGCAACTTGCCCCGCCATGATCAGAAGGAGCCGCCAATGCCCCAGGTCGGACTAGAGATCGGCCAGTACGGCAAGATCACCAGCAAGTACTACCCAGCCAAGAAGAAGGCCCGTGCGTGGACAACGTACCGGGACATCGACGGTGTGTGTCGCCCGGTGGATTCCTGGGACACCACTGAACCGAAAGCACGCGCGAAGCTACGAGGAAAGCTGGACGACCGCCAGATGCCCAGCAAGGTAGCGAAAGAGGGTCGCCTTACGCGGGATACACGCTTCGGTGTCGCTCTGGACAAGTATCTCGAGGAGTTGGAGCGAGACGAGACGATGGCCCAGCAGACCATAGACGGGTATAGACGCCAGATTGAGAAATCCGATGACAAGCGCGCTGACCCGGACGCCATCAAGATCCGACCGAGCCTTGGGCACTACCGGATACGCGAGTTGGATACCCCGGTGCTGGATACCTACTTCACTTCGATCACCACCCTCGGGCAGAAGCGAAAAGCCCGCTGGCACAAGACGATCGTCGGAGAAACCCTGGACCTGTGCAAACGGCACGGGGCGATCAAGGGCGACAATCCGGTGAACGGCGTAAGCAAGCGCGCGATGCGCCGCAAGCGGTCCAACCCGAGAGCGGCAGCGTGGGAGCGGTTGCAGGCACTCCGGACGCAGGTACAGCAGTGGGGACGCGGCGAAGCGATTCCCGGAACTCCCGCCTACACGTTCGGCCCGAAACGCAACGCGCAAGAGTTGCTGGACGTGATGGACATGGCGGCTGGATCTGGTGGTGTCCGTCCGCATGAGGTGTTCGCGTTCCTGTGGGAGGAAGTCGACGGCCTGGACTTCGATACTGCTCTGTGGCAGTTGGAAGAGGACTACGACGACGGTCCGGAGGTGAGGCTGACGATTTCCGGCACCGTGGTGCCGCTCAAGGGGAAAGGCTGGGTGCGGCAGTCGTGGCTGAAGGTGGGCGACGACAAGGCATACACGGTGCTGCTCCCATGGTACGCAGTGAAGGTGCTGCGCCGCCGGTGGGAGGCTGCTGGGCGGCCTACCCGGGGTTTGATCTTCACCTCGCGCAACGGGCGTGTGAAGAACCCGAACAACTTCAACCGGGTATGGCGCTCGGCGCGGGGCGCTGAGTTCGCCGACATCACACTCCGCACTTACCGGAAGACGGTGGCGACGGCGACCGCAGAGGCCAAGGGCGTTGACGCTGCCGGACGGCAGCTGAACCATGCGAACGGGTCCCGGGTGACTGCTCAGCACTACGTCGAACGGGCGCCGGAGGTGCCGGACAACCGTGACGTGCTGAACGCCTACGCCTCGTGATCGGTTGGCGCGAATACTTGGAATAGAGTTGGAAAACGTCGAATCAAGGCGAAGGGCAGGTCAGGAATATATCCGTGACCTGCCCCTTCAGGGTGGACGACGGGACTCGAACCCGCGACAGCCAGGATCACAACCTGGTGCTCTACCAACTGAACTACGCCCACCATGACCGGTTTCGTGAACCGGCCGGGCTAGATCGTAACTCGTACCGCGGCGCGTGACCTAATCGGCTCCCTGCTGGGAGGCTTTTGCGCTGGTCTCGCCGTCGGTGAGGGAGGCGGCGACTGCGGCGATCTCCGCCGTGGACGGGCCGGGTGCGGTGACGAACGCGGTGCGACGGTAGTACTCGAGCTCGCGGATCGACTCCTGGATGTCGGCCAGCGCGCGGTGGGTGAGGCCCTTCTCCGGCTGGCCGAAGTAGATGCGCGGGTACCAGCGGCGGCACAGTTCCTTGATCGAGCTCACGTCGACCATGCGGTAGTGCAGGTGGGCGTCGAGTTCGGGCATGTCGCGGGCGATGAAGCCGCGGTCGGTGGCGATGGAGTTACCGGCCAGCGGGACCGTGCGCGGGGACGGCACGTACTCCTTGATGTAGTCGAGGACCTGACGCTCGGCCTCGGCCATGGTGACGGTGGAGCGGCGCACCTCGTCGGTCAGGCCGGAGCGGGCGTGCATCTCCTGCACCACCGGCGGCATCGCGGCCAGCGCGGCATCGTCGGCGTGGATGACGATGTCCACGCCCTCGCCGAGGATATTGAGATCGCTGTCGGTCACCAGCGCGGCCACCTCGATCAGCTTGTCGCTGTCCAGCCGCAGGCCGGTCATCTCGCAATCCATCCACACCATGTATTTGTCCGACACTCGGACGACACTACAACGCGGCCGCCGGTCGTTCGGCGAACCGGCAGCACTGCCGCCCTCACGCACCCCGCGCCGGTTCCCGCACCCACTGCATGCGTTGTAGAGGGTGCGGGAATTGGCACGGGGTGCGGGAAGGGTTTGTCATGTCACCACAGAGTTGCTGCGGGCGGTTGCCGCCCTTAACCGGATGGTTGGGGATAAGGTTTTCGCAGATCCGTGCTTCGCTCAGGCGGTCGGCAATGTTGGCGGGAAGTTGGCAGGGCAGACGGAGGGTCGGCGATGAGTACTCCTCAGGAGAAGGCGGAGGCGGCGCGGAAGGCAGCGGAGGAGGCCGCCCGCGTCGCGGCGGAAGCGGCCGCGGCGGCGGAGGCCGCCGAGCGCGAGGCCGCCGAGGCCGAGGCGACCAAGGCGCAGACGGCCAAGGCCGAGAACAAGAAGGCCGCCGCGGAGAAGGCGCAGGCCGAGGCCGAGGCTACCCAGGCGGAGGCGAGCAAGGCCGCGGCCGAGGCAGACACGGGCCCTGGTGTGAAAGCTTCTGCGGCGCAGGCAGGTTCGGATTCCGATGAGAATGCCGCTGCGGCCGAGTCGAACTCCGGAGCGAAAACCTCTGCAGCGGGGGCAGACTCGGACTCCGGTACGAAGAAATCTGCGGCAGAGCCCGGCTCCGACGGTGCGAACCCGGTCGCCCAGGAGATCGCCGCCGGGTACGCCTTCGAGGGCGCGGCGCTGGAGCTGGGCACCGTGGTGATCGACGATGCGGTGGATCCGACTGCGCGGGTACGGATTCCGCTGCGGACGATGAATCGCCACGGGCTCGTCGCGGGTGCCACCGGTACGGGCAAGACAAAGACCCTGCAGGGCATCGCCGAACAGCTGTCCGCCGCCGGGGTTCCCGTCGTGCTGGCCGACGTGAAGGGCGACCTGTCGGGGCTGTCGCAGCCGGGGCAGTCCAACGACAAGCTCACCGCGCGGGCCCGGGAAACCGGCGACACCGACTGGGCCCCGGCCGGTTTCCCCACCGAGTTCGTCTCGCTGGGCACCGAGGGGATCGGGGTGCCGATCCGCGCCACCATCACCGCGTTCGGCCCGGTGTTGTTGTCGAAGGTGCTGGGGCTCAACGAAACCCAGGAATCCACACTGGGATTGATCTTCCACTGGGCCGACAAGCAGGGGCTGGCGCTGCTGGACCTGAAGGATCTGCGCGCGGTCATCCAGCATCTGACCAGCCCGGAGGGCAAGGAGGATCTGAAGGGCATCGGTGGTGTCTCGGCGGCCACGGCGGGGGTGATCCTGCGGGCGCTGGTGAATCTGGAGAGCGAGGGCGGCGACACGTTCTTCGGCGAGCCGGAGCTGGATCCGTCGGATCTGCTGCGCACCGCCGGCGGGCAGGGCGTGATCACGCTGTTCGAGCTGGGCGCGCAGGCGTCGCGGCCGGTGCTGTTCTCGACCTTCCTGATGTGGGTGCTGGCGGATCTGTTCCAGACGCTGCCCGAGATCGGCGATATGGACAAGCCGAAGCTGGTGTTCATCTTCGACGAGGCGCATCTGCTGTTCAACGACGCGTCGAAGGCGTTCCTGGACCAGGTGGAGCAGACGGTGAAGCTGATCCGCTCCAAGGGCGTCGGCGTGTTCTTCTGCACCCAGTTGCCCACCGACATCCCGAATCAGGTGCTGTCGCAGCTGGGTGCGCGCATTCAGCATGCGCTGCGCGCCTTCACCCCCGACGACCAGAAGGCGCTGACCAAGACGGTGCGCACCTACCCCAAGACCGGCGCGTACGACCTGGAAAAGGCGCTGACCTCGCTGGGCATCGGCGAGGCCGTGGTGACCGTGCTGTCGGAGAAGGGCGCCCCGACGCCGGTCGCGTGGGCCCGCCTGCGCCCGCCGCGCTCGCTGATGGACACCATCGGCGAGGACGCCATCCGCTCGGCGGCGCAGTCCAGCCCGCTGCACGCCAAGTACGGCGAAACCATCGACCGCGAGTCCGCGTACGAGCTGATGGCCGCGAAAGTCGCTGCGGCGGAACCGGAACCGGAGCCGGAACGCCGCTCGAAACCGGCCCCCGCCGAGGACTCCGCCGCCGACCGCATCATGAAGAACCCCGCCGTCAAGAGCTTCCTCCGCTCCGCCGCCACCGCCGCGGGCCGCGAAATCAGCCGCAGCATCTTCGGCACCCGTCGCCGCTGAGGTCGACTTCCCGCACCATTTGCATGTTCCCGCACCCCCTGCGCGGCCATGTAGGTGGTGCGTGAGCATGCAGGGGGTGCGGGAAATATGGTGCGCCCGAAGGTGGTGTGCTGGGGCGCGAGTTCCGGGGAAGTACCCGGGGACCGTAGTTGGTGTGCCGGGATGCGAGTTCCGGGGAAGTACCCGGGGACCGTAGTTGGTGTGCCGGGATGCGAGTTCCGGGGAAGTACCCGGGGACCGTAGTTGGTGTGCCGGGATGCGAGCTCCGGGGAAGTACCCGGAGACTGTAGTTGGTGTGCGGGACACGGCCTCCGGGAGAGTAACCGGAGGCCGTGGGGCGCTGTCGGAACTCAGCCGAGGTCTCGGGTGAGGAGGTCTGCCGGGGTTTCGCGGCGGATCAGTTCGCGGCAGCGGCCCTTGTCGACGGAGACCAGGGGTGGGCGGCCTACGCCGTTGTAGGAGGAGGCGAGGCTGTGGTGGTAGGCGCCGGTGCAGGGGATGGCGAGGATTTCGCCGGGGCGCAGGTCGGCGGGCACGCGGACGTCGGTGGCCAGGATGTCGCCCGCCTCGCAGTAGCGGCCCGCCACGGTGGCGGTCATGTGCGGGCCGGTGGGGTGGCGGTTGGCGACGACGGCGTCGTAGCGGGCGCCGTACAGCGCGACCCGCGGATTGTCGTTCATGCCGCCGTCGACGATGACGAACGTGCGCCCGCCCTCGATGTGCTTGACCGTCATCACCCGGTACAGCGTCACCCCGGCCCGGGCGACGATGGCGCGGCCCGGCTCCAGCGCGAGATGTGGGCGGGGGAATCCGTGGCGCGCGCACGCGGCGTCGAGGGCGTCGTCGAGGATGTCGGCGAGCACGTATAGATTCATCTCGGCGTCGCCGGAGCGGTAGGCCACCGCGTGCCCGCCGCCGAGATCGAGCTCGGTGAGCAGGACGTCGTGCTCGTCGCGCACGTGCGCCATCGCGGCCACCATCCGGCGCACCGCCTCGCCGTAGTAATCCGGGTCGTGGATCTGCGAGCCCAGGTGGCAGTGGAAGCCCACCAGCTCGAGTCCGGGCTGTCGCAGGATTCGCTCGACCGCCTCGGCCGCCTGCGCACTGCCCAGCGGGAAGCCGAACTTCTGGTCTGCCACACCGGTTTTCACGGCCGGATGCCCGTGCACGTCGATGCCGGGCGACAGCCGCAGCAGCACCCGCTGCGGACGCTGCACCAGCGCCGACAGCAGCGTGATCTCGGTCAGCGAATCGATCACGATCCGCCCGACCCCGGCGGCGACGGCGGTCTCGAGTTCGGCGAACGGCTTACCGCTGCCGTGCAGCACGATCCGCTCCGGGGTGACACCCGCGGCGAGCGCGATCGCCAGCTCACCGGCCGAGCACACGTCCACCGACAGGCCCTCCTCGGCGACCCAGCCGGCCACCGACTTGGTCAGCAGCGCCTTCGCGGCGTAGATGATCTCGGCGTCGGGGAAGTGCTTGCGGTAGGCCTGGCAGCGGCGGCGCACCTCGGTCTCGTCCAGGACGTAGGTGGGGGTGCCGTACTGATCGGCGAGGTCGGCCAGGGCGACTCCGCCGACGGTGATGCGTCCGAGGTCGTCGTAGTGGGTTTCGCACGGCCAGACGGTCGTGTCCACACGCGGGGACGGCATTCCCGATCGCAACGAGGGGAATATCTCGAGCAGCGTCACGGTCTCTCCTGCTGTGTTCCCCGCTTTCGCCTGTGCTGCGGGGCCACCGACAGGACTACGCCGGTTCGGGGGCGCTCAACCGCTCGGATACACGGCCTTGACAGCGGTCGTGGCTATCTTGACGTGCTGCTGACACCGCTGTGATCAGCGGCACCTGGAGGCACGTGCGGGCCTGCCGAGACGTCGCCGGAATCCTCGTTGCCGCGCCGGTCAGCTACCGCCGAGCTTCTTGTAGAACGAGCCGACGATCGGCGCTGTCAGCGCGCGCGGCGCGTACTGTCCGGCGACGCTCATACCCTTGCTGATCAGGCCCGGAACCACGCGCATCTTGTTGCGCTCCAGCGCATCGATGGAGATCTTGGCGGTGTAGGCGGCCGAGACCCAGATGAAGTCCGGGATCTTGCCGCCGACCTCGTCCTGATCGGGATTGTCGGTGCGGACCGGGCCCGGCGCGAGCAGGGTGACGTTGATTCCGGTGCCGGTGAGTTCGCCGCGCAGGGATTCGGAGAAGCTGTTGGTGAAGGCCTTGCTGGCCGCGTAGGTGGCGTTGTTCGGGATCGGCATATTGCCCGCCGCCGAGCCGGTGACGAGGATGCCGCCGCCCCCGCGGGCGATCATGCCGGGCAGCACGGCGAGCGTAAGGTCGTGCACGGCAACGGCATTGAGCTCCATGACCGACCGCTCGAAGTCGAGGTCGAGGTCCGAGACCGGGCCGAAGGTGGCGACGCCGGCGTTGTTGCACAGGATCGCGATATCGCGGGACGACAGCTCCTGCGCGAGCGGCGCGCGCTGCTCGCGGTCGGACAGGTCCACCGCGCGCACCTCGGCGGTGACCCCGTATCTGTCGGTCAGCCGCTGCCCGAGTTCGGTCAGCAGATCACCGCGGCGGGCGACCAGGATCACCGAGTACCCACGCCGGGCGAGCTCCTCGGCCAGCGCGGATCCGATCCCGGACGAGGCTCCGGTGACGACGGCACGGTTTTCGGAGGTGGGTGCAGGCAGGCTCACGCGGGCGAGCCTACCGGCCGTGATCGCGCCGGGCTCAGCGCGGCTTCGGTTCCATGAACGCGATGCCCCAGCCGACGTGGCCGGTCCAGACGCTGGCGATGCGGCCGCCCTGGACGGCCGGTTTGGGGTCGCTGATCGGGCCGCCCGCGGCGCGGACGGCGGCGACCGTGGCGTCGAGGTCGGGTGTGCCGAAGGCGATTCCGATCAGCGCCGGGGCCTGACCGGTGGCGACGACCTCGATGAACGCCTCGCCCACCCGGTAGAAGGCCATTTCCGGGCCGGACGGGCCGCGGGGCTGGAAGCGGCGGCGGGGCGCGGTGCCGAGCGTGTCGGCCAGCGCGGCGACCGCCTCGTCCAGATCGGTCACCGTGTACACGATGTGATCGACGAAGGTGACGCCGTTGGGATGCGTTGCACCGGACAGGCTTTCGGCGGACGGCAGGCCTGTGGAGGAGGGGTCCGAGAGATGCTCGAGCAGCTGATCGACCCTGTCGTCGGAGCCGGTCGCGCCCTCGTTCACCAGTTCGGGGATCCCGAGGGCCGATGCGTCGCCGCGCAGTTCGTCGAAGCCCCAGCTCGGCTGCATGCCGACCACGCAGGCCACGTCACCGATCTGCAGCCTGCGGTCCTCGACGTCGAAACCCAGTGCCGCCCAGAGCTTCTCCTCGCCCGGCAGCCCGAGCTGGGTGAGTATCGGCATTACAGCGCCGCCGCCAGCCGGGTGCCCTGATTGATCGCGCGCTTGGCGTCGAGCTCGGCCGCCAGGTCCGCGCCGCCGATGAGGTGGAACTCCACACCCGCGGCCTGCAGCGGCTCCTCCAGCTCGCGCACGGATTCCTGTCCGGCGCAGAGGATCACGTTGTCGCATTCGATGACGGTCGGACGCAGCCGCTTCTCGCCGAAGCTGATGTGCAGCCCGCGATCGTCGATGCGCTCGTAGTTGACGTCGCCGACCTGCTCCACGCCCTTGGCCTTCACCGCGGCGCGGTGCACCCAGCCGGTGGTCTTGCCCAGGCTCTTGCCGAACGGCGTCGACTTGCGTTGCAGCAGTACGACTTCCCGCGCCGCGGGGGAGGGCTTCGGCTTGGCGAGCTGGCCGGGAGCCTCGGGGTCGTCGCTGTTCACGCCCCACTCCTCCTTCCACTCGTCCAGCTTGAGCGAGGGATGGCCGTCGACGGTGAGGAATTCGCTGACGTCGTAACCGATTCCGCCCGCGCCGATCACCGCCACCTTCTTGCCGACCGGCTTCTCCTCGCGCACCAGCTCGGCGTAGGTGAGCACCTTCGGGTGGTCGATGCCGGGGATGTTCGGGATGCGCGGGCGCACGCCGGTGGCCAGCACCACGTGGTCGTAGCGGCCCTCCACCAGTTCCGCCGCGGTGACCCGCCGGTTCAGGAACACCCGCACCCCGCTGACCTCCAGCTTGCGGGTGAAGTAGCGGAGGGTCTCGTTGAACTCCTCCTTGCCCGGAATGCGCCGCGCGATATCGAACTGACCGCCGATCTTGTCGTCGGCCTCGAACAGGTCGACCTTGTGGCCGCGCTCGGCCAGGTTGACCGCCGCCGACAGCCCGGCCGGGCCCGCACCGACGACCGCCACCCGCTTCATCCGCCGGGTCGGCAGCAGCTTCAGCTCGGTCTCGTGCCCGGCACGCGGATTGAGCAGGCACGACACCGTCTTGTGCACGAAGGCGTGGTCCAGGCAGGCCTGGTTGCACGCGATGCAGGTGTTGATCTCGTCGTCACGGGTCTGGCGCGCCTTGTTCACCCAGTCCGGGTCGGCCAGCAGCGGGCGGGCCATCGAGATCAGGTCGGCGTCGCCGCGGGTGAGGATCTCCTCGGCGGTCTCGGGCATGTTGATCCGGTTGGACGCGCACACCGGAATGCTCACCTGCGCCTTGACTTTCGCGGTGTACTCGACGAAAGCCGCACGGGGAACCGAGGTCACGATGGTCGGCACCCGGGCCTCGTGCCAGCCGATATCGGTGTTGATGATGCTGACGCCCGCGGTCTCCAATTCCCGTGCCAGCGCCAGGATCTCGGATTCGGTCTGGCCGTGCTCCACGAATTCCGCCATGGACAGCCGGAACACGATGACGAAGTCGTCGCCCACCGCGGCGCGCATGCGGCGGACGATCTCGAGCGGGAATCGGCGGCGGTTGGCGGCCGAACCGCCCCACCTGTCCTTGCGCTTGTTGGTGCGCGGGGCCAGGAACTGGTTGATCAGGTAGCCCTCGCCGCCCATCACCTCGACGCCGTCGTATCCGGCGAACTTCGCCAGCTCCGCGCAGCGCACGTAGTCGTCGATGGTGCGCTCGACGCCCTTGCCGGAGATCTTGCGCGGCCGGAAGGGGTTGATGGGCGCCTTGATCGACGACGCCGAAACACTGAACGGCACATAGGCATAGCGTCCGGCGTGCAGGATCTGCAGCGCGATCTTGCCGCCCTCGCGGTGCACGGCCCGCGTGATCGCCCGGTGCCGGTAGGCCTCGGTCTTGTTGGTGAGCTTGGCGCCGAACGGCAGCAGCCAGCCCTCGCGGTTCGGCGCGTAGCCGCCGGTGATGATGAGACCGACTCCGCCGCGGGCACGTTCGGCGAAGTAGGCCGCGAGGCGGTTGGTGTCCCAGGCCCGGTCCTCGAGTCCGGTGTGCATGGACCCCATCACCACGCGGTTGCGCAGCGTGGTGTGGCCGAGATCCAGGGGCTCGAACATGTGCGGGTATGGTGTCGAATTCGACTGTGCGGCCGCAGAATCGGGATTCGCGGTCATCGGTTCACCTTTCGGTAGCGGTACGCGGATGCCGGGCTGGGGCATCCGGGCGGGAGGGTGGGCGCAACGCCTCGAGTACCTCGTCGCACCATTCGACGAAGCCCGACTCCACCCGGATGCCGCCGCGCAGCACCAGGTATTGATGCAGGGCCGTGCCGGTGAGGCGGCGCGGGGCGGGGAAATCCTTCTTCTCGATGAGCCGGTACACGTCGAGCCGCTGGGCGTGCCGATCACGATGCCGGACGACCTCGGCGAGCAGCGCGGGCAGATCGCCGTGCGCGGCGGCGCGGATCTTGACGCCGAGCTCGCTGCGCAGGGGGCCGACATCCTCGCTGGGCTCGGCGATCCAGCGGGCCAGTTCGGCGCGTCCGGCGGCGCTGGCGCTGTAGACCTTCTTGTCCGGCCGACCCTCCTGGGCGACGGCCTCACCGGTCACCCAGCCCTGCTCCTCCATGCGCTTGAGCACGCGGTAGATCTGCTGGTGGGTGGCGCTCCAGAAGAAGCCGATGGACTTGTCGAAGCGGCGCGCCAGCTCATAGCCCGAGCCGGCGCGCTCGGTCAGCGATACCAGCAGCGCGTGCTCGAGGGCCATGCGGCGAGATTAACCGATACTCGGTGTACTATGCAACTTGGTGCATAGAGTATCGAGAAATTATTCGAGACGCCTTGTAGCATCAATCTCGGTGCTCGCACCATCTCGGATACGGGAAGGGCACCTCGCGAAGCCGGGAGGTCCGCGGGGTGTCCTTCTGAGTTTCCGGGTCTATCGCGCGCCGCGTGCAGTGGCTCGATAGGTTCGCGGTGATCAGATGTGGTGGGTGACACGCTCGCGTTCGAGCGAACTAGGACAGGTTCCGACCTGGCCCGCATCTAGGTTGATCTGCATGAACGCTGACATCATTCCCTTCCGGATCCAGATCCCGCAGGTCGAGCTCGATGATCTGCGTGACCGTTTGGCCCGTACCCGCTCACCGTTCGCGGTGCCGGGCTCGGGCGCGCAGTGGGACCACGGCATCGCCCCGGACTACCTGCGCGAGCTGGCCGCGTACTGGGCCGACGGATTCGATTGGCGCGCCCACGAAGCCGAGCTGAACACACTGCCGCACTTCGTCACCGAGATCGACGGGCAGACCATCCACTTCCTGCACCTGCGCTCACCCGAACCCGATGCGACTCCGTTGCTGCTCAACCACAGCTACCCGACCTCGTTCGTGGAGTTCCTCGCCGCCAGCGGGCCGCTCACCGATCCCCGCGCCCACGGCGGCGACCCGGCGGACGCGTTCCACCTGGTGATCCCGTCGCTGCCCGGCTTCGCGTTCTCGAGCCCGCTGTCCGCGCGTGGCTGGAACCTCGAACGGACCGCGCTGGCGTTCGGGGAGCTGATGACCCGGCTGGGCTATGACCGTTTCGGGGTCGAGGGCGGCGACATCGGCGCCGGTGTCACCGGCCGGGTGACCGCACTGCTACCCGAGCGCGTGATCGGCGCGCACACCCACGGCGACCGGCTCCAGCTCGGCATGGTCGGCGAAGACCTGCCCTTCCCGGATGGCCTCGACGCCGACGAGCGCAAGCAAGTCGAAGCGGCGCAACGTGATTGGGCGCGGATGAAGGGCTACCGGGTATTGCACTCGACCGAACCCAACGCCCTGTCCGCGGGCCTGGCCGATTCCCCGATCCTGCAATTGGCCTGGATCGCGGAGAAATTCGTGGAGTGGGCCAACCCCGCGACCCCGATCAGCCGTGACAACATCCTGATCACCGCGAGCCTGTACTGGTTCACCCGCACCGGGCCCGCGGCCGCCGACCTCTACTGGGAGATCGCTCACGCCGAGAACACCGGCTGGGGTGGCGCGTCCCCGGTCCCGCAGGGCCAGTCCCTGTTCTACAGCGATCCCCTCGTGCGCAAGGCGATCGGGGCCGGTGACAGCGTCGCCTTCTTCCGCGAACACGCCGAAGGCGGACACTTCCCCGCCTTCGAAGTCCCCGACCTGTTCGTCGACGACATCCGCGGCTTCTTCCGGCAACTCCGCAGCTGACACCACCGGCGAAGCCCGAACCAGAACGCACTGTCCTGCCGCGACCCGCGCGTTGGCCGGACACCCGAAATGGTTGGCTGACAGCACTTCTCGATGCGCGCACATGCCGAATACCGTGCGCCGGAATGACCATGTCCGGTGCGCAGATCAAGCTCTGTGCTATGCCGGGACGGTCGGCGGATTCATCGAGCCCGATGTCCGACGGGCGCGGCCCGGCTATCCTGAGCTGCGCTACGCATAACCGTCAGTGGCAGTTCGATGGAGACAATCGAGGTGGAATTGGACATGTCCGTTGTCGTGACGCTCGATCGGATCCGACAGGATCTGCAGGAATTCGCACGCCTGGCCGAGGTCCGATACGACCCGGCGGTGATGGATCCGGTGCTAGCGGCGCTCGAGGATTTGTGGACCACCTCCGTGATCGGCGTTCGCACGACCACGCATCCTGTCGCGCAGCGGGGACTGAACGTACGGTTGATGAACTCCGGCCCGGGCACCGATCCGGTGACGGCGCTCCGCGAAGCCGGGCTGCTGGAGTTCACCGGGCATCCGATGGAACAGCTGCTCACCGACATTCCCGCGGCCGTGCCGGCGTCCTTCGGTGTCGACGTCGGGGTCGCTCGCGGAGTGGAGAAGATCTGGCTCATGTTCCCCGAATTGATCAGCGTGGAACGCATACTCGGATTCGCGGGCATCCCCGAGGCGGCGCGTGCGCACGCCGCGCACCTGAGCCGTTACGGCGGCCAAATCGGGATATTGGCGCTGGATTTCACCAGTCGCACCATGAACCTCTACTCGCAGCCGTTCGCCCCCGGTGAGCTCACCGCCGCCGACATCAGCACGATCCTGGCCGACCTCGACTTCGTCGCGGCCACCGACGAGGAGCTCGCGCTGCTCGGCCAGACCTTCGACCTGTACCGCACCTTCTCCTGGACTTCCCCACGGATGCAACGCATCTGCTTCCCGGTCCGCTATGACGACACAAGCTTCCCGAGGCACCTCGATCCCGTTTTGGACCGCTTCGTCTCCGGCGCACCCTACGCTGGAACCGGACCCCGCGGCCTCACCTTCTATACCGCCTACGGCCCGAACGACCGGTACTACAAGGTCCAAGCCGAGTACACCTCGACCGCGCACGTTACCGTTCCCGGCGGGCGAACCCCCGATCAACTTGCACCCCACGGGAGCCCGCCATCGAATCCTGCAATTACCCAACGAATTTCAAGGCGTTGAACCTCAGCCGGCGCTATTGGTCCCTGGCAATGAGATGCCCCCATCCGTGACCTCGAAGGCGGACACCTCCGTGGCCGAGGCCGAGGGATCGTCGCCGGCTGCCGGATACTGGTCGGCGCAGCGGCCGACCACATGCACGGTGCCATTGCTCAAACCTTGCAGCCCAACGAAACTCGTTTTACCCGGACGTGCCAAGTACTGTTCCGGGCCCACCCTGACGTTGAAGGCGGTGTAACTGTAGTCGAAGAGCGCTCCGGTATCCGCGTTCTCTGCCCAACACACACCCCGGTCGTTCGGGTTGTGGATTTTCGCATTCACATTCCCTCCGTTCGCCTTGCTGAACTCGACGTCCGGTGGCAGCAATGCGCCTTGGTCAGGATCCGCGCCGGCGACAGGCGCAAGCGCCATAACGACGGCGCCGACGACGGGTGCGCAGGACAACAAAGTGCGACGTGCATATCGTGGAATCACGGGCGCGGATGCTACCAGTCCGAATCCGCGATATGTGAGATAGCGGAACAACTTTCGCACCCGTGCGCCTCCGATCTCATCCGTTCGACCGACGCCCAGGTGATTACATCGATCGCCCATTGATGTTGTCCTGAAACGAATTACGATCACACACGGGCCACACCGAGCTATTCGCCCGGACCAGCAACTCTCGTGGGAGGTTTCACCCCCTCCCCACAGGCGAGAAGGTCGATCGGCGCCACCGGCGCATGGGTGCAGATCTCTACTCCCGCAGACGATTCTGCATAGGGCCAGCTGCACGACCTGCTCGCGATGACCCGGAGGAAGGGGACATGCCCTGGCGGGAACACTTCGAGCGATGCCATGCGAGGGCCAGCGCCTGAGGGTGAGGGCCATGTCCGGTCGGTGGTCGGGTCGACGCATGCCCATCGGGCACCAGGATTTGCTGGGCCCCGTCGTCCAGAACCTGGCCCGCGTGGCTGTGTCCGCCGGGGGGATTGCGGCGTTATTGCCTGTGATGCCAAAAGCGTTGGCTACCATGGGTTGATGGCGCAATCGTTTGTGGTTACCGGAGGCGATCGGGGGATCGGGCGGGCCGTTGTGGCGCGGTTGCTGGAGCGCGGGCATGTCGTGGTGGTCGAGCGGGATGCCGAGGCGATGGCCTGGGCGGAGGAGCGGGTCGAGGTGGTGGCCGGGGATGCGGGCGCCGAGGAGGTGGCCGAGCACGCCGCCTCGGTGGCGCAGCGGGCCGGGACGCTGTCGGGGTGGGTGAACAATGCGGCGGTGTTTCGTGACGCGTCGGTCGATTCGGCCTCGGCGGTGCAGGTGCTCGAGCTGATCGAGGCGAATCTGCGTCCGGCGCTGGCCGGATCCGCCGTGGCCGTGCGGCATTTCCTCGCCGCCCGCACCGGTGGGTCCATCGTCAACATCAGTTCGCACCAGGCTCGGCGGGCGGTGCCGGGCGCGCTGCCCTACAGCACCTCCAAGGCCGCCATCGAGGGCCTTACGCGGGCGCTGGCCGTGGAATACGGCGCGCGCGGTATCCGGGTGAATGCGGTCGCGCCCGGTTCCGTTGCCACCGAACGCTATTCGGAATACCTGGCCGGATTGGCGCCCGCCGCGGCGGCCTCGGTGGAGCGCGACATGGCGGCCCTGCACCCGCTCGGCCGGGTCGCGACCAGTGACGAGGTGGCGGCCGCGGTGGAGTTCCTGCTGTCCGACGAGTCGAGCTTCATTAACGGCGCGAGCATTCCGGTGGACGGTGGGCGGAGTGTGCTCGCCCTGGATCCCGAGGCGCGCTGATCCCGGCCAAAAGCATGCCGGGAATGCGGGGTGGGCGTGCCGGGATGTGGGGTGAGCGTGCCGGGAATACGGGGTGAGCTTGCCGGTGATGTGAGGTGAGCGTGCCCGGATACGGGGTGAGCATGCTGGGGATGTGGGGTGGGCGTGCCGGAGATGTGGGGTGAGCGCCGGGAGTGTGGGGTGGGCCGGGAGTGTGGGGGCGTGTTGGTTTTGCGGCGTGGCGGGAATGTGGGGCGGGGCGGGGGAACTGGGCGAGGCCGGGTGCTCAGCGGGTGGGGGTGGAGCGCCAGGTGCCCATGCCGAGGGCTATTAGGCGGACCTGGCGGACGGTTCGGTCGACGATGTCGGGGCGGTCGCGGTGGGGGGCGGCCACGTAGTCGGCGATGCGGTCGGCGACCGTGGAGACGATCAGGTCCGCGGCCAGTTCCAGGTCGTCTGGCGACCAGGTGTCCAGGGCCCTTACCCGAGAGAGGTCCACCACCAGTTCCCGGGTGATCAGCTGCATTTCGACGACGATGGCGCCGCGCAGCGCGGCCGAGCCGCCGTGCCGCTCGCGGATCAGGAATCCGTACAGCTCCTCCCGCCCGGCGACCTGGCCGAAGACGAAGCGGACGGTCTCGGCCAGCCGGGAATCCGGGGTGCGGCGCATTTCCCGCAGGGCCAAACGCAATTGGCGCACGCCCTCGTCGACGAGGGAGGTGCCCAGCTCGTCCAGCGAGGTGAAATGGCGGTAGAACGCCGTCGGCACGATGCCGGCCGAGCGGGCGATCTCACGCAGGGACAGCGCGGCGAACCCGCGGTCGGCGGCCAGCGTCAGAGTGCCCTCCAGTAGAGCCTGCCGGGTGCGCTCCTTGCGCTCGACACGCGACTCCGCCTGCTCACTCATGGCTCCTCCTCGCTGGCGCTCGGTTCCGCCATGACCGAGCAGTGGCTCGCTGTATCCATTGCTCACTCGCTGCGCTCGCTCACGCTCATCGCTGAGCATACATCCGTTCACGATTCGTCTTCTCCTAAGGATGTTGCCTCGGTCACAGCATCTGCTGGTTGAACTTATATGGCACCAGCGGGCACACTATCTCAGTGTACAGATGTGCACCGAAAACGTGGCCCTTGTTCCGGCGCTTGTGACGACGCACGGAACGGGCCACGGACCGCGGTGACACGCACGGCCCGACTAGCAGGTTTGGAGAACCGACAGTGGGACTCATCGACCTGGTGCAGACGCTGACCTCGCCGCACCCGCTCGATCGCTATCTGGAACTGGTGCGGCCGACGCTGACCGTGCGCGATATGCGCGCCGAGATCACCCATGTGCGGCGCTCGGCGTCGGACTCGGTGACCCTGACGCTGCGCCCGACCCGGCAGTGGTCCGGTCATCGCGCCGGACAGTACGTGCAGATCGGCGTGGTGATCGACGGCGTCAAGCACACTCGCTGCTATTCGCCGGTCGATCCGCAGGGGCGCCGGGACCGGCACCTGCAGCTGACGATCAAGGCGCATCCGCACGGGCTGGTATCGCGGTATCTGCATCGGCACGCGGCGCCGGGCATAGTGGTCGACCTGGCGCCCGCGGCGGGCACGTTCGCGCTGCCCGAGTCCGTCCCGGAGCGCATGCTGCTGATCAGCGGCGGCAGCGGCATCACGCCGGTGCTGTCGATGCTGCGCACCCTCGCCGACCAGGACTACCGGGGAACCCTGGTGTTCCTGCACTACGCCAAGTCGCCCGAGGCCGTACCGCACCGGGCGGAGCTGGACGATATCGCCCAGCGGCACAACAACTTCCACATCGAGCTGCGGTATCCGAGTCTGAGTGTGGGGGAGCGGCTCGGTTTGCCGGGGGGAGATTCCGGCGAAGAGCATGCCGGAATGACCGGAGGGCGTGCCGGAAGGGCGGGGACCAGTGCGCCCGGTGTCGCCGGACTGAGTGCCGCGTCCGGCGCTGGGGGTGCGGAGGGCGCGTCCGGTGCTGCGGACCCGGATGGCGCGTCCCGTGCTGCGGGTGGGGCTGACGCCCTGTGGTCGTGTGCGGCGCCCGCACGCCCGGTCGGCCATTTCGATTACGACACCCTGGAGCACATCGCGCCCTGGTTCGCCGCCGGGGAGACGTTCGTCTGCGGACCCGGTCCGCTGATGGATGCGGTGCGTCGGGTCTATGAGGCCGAGGGGCTCGATGATCGGCTGCATACCGAGGAATTCACGTTGTCGACCGTCCCCGTGGATGCGGCGGACGTCACCGGCTCCACCACCTTCTCGGCGAGCGGCGTGCAGTCCGCCAACGAAGGCGCCAGCCTGCTCGATCAGGCCGAATCCGCCGGTCTCACACCGGAGTACGGCTGCCGGATGGGGATCTGCTTCTCCTGCACCGCGGTCCGGCGGTCCGGCTGCACCCGCAACCTGCGCACCGGTGAGCTGGATGCCGACGACGACCAGCCCATCCAGCTCTGCATCAACGCCGCCGTCGGCGACGTCGACATCGAAATCTGAAAGGGGAGAACGGAAATGACGATCCTCACCGAAACCAAGGACGGCCCGCTGGTCCTCAGCCCGAAGGAGGTCGAGGAGATCGGCCGCCAGCTCGACGAGCTGCGCGAGCGCATCACCGCCGACCTGGGTGAGCGCGACCGCGAATACATCTACTCGATCATCAAGGCGCAGCGCGGTTTCGAGATCGCCGGGCGCGGCCTGATGTACCTGGGCTTCCTGCCCCCGTTCTGGCTGGCCGGGGTGGCGGCGCTGAGCGTCTCCAAGATCCTCGACAATATGGAGATCGGCCACAACGTCATGCACGGCCAGTGGGACTGGATGCGTGAGCCGGGGCTGAATTCCCGTGTGTTCGAATGGGATACGGTCTGCCCGGCCGACCAGTGGAAGCACTCGCACAACTACATGCACCACACCTTCACCAATATCCACGGCCGCGACCGCGACATCGGCTACGGCGTGCTCCGCATCGACGAGGGGCAGAAGTGGAATCCGTACTACCTGGGCAACCCGGCGTACGCGTTCCTGCTGATGCTGCTGTTCGAGTGGGGCGTGATGCTGCACGACCTCGAGGCCGACAACATCGTCAAGGGCAAGCGCAAGTGGTCCGACATCAAGAAGTTGGCCAAGGGGCAGCTGCGCAAGGCCGGTAAACAGGTGCTCAAGGACTACGTGGTGTTCCCGCTGCTGAGCGGGCCGCTGTTCCTGTCCACGCTGGCCGGGAACGCCACCGCCAACCTGGTCCGCAACGTGTGGGCCTACTCGATCATCTTCTGCGGCCACTTCCCGTCCGGCGTACAGACGTTCACCGAGGAGGAGACCGCGGACGAGACCCGGGGCGAGTGGTACGTGCGCCAGATGCTCGGCTCCGCCAACATCTCCGGCGGCAAGCTGTTCCACATCATGTCCGGTAATCTGTCGCACCAGATCGAGCACCACCTGTTCCCGGATCTGCCCGCCAACCGGTATCCGGAGATCGCGCCCGAGGTTCGCGAGCTGTGCGAGAAATACGGCCTGCCCTACACCACCGGCCCGCTGAGTAAGCAGGTCGGGCAGGTGTGGCTGAAACTGTTCCGGTACGCATTGCCACCCGCGCTTGCGGGGAAGAGTGAACAGCCCGGTGTTATCGTGATGCGGGAGCGACAGCCGAGCGAAGCGGGCGTGTGAATGATCGGAAAATTCGAAAGCAACAAGGATCTGATCCAGGAACTGACGTCGTCCGGGGCACGGCATGTCGGCAATATCGCAACGATTATCACCGGCACGGTCGCGGACGTGACGCGCGAGATCGGGGAATGGGTCACCGACGCCATCGAGATGCGTGAGGCGGCCGCCGCGGCCCAGCGCGACTCGGAGGCCGCCGCGGATGTGAACGCCGGTCGCGACGAGCCCGACGTGCTGATCGACGAGCCACGCCAGGCCCCGCACGCCTCCGCCGAGCAGCCGTACATCGACGCCGATGTGGAGATCGTCGACCCCGACGAGAAGTAAAAGTCAGAAGACCGGTAGGCGGCGGCGGTGTTCGGCGACGTCGGTGATCAGGTCCTGGTAGCCGTCGGCCAGTTCGGCGAGGCGCACCCACTGCAGGTGGGCCTCGCTGTCCACGCCCTGGTGGGACAGCACGCTCATGCGGGATCGGGTGTCGATCCGCGCGGTGGGGGTGGGCAGGCCGAGGGCGTGCTGGGCGGCCACCCATTTCGCCGCCATCCGATCGATGACGTCGCCGAGGGTCTCGGTGTGCAGCGAGGCCCCGGTCCGATGCCGGATATTGTCGGTGACCCAGGTGTTGATGCGGACCACGAGCCGCGCCCGGGTGACGTCGATATCGTCGACGATCTGACTGCACGCGGCGACCCGGCTGCTGGAGGCGTCGGGCGCGTGCGCGGCCTGCTGGGCGTACCGGCGCCGCTCGTGGCACTGGACCAGCGCGTGCGCGGCCTCGAGCACGGCGTGATCGCGCCCGGCGGGGTCGGCGCGGAAGGCTCGGAGTAGTTCCGCCGGGGACGGCAATTCACCGAATCCGTTACGGCCACCGGCGTATTCGGACGCCATGATCCCTCCACCCTCGTGCGCTCGACTGGATACGCCAGGGCCGAGGGGGTATCGGGGAGGGGCTCCCCTCGGCTCCGGCGCAGCCCCGCAGCCCGGACATCACAGCCCACCACAAACGCTCACGGTGAAGAAACCGGGAAATCCGCGACGATGCGATAGAAGACTGTCCGGGAAAGGCGGGACATATTCAGGAAAGCGCGTCGGAAGAACCCGCGCAACCGGCTGATGCCCAAACATCGAAGCTGCCGGACAATCGTTATACATCATTACAAGGCGGTCACATGATCGCGAAGATCGGTGATCGACACGGCATGGTCGGTGTACAGATACCCGGGCGCCGCGGGCCCGAAACGCGGTGGCGCCCAGGATGTCTCTCCTGTGCCACCGCGACCCGGGAGCTATCGCGGCGATGCGGACGCCCGCGCGCGCCCGCCGTCCGATAGCCTGGTATTTCGTGTCCGCCTATGTGTCGTCCCCGGAGCTGACCTTCGGCTTCCTGTTCGCCCTGGAAGACCCCGAGCGAATCGCCGAGGTGGTGCGAAACCTGATGGAACGCCGGACCGTCTCGGTATTCCGGCTGGCGCACGTCACCGGTGCCGCGGGGCCGCCGGAGCGCTATGTGGTGAACTGGGCCGCCATTCCGCAGATCTCCATAACCACCGCCGCTCCGGAGCCCGACGAGTTGCTGGCTAATCGCACGATGCTGGTGAACGCGTTTCTCGACGACGAGGGCGGGGTAAGCCTGTATTCGTCGCAGGGCAGCATACCCGGCTGAATTTCGCAGGTGACGGCCCATCGTGGGGCATGAAGCCATCGCTGCCGCAAGCGTTCTCGTTAGCATGACGTTTGACACAGGCGCTCTCAGCGCAGTCTCAGCTACAGGCCAGTGATCTTTAAGCAGACCTGGGAATCGTGGGTTCCGGTCGGAGGTCCGACAAGGAGCTTCGGCGCCACACCTGTTCCCTACAGAGAGGTTCGACCATGATCCCGGTCATCATCGATACTGGTAGCGCTGCGCTCGGCGGTCTGCTCAACACCGGAAGCGCTGCCTTCCACGGCATCCTGAACACTCTGTGGACAGGCTCCTTCGGCGGCTGAGCCCCGTCGACCATACTCTCCTCGCACCGCCCCGGTATGTATTGCGCCGGGGCGGTGTCGTGTCCCGGCGAAAAGCATGCCGGGATGACGACGGTGAGCATGCCGGGATGACAGCAGTGTGAGCTGGCGCTGGGCGATATCAGCTGGCCACCGGGTGCGAAAGTCGGTGCAGCAGTACCTGTTCCAGCAGGTCCACCAGGACCTGCTTGACCGACTCGCGGTCGCGGGCATCGCATTCGACCAGGTGGATCGATTCGTCGATGTCCAGCGCCTCGCGCACCTCGTCCAGTTCGAAGCGCGGGCCGTCCTCGAAGCGGTTGACCGCCACCACGAATGCCGTGTTCCGCTGCTCGAAATAGTCCAGCACCGGATAGCAGTCCTCGACGCGGGCGGTGTCGACCAGGATCACCCCGCCCAGGGCGCCGTCGAGCAGGTCGTCCCAGAGGAATTCGAACCGCTCCTGGCCCGGGGTGCCGAACAGATACAGCACCAGCGTCCGGTCCAGCGTGATGCGGCCGAAGTCCATGGCCACGGTGGTGGTGGTCTTGTCCTCGCGGCGGCCGGGATCGTCGATACCTACCGACACCTCGGTCATCGCGGCCTCGGTGGACAGCGGTTCGATCTCCGAGATCGCGCTGATGAAGGTGGTCTTGCCGACCCCGAACCCACCACTGACCACGATCTTGACCGAGGACGGCGACGGCTCCGGCGCGGCGGTACTTTCAGGGGACGGTAAGCCGTCAGAGTGCCCGAACAAGATCCCTGATCCTCTCGATGGCGGCGGTGGACAGTTCATCGGCCGTGTGCACCGACGCGTGCCCGGCGGCGACCAGATCGCTGACCACGACCCGGGCCACTCCGACCGGAACGCGCAGCGCGGCGGCGATTTCCGCGACCGAATGCGGATGTTGGCACAGCCGCACCACGGTCTGCTGCTCGAATCGCAGCGGCGCCGACAGTGCGGCCGGGGTGGCGTGCACGAGCGTTTCGATGCGCAGCCCGTCGATCAGCGGCGTGGTGCGGCCGCCGGTCATCAGGAACGGGCGCACCACGGGCTCGTCGGCGGCGCCGTCCGCGTCGGGTTGCCGCGCCGCGCCGAGGGGATCCGACCAGGGCGCCGGCTGGTTCAGCGGGATCATCCGGCGGTCGGGCAGCCGGGGCGGCTCGGTCATCTGCGCAGCGATTCTCTCAGTTCGGTGATCAGCGCCGGAGTGAGCAGCGCACCGGCCCGGTCGGCGAGCACCGCCATCTGATAGCCGACCAGGCCCACGTCGGAATCGCTGCCTGCGATAACGCCGATACTGCTGCCGTCGGCGATCGCCGACACCAGCAGGAATCCGCGGCGCATCTCGATCATGATGAGCTTCAGGCCCTCGAAGTCGTAGCTGCGCGACGCGCTGCGCGACAGGCTGACCAGGCCGGACACCATGGCGGCCAGCCGATCCGCGTCGGTGCGGTCCAGGCCGTCCGACATCGCCATCAGCAGCCCGTCCGAGGACACCGCGACGGCGTCACGCACGCCGTCGGTGGTGCGGACGAAGTCGGTGAGCATCCAGTTGAAGGTGTGCGGGCCGGTGTCCGGCAGGTGGGTGGTCACCTGGGTTCCTCCTGTGTGGTCGATGCCGGAATCCGTTGCTGCCCATCGGATTCGCCGCGTTGGTGTCCGGCGCGGAAGCCCGACAGCATGCTCCGGACCTGGTCGGGTGAGCGGTCGGCGGCGGGTGCCGTCGGCGGCCGGGGCGCGGGTCCCGGGCGGGCTCCGGCATCGCGAGTCTTCCTGGCGCGCTTGACGAGACCGTTTCGTGTGCGTTGAACCTCTGCTACGGCCGTGTCCTCGGCGCTGTGAGGTCTCGTGTGCGTGGCGTTCGAATCGGACTGTGACGAGCCGGAATTCGGTGCCGCACGCCGGGATTCGTCGGGGCCGCTCCCCGCGGCGGGTGACGAACCGCCACCGGGCCGGTTCCGCTGCGCGGCATACAGCGAGTCCTTCATCGGCCCGGGCGGCAGGGTCGGGAATGGGTCGGGATGCGGCTCGGAGGAGTGCTGGGCGCGGTCCGCGGCCAGGCGGTGCCTGCCGAGGCGTTCGCGTCCGGGCGGGACGCCGGGGCGATCCTGCGCGGCACCGCCGGAGGCCCGTCCGCGGCTCTCGCCATTGGCCGGAAGTACCGAGGGCAGCACGGAACCGGTGGAGGTGGACGGTCCGTCGGCGCCGCTGCCGCGGGCGATCGCGCGGCCGTTCGCATCGACGACGGACGAGGCGCCGTCGGCGGGTGCAGCGCCGATGCCGTTCGCATCGGCGGGCGTCGCCGCACCGTGGGCGGTGGGCCTTCGGTCCGCGGGTTCGGGCGCGCCCAGCGTGGGGCGCGGCGCCGCCACCTGGTCGACCACCGGTCCGCCCGGCACCGGCCGGTCGGGTTCGTGTCCGTTCGATTCGTGCGCGTCCCGCACGGCGTGCTCCACCTCCTGTTTCGGCTCCTGCCGCGGCGCGTTCGGGTCGGCCAGCAGTCCGCCCGGCAGCAGTAGCCGCGCCACCACGCCACTGACCGGGGACACCATGAGCTCCACCTCGATGCCGAGTCGGCGAGCCAGCCGGCCGACGACGTAGTGGCCGAGGAATCGGGTCGGCGCCACCAGGAAATCGGCCTCGCCGCGCAGCCGGGCATTGGCGTCGGCCAGCTGCTCGGCCGACATCCCCACGCCGTGGTCGACGACCGCCAGCAGGTACTGCTGGCCGAGGCGGCGGCCGTAGATCTCGACCTCGAGATCCGGTGGCGAGAACGCCAGCCCGTTCTCGATGAGTTCCGCGAGCATGTGCGCCAGTTCGCTGACCACCGCGCCGGTGACCGGAATGTCGTCGACGCGCCGCAGCGCCACTCGCCGGTAGTCGTCGACCTCCGACAGCGCGGCGCGCACGACATCGGTCAGCGGAATCGGCTCGGCCCACCGCCGCGGGCTGGCCTCGCCGACGAGCACCAGCAGGCTTTCGGCGTTGCGGCGCATGCGCGTGGCCAGGTGGTCGAGCTCGAACATGTTGGCCAGCATCTTCGGGTCGAGTTCTTCCTTCTCGAACTCGCTGATCAGAGCCAGCTGCCGCCGCACGAGATTCTGGTTGCGCCGCCCCAGATTCGCCAGCGACTCGGTCGTATTGCGTTGCAGCAGCGCCTGTTGCGAGGCGAGCTCGTAGGCGGTGGCCTGCACGCGGTCGAATGCCTCGGCCACCGACACGATTTCGGTGCTGGCGCCGGCGGGCGTGCGCACCGGACGCGGGGGATCGGGCTCGGCGCCCGAGGTCGTGTGCCAGGCGTCGATCAGCCCGGGTAGCCGTCGCGAGGCCACGTCGTCGGCCTCGGTCGACAGCGCGGCCAGCGGGCGCACGATGGCGCGCGCACTGGCGACCACCAGCACGACCAGCGCGAGCAGGGCCAGGACGGCCGCGCCGGTGTACACGCCGAGCTTGATCGCGGCGTCCGTGCGGAGCTGATCGGCCCGGCGCTCGATGGCCGTGCCGACGGTGCTCTGCACGCCGCGCTGGGCGTCGATGACCGAGGTCATCTGCGTCCACCAGTCGGCGGCGGCGACCGGCCGCGGCAGCGGGCCGTGGTCGGCGGCGAGTGCCACGGCTTCGGTCTCGGCGGCCCGGACGGCGTCGCCCGACTGTGCCACCGCGTCGAATCCGGCCCGCTGGTTCGGGTCGGCATTCTGCTCGAAGGCCGTCACCGCGGCCTGCCGGGCCGCGCGGATGTTGAGGAACTGCGAGTATTCGCCCGGTCCGAATCCGCCCGCCGTGAACACGCCGTTGAGGAATCCGCGCTCCTGCGCGGTGAATTCCTTGGCGTCGCCGAGCGAGTACAGGGCCTGCAGCCCGCGCCACACCCTCTCGTCGCGGGCATGGTCGAGGCCCGGTCGCGCCTGACCGAGTGTCCCGATCGCGCCGGTATAGAACTGGAAGGCCCCGGGGCGGTCGGTGTTGCGGGCGTCGACCCCGTCCCGCGTGCCGCCGAGGGCCGTGAGCTGCCCGAGCGCGGTACGGACGCGGCTCGCGCCGGGCGCGTCGGCGAGCAGGGCGGCATCGAGCGACCGCCGCGCCGCGTCGGTGGCCGCACGCTGGTTGTCGAGGGCCGGCCGCAGCGTCGCGTCGCCGCCGAGCAGGCCGTTGGTCAGGCCGCGTTCGCGCTGCAGTTCGTGCATCAGATCCTGCGCCGACAGCGCCAGCGAGACCGCGCGGGCGGTGGCGTCGGTGTCGCGATAGGACCCGACCTCGCGCGCGACGATCACCCCGAGCAGCACCAGCGCCAGCGCGATCGATGCCACCAGGACCCGGGTCAACTGCCCGAGAATTGTGCGCGGCCGCAGCAACCGGGCCGCCGCTGTGAGCTTTTTGCTACCTGTCGGCAACAACCGCGTTCGGCGGAATCGCACCTGTACTCCTCGCTTTCCGCTCGACGCCGACACTCCGGTGCACGCCACGGAGAATCAGAAGCAACCTGGCATACCCGGCACGGTTCCGCAACACGTATCGCGCCTTACGGCACCAGGTGGCGCGAATGCGACACGCCCCGCGGCGCGCCGCTGTTGACACGTCCAGCGTGGAAAGTCCCATAGATTTTCGGGCGGATGGGAAACAATTGATCGCATACGGCTCGGGCATGAGCCGAGAACGCCCGGAAGGAGCGTGATCATGAATTCTTCAGCACCCGCGTACCCGGTTCGTGTGCGCGGTGACCTCGACCCCGGTCTGTCGCGGTGGCAGTGGATCGTCAAATGGATTCTGGCCATTCCGCATTACATCGTGCTGTTCTTTCTGCACATCGCGTTCGCCGTCGTCACGGTGATCGCCTTCTTTGCCATATTGTTCACGGGCCGTTATCCCCGTGCGCTTTTCGACTTCAACGTCGGTGTGCTGCGGTGGTCCTGGCGCGTGGAGTTCTATGCGTTGTCCGCGCTCGGCACGGATCGCTATCCGCCGTTCAGTCTGCAGTCGCGGGACGACTATCCGGCCGATCTCGAGGTCGATTATCCCGAACGGCTCAGCCGCGGACTGGTTTTGATCAAATGGTGGCTGCTGGCGATTCCGCACTATCTGGTGCTCTGGGCCTTCAGCGGGGGCTGGCAATCGTGGGGCGGCGACGACGGCGACTACGGCGGCGGCGGCTTCATCGGGCTGCTGACGATCCTGCTCCTGATCGCGGTCGTCGGCCTGCTGTTCACGGGCCGGTACCCGGGTGGCCTGTTCGCCTTCGTGATGGGCTTGAACCGGTGGATGATCCGGGTGTACTCCTACGCCACGCTGATGCGCGACGAGTACCCGCCGTTCCGCCTGGACCAGGGCCCGCGCGAGCCGGAGCCGGTGGTGGCATCGAGTGCGGGTGCGCCGCTGCGCGGGCCGGGCGAGCCCGCGCCGGAACCGGGGCCGAGCGAGCCGGCGCCGGATCAGGGGCCGAGCGAGCCGGAGCCGGGCCAGGGTCCCAGCGGTCCCGGGGCGGCGTCGTAGATTCGGCGCACCACATCCTCGATGTCGGGCTCCTCGATGGACAGGTCACGGACCTCGGTGCGGGCGGAGACGGCGGTGAGAAGTTGTGCGGCGGTGGTGGACTCGGGGTCGAAGGCCAGCCGCTGCCGGATGCCGCCGCCTTCGCTCGACACCAGCTGAGCGCCCGGCAGGCCGACGAGATCGGTGGTGGGTGCGGCGAGGTCGACCACGAGCACGCGCCGCATCCCCACCGTCGCGGCCAATCCGGTCAGTGAACCGTTGTACGCCAGCCGTCCGTGGTCGACCACCAGCACCCGCTCGCACAGCCGCTCGATATCGCCCATGTCGTGGGTGGTCAGCAGCAGCGTGGTGCCGCGCTGGATCCGCTCGTAGGACAGGAATTCGCGCAACCGCTGCTTGGCCAGCACGTCCAGTCCGATGGTGGGCTCGTCCAGAATCAGCAGCTCGGGCGAATGCAGCAGGGCCGCGGCGATTTCCGCGCGCATGCGCTGCCCCAGCGACAGCTGGCGCACGGGTGTGTCGAGGGTGTCGGCCATCTGCAGCTGTTCGACGAGTTCGTGGATGCGCTTGCGCGCGGCGTCCGGATCGAGGCGGTGGATGGCGGCCAGGATCCGGAACGATTCGCGCAGCGGCAGATCCCACCACAGTTGCGAGCGCTGTCCGAACACCACCCCGATGCGACCGGCCAGTTCGCGGCGCTGCCGCACCGGTTCCAGCCCGCAGGTGCGCACCGAGCCCGAGGTGGGCACGAGAATGCCGGTGAGCATCTTGATGGTCGTCGACTTCCCTGCCCCGTTGGCGCCGATATAGCCGACGGCGGAACCGGATTCGACCCGGAAGCTCATGCGGTCGACCGCGGTCAGCACCTCGCGGCGGCGGCGCCAGCGCCCGTCCTCCTTGCGCCGCAGCACGAACTGCCGGGTCAGATCCGTGATCTCGATCGCGTTCATCCGCCGCCTCCCTGGTAGTGCCGTACACCCAGCTGCCAGCACGTCAGCGCGAGAATCCAAATCCACAGTGCCGCGATCGGCGTCGCCCACGCCAGTGCCGATGGCAGCCAGGGCGGGCCGGGCAGCCGAAGAATCGCGATCGTCGGCAGGTAGGCGACGAAGGCCACCGGCACCGCGAATCCGAACAGCAGCTTCATCGGCGAGGAGAACACCGCGGACGGCTGCTGCGACGCGAAGGAACCGCCGTAGGTGAAGCTGTTGGTCAGCTCGGAACCGTCGATGAGGAAGAACTGCAGCCCGGCCGCGCACACGAACAGCCCGGCGAAGATCGCCACCCCGGTCGCCAGTGAGAGCGGCAGGAGTATGAATGTCTTTGCCGTCCAATCGATGTCGTTGACCACCAGGCCCGTGCACAGCACCACCGCGGCCACTCCGGCGCGGGCGAGGCGGCGCAGCGAGATATCGCTGGTGATCAGCTGCAGCAGCAGCGGTTGCGGTCGCAGGTGGAAGGCGTCGAGGGTGCCCATCCGAATGTAGGTGGGCAGGGTGTCGGTGTGCCCCACCGCGATCTGCGCCAGGGCGAAGGCGAGATTGGACATCCCGAACAGCAGCAGCATCGCGTCCAGATCGAGTCCGCCGAGCACCCGGACGTTGTGGTAGATCACCCACACCTCGGCGAACTCCACCAGGCCGATCAGCAGTGAGGACAGCAGATCGGCGGCGAAGGACAGCGGGTAGGCACGTTGCGATCGCATGCGCGAGCGCAGTACCGCCGCATACGGTCGTAGCCAATTGCCATGTGCCACACGAGCTTCCGAGGAAGTTCCGAGTGCTAGGTCCGAATCAGCCACCCTGGACCTCCAGCTTCCGCCGCCCCGCCCGCAGCAGCAGTCGGCCCAGGGTGATTCCGGCGATCACCCACAGCACCTGGATTCCGATCACGTGCACGGCCGCCGATCCGCTCGCCCGCCCGGACAGCACATCGATCGGAGTTTGCAGCAGGGAGGGAAACGGGGTGAGGTTCGCGAACACGTACAGCCAGCCGGGAAACAGGTGAACGGGTAGGAACAACCCGCCCAGGAAGGTCGAGACGATCTGGTACAGCAGCCGGATCCCGCGCGTCTCCACCAGCCAGAAGCCGACCAGGCTCACCGCGAACAGCAGCAGGAACGAAATCGTCACCGCCAGCACGACACTCACCGCGCCCAGGAGGTACGGCATGCCGGTGTGCGGCAGGCCCAGGCTCATGGTGAACATGCCCGCCGCGACGCTGGGCAGCCCGCGCAGCAGCAGGGTGCAGCCCGCGCGGCCGAGATCCGCGGCCAGATGGGAGAACTGGATATCGACCGGCCGCAGGAAGTCGATGGCGACGTCGCCGTTCTTGATCCGGTCGACGATCTCGAGCGGCGGGCCCATCACCCCGAGCGCGGCCAGCAACCCCTGGGACAGCCACACGTACGCGCCGATCGAATCCGAGGTGTAGCCACCGAATTCGGTCGTGGACCGCACCGCCGCCAGCAGCACCGAGGCACGCACCAGCCCGAACACCACATTGGTGAACATGCCTGCGAACATGGCGAGGCGATAGTGCCACTGCCTGCGAAAACCCGCCTCCGCCAGGCACAGGTAGACACGAGGATCGGCGCGCACAACCAAGTCACGCTACGGCCATAGAGTTGCGTTCACAACAGGATTCGGGAATCGAGGGTGTTCCGAAAGTGATACCGGGCGGTTGCTGAGCCGTTGTCCGGAGCGACTGATTCGTACCGTTGTCCAATTGTGATCCCGGTCGCATTATCGGTGCCATAAGTTGTTGCCTACAACATATGGCCGCCGTCGCCGGGCCCCACCCCGAGCCGGGCACTCGGGCGGCCGCCGCTCGAAAGGTTCACCTGATGAGGACGAAAACATGTGGGGCCGTGGCGATTGCGCTCACCGGTCTGCTCACGCTCGCCGCGTGCGGCTCCAACACCACGCGCAGTGACGACACCACCACGAGCCCCGGTGGCGGCGGGGGCCAGGGGACCGTGGGCGTGATCCTGCCGGAGACCGCGACCTCGGCCCGCTGGGAGGGCTTCGACCGCCCGATGCTGCAGAAGGCGTTGCGCGCCCAGGGATTCGACGCCGACGTCCAGAACGCCCAGGGCGACGTGCAGAAGTTCTCCACCCTCGCCGACGGCATGATCGCGCAGGGGGTCAAGGTGCTGCTGATTGCCGCGATCAACAGCGAGGTCGGCACCGCGGTGGCGAACAAGGCGAAGAAGGCGGGCATCCCCACCATCGACTACGACCGGCTCAATCTCGGCGGATCCTCCGACTACTACGTCTCTTTCGACAACGTGCGGGTGGGTCAGCTGCAGGGCCAGGGGGTGGCCGATGCGCTGAAGGACAAGCCGGGCGCACAGGTGATCGAGATCGAGGGCGCTCCGACCGACAACAACGCCACCCTGTTCGCGCAGGGCCAGCGCAAGGTGTTGCAACCCCTTTACGATTCGGGAGCGCTGAAGCTGGTGCACAGCCAGCCCATCGACGGCTGGGACAACCAGCGCGGCGGCCAGACCTTCGAGCAGTTGCTCACCGGCAACGGTGGCAAGGTCGACGGCGTGGTGGCCGCCAACGACGGCCTGGCCGGCGCGATCATCACGGTGCTGAAGAAGAACGCCCTCGCCGGAAAGGTGCCGGTGACCGGCCAGGATGCCACCACCGAGGGCCTGAAGGCGGTGCTGCGCGGCGATCAGTACATGACGGTGTTCAAGCCGATCCAGGACGAGGCGGACGCGGCCGCGAAGCTGGCCGTGGCGCTGGCCAAGGGCGACAAGGCGGCCGCCGATGCCCTGGCCACGGCGGCAAGCCAGGACCCCAAGGGTAAGCGCGAGGTGAAATCGGTACTGCTGGACCCGCATTCGATCACCCGCACCGAGGTGAAGCAGGTCGTGGACCAGGGATACGTCAAGGCGAGCGAGCTGTGCACGGGTGACGTCGCGCAGATCTGCACGCAACTCGGGATTGCGTAATGAGTGAACCGTTGCTGCAGATCTCCGGGCTCAACAAGAGTTTCGGGGCCGTGCACGTGTTGCATGATGTGGAACTCGTCGCACCGGCCGGTGAGGTGACCGCGTTGGTCGGTGATAACGGTGCGGGGAAGTCGACGCTGGTGAAGTGCATCGCAGGCATTCACGGTGCCGAGTCCGGGACCATCCGGTTCCGGGGCGAGCCGGTGCAGATTCGCGGGCCGAAAGACGCTGCCGCGCTGGGCATCGAGGTCGTGTACCAGGATCTGGCGCTGGCCGACAATCTCGACATCGTGCAGAACATGTTCCTCGGCCGCGAGCGGGGGCGGCCGTGGTTCATGGACGAGGCGAGCATGGAGGAGGCGGCGCGACGCACCCTCGCGTCGCTGTCGGTGCGCACGGTGAAATCCGTGCGCACTCCGGTGTCGGCGCTGTCGGGCGGACAGCGGCAGACCGTGGCGATCGCGAAATCGGTGCTGTGGAACAGCACCCTGGTGCTGCTCGACGAGCCGACCGCGGCGCTCGGCGTGGCGCAGACCCGGCAGGTGCTCGATCTGGTGCGGCGCCTCGCCGAGCAGGGGCTGGGCGTGGTGCTGATCAGCCACAACCTCGCCGATGTGTTCGAGGTCGCCGATCGGATCGCGGTGCTGTACCTGGGCCGGACGGCGGCCCAGGTGCGCGCGGCCGAGGTGACCCAGAACCAGGTGGTGGAACTGATCACCGCGGGCCGCTCCGGCGAATTGGGTTTGGCCCGGCCGGAATCCGCGGTGCTGTAGCAGGAAGACGATGTGATGACGCAAGTTTCGAATGCGGCGGTGTCCGATTTCGGCATCGACACCACGACCGTATCCACGGGTGAGGCGGTGCGCGGCTACCTCGCGCGGGTACGGGGCGGCGAGATCGGCTCGCTCCCGGCCCTGTTGGGACTGGTGGTGCTGGTCGTGCTGTTCGCGTCGCTGTCGGATGTCTTCTTCTCGCTCAACAACATCGCGAACCTGCTCGCGCAGGGGGCGGGACAGACCATCATCGCGATGGGCATCGTGTACGTGCTGCTGCTCGGCGAGATCGACCTGTCCGCGGGCACCGCGTCCGGGGTGGCGGGCGCGGTGCTGGCCATGCATTACGTCGAGAACGGAAATCTGCTGGCGGGCATGGGCAATTCGGTCTTCATCGTCTTCAACGGGCTGCTGGTGCTGGCCGCGGTGCTCGCGGCGCTGCTGCGCATCTGGCCGGGGGTGGCGATGTCGCTGCTCGGCGTCGCGATCACGGTGACCGGGATGCACGCCGATCCGTGGATCGAGATGCTGCTGGCGGTCTGTGTGGGGATCGCCATCGGCTGCATCACCGGATTTCTGGTGGCCCGGATCGGGATGCCGTCGTTCGTGGTGACGCTCGCGCTGTTCCTGGCCTGGCAGGGTGCGATCCTCCAATTGATCGGCGAGGGAGGGGTATTGGGGATCAGCTCCTCCCACGTGCTGGACCAGGTGGCGAACGGGAACCTGTCGGTGCTGGGCAGCTGGGTGCTGTGCGTGGTGGCCGGCGGCGGGTGGGCCGTCGTGACTCTCGGAGGTCATTTCCGCAGGCGGGCAAAGGGTTTGGTGACGCAGCCGACCCCCCTGGTGGTGGGCCGGGTGGCGGTGCTGGTCGTGCTGGCGGTGGTGGCGACGGCGTTGCTCACGGTGAACCGCTCGCCGAGCCCGCTGATCGAGATCTCCGGTGTGCCGTATGTGGTGCCGATCGTGCTGGTACTGCTCGTCATCGGCACCTACGTGCTCAACCGCACCACCTATGGGCGGCACGCGTACGCCACCGGCGGCAATCGGGAGGCGGCGCGGCGGGCCGGTATCAATGTGATCCAGTTGCGGGCAAGCGTTTTCGTGATCTGCTCCGGATGCGCGGCCGTCGGCGCCATCGTCTACTCGTCCAAGGTCGGGTCGGTGGATCCGCAGGCGGGCGGGCTGAACACGCTGCTGTTCGCCGTCGGTGCCGCGGTGATCGGCGGCACCTCGCTGTTCGGCGGTAAGGGCCGGGTAGCCGATGCCGTGATTGGCGGCGCGGTGCTGGCGGTGATCTCCAACGGCCTGGGCCTGTTGCGCCAGCCCGCCGCGGTGGTCTCCATCGTCACCGGCCTGGTGCTGCTCCTCGCCGCCACAGTGGACGCCGTCTCCCGCCGCCGCGCCGCAGCATCGGGCCGATGAGCACCTCCCCGCGGCCCCACCCTCCCCGCACCTTCTGCAACCGTCGCAGTGGGTGCGTGAGCCGATGCGGGGTGCGCGAACACGAGGGCACACACTTGTGGACGCACTTCCCAACGGTGTCCCAGCCCTGTCGCACCCTTTGCGTGTTCTCGCACCCGCTGCAGCTGTTGCAGGGGGTGCGTGAGCCAATGGGGGGTGCGCGAACACGAGGGAGCACACCTGCGGGCGCACCTCGCAGTGGTGCACCAGCTCGAGTCGCACCCCGTGCACGTCCCCGCACACGCTGCGAAGGGTGCGTTAGCCAGTGGGGAGTGCGCGAACGCCGGGGTGCGGGAGGGTGGCTGTGCTGATGATCGGGCGATGACCGTTGCGCGGCCGGATGAGGTGCGGCGGTTCAATCGGGCCTCGTTGCTGCGGCGGCTGCATACCGGCGGGCCCGCGACGCGGGCCGCGCTGGCGGCGGAGCTCGGGCTGAATCGGTCGACGATCAAGATGTTGGTGGACGGGCTGGCGGGGGACGGTGTGGTGGCCGAGCGGGTGCCGCGGCTCGCGCAGGGGGCTGGCAGGCCCTCGCTGCTGGTGTTGCCGCAGCCGCAGGCGGTGGTGGTGCTGGCGGTGGATGTGCAGGTGGAACATGCCGGGATCGCGCTGGTCGGGCTGGGCGGTGAGATCCTCGGGCGCAACAGCTGGAATCTGCGTGGGCGGCAACGCGATCCGGACGAGGTGGTGTGCCACGTCGCCGAATCCGCCGCGCTGCTGGCGCAGGATCTGGGGCTGCGTCCGGTGGCGGCGGGGGTGTCGGTGCCGGGCATCGTGCGCCGATCCGACGGAATGGTGCACGGTGCGGCGAATCTCGGCTGGCTGGATGTGCCGCTCGGACGGTACATGGCCGCCACGCTGGGTGTGCCGGTGGTGGTCGGCAACGACGCGGAGCTCGGTGCCCTGTCGGAGTTCGTGCGCGGGGCGGGGCGTGGGGCCTCGGATGCGGTGTTCGTCTCCGCCGATGTCGGAGTGGGCGGCGGCATCATCGCCCAGGGCGCGCTGTTGCGTGGATCGGCCGGATATCTCGGCGAAATCGGCCATATGACCGTGCATCCGGGCGGGCGCGACTGCCACTGCGGCAACGTCGGATGCTGGGAGACCGAGGTCGGGGAGGCCGCGCTGCGCCGCGCGCTCGGGCTGGCGGCGGGGAGTCCGAGGGGTGCGATCGTCGCGGAACTGCGAGAGCTGCACCGTGATTCGAATCCGGTGGCCCGGCTCGGGGAGTACGTGGACTGGCTGATCCTCGGCCTGGTCAATGTGGTCAACGTGCTCGGCCCGGAGCTGGTGGTGCTGGGCGACCTGTTCACCGCGCTGCCCGATGCCGTGGTGGAGCGCGCCCGGCGGGAGGTCCGGGAGCGCAGCATGGTCAGCCGGGCGCTCGGCGGGGTGCGCATCGAGAAGTCGTCGCTCGGGGGCGATCTGAAGCTGCTCGGGGCCGCGGAGGCAGCATTCGAGGATGTGCTCGCGACCGTGTGAGGTGGCGAGGTCGGCCGCAAAGATTCCGTGTGGGAAACGAACGGTGCGGGGCCGCAAGCGTTAAAGGGACGTATGGAGCGGCGATCGAACCGGAATGTGCTGCCTACCATGCCGGAATGGTCTGTCGTGGGGTCCGGTCTATGACATCCGTTGTGCAGAAACATATTTGGGACGGTTCGGCACGTGATGTCCGCCGTGGGTGGCGGCGATGACCCGCCCGACTCCTTGGCAACTGAAGGAAAATCCTCGTTCCGAAACCGCGGCACCGGCCGAGCCCTCCGGGTCGACGACATGTGAGGTTCCCGACCACCCGAGGTGCGATCCGGGCCGCGAGGGTGGGTGGAAAGCCGTACTGCGCGAACGGGTGTCGACGCTGACGGGTCGTGGGAACTCCCGGGCACCGGCGACCCCGCGTAGCTGGGCGGGCCTGCTGCGCGAACGGCACTCGGCGCGTGCCGGGCGCTGGACAGTCCGGCTACGGGGACACGGGGGCTATCTGGCGGCCGCCGGCGCGAATGTCGTGACGTTCGGGTTGTTGTTTGTGCCCTGGCTCACCGTCACCGGACCGGACGGTGTGGCGCGCGCGAATGCCTTCGGCCGCATCCAGGCCACCACCAGCTACATGATGGGCTGGTCGAAATCGGGCCCGACCACCGCGAATATCAACGGCACGTGGGCGATTCTCACTACCGCCGCCATCATCGTGATGGTGACTGTGGTGGGGATCAACCTCGGGATTCGCTCGCGGGCGCTGTCGCGTGTCGCCGCCGCTTCCGGTGTGGCCACGGCGCTGTTCGTGCTGTTGACGCTGCGTCATCTCAACAGCCGGGCTTCGGACCTGTACGACATGACGCAGCGCGGCTGGGACGCCGGCGGCCAGATCGGCTCGTGGATCCAGTGGGCCGTCGCCGGTGGCGACCTGGTGCTGCCGGGCGCCCGCCCCTCGCCGTACGCCACCACCAGCATCACCGCCGCCGCCATGATCGCCTGTGCCGCCTCGATCGTCGCGGCCGTCGTCGTGGTGGTTACAGCGACGACACGGCGACCCGCTCGGTGAGCATCATCGAAAAGTAGCTCAATTGCGACGATGGCCGAGTTGCGACACACGGAAATGTTACATGGCGCAGTAATTTTCGTAAATGTTTGTGTTTATCTACAGCGGGAATAGGATACCGCTTACCAGCCGGGATAACCTCGGATAATCGAAGGACTTCGATTCGGCTATCCCGCCAGCGATGATCGACCTGCAAGTAGATGTGGACAGTTTTGTGGTAGATGCCAATCCGCCAATCGTGCTCACTGTTGTGATTCCCGTACTGAACGAGGCGAAGAGCATCGCTCGAACACTGGACAAACTGGCCGTACAGGCGGCCGTCGACGAGATCGTGGTGGTCGACAACGGCAGCACGGACGGTACTCGTCAGCTCGTCGAGAAATATTCTCGCGAACATCCGAAAGTGTTTGTCGTCACGGAATCCCGGCGCGGGGTCGCCCGGGCCCGCAACACCGGATTCGACGAGGCGCGCGGCGAATACATCGCGCGCACCGACGCCGATACGCTGGTAGCCGCGGACTGGGGTGAGGTCATACGGCGGCACTTCGACGACACTCCCGATTGCGCCGCGGTGACGGGTATTGCGACCTATCACGATTCGCCGGTCGGCGGCCTGCTCGAGTTCGGCATTCTGCTGCAGCGGAAACTCGGCAAACTCGGTGGGCGCGTGGGCAATATGTACGGCCCGTCGATGGCGATCCGGCGCACGGCGTGGGAGAAGGTCCGGGGCGATACATCGACCCGGCCGGATGTCGTCGACGATCTGGACCTGGCGATCTGCCTGGTCAAACACGGGCAGGTCATCCACCAGCTCGTGAATATGCGCGTGCGGACCTCGTCTCGCCGCCGGAGGCTCGCCCCGCGGCGGTGCCTGCAGTTCCACCGGGGTGGACTGCGCACGGCGCGGCGGCAGGAGATCCCGATCCGGTGGCCGCACTACGTGATCATCGCCGGTGCCCTGGTGTCGCACACTGCGCAGTGGCCGCTCTACCGGTTCTGGGATTTCGATCGACGTCGTTTCACGTTCCGTCCGGACGCCGAACGCCTCTTCCCGCTGGGAGATTGAGGGCGGATCAGCGCCGACCGAAGAACCGCTCGACCTGCGCCGCTCGGCGGCGGCGTCGGCCAGCGGCCAGGTCAGCCGAGCAGGATCTAGACCTGTTGTGCCGTAATGCTTCAGGATCGGACCGGCGACAGGTCCACGTCGGCGGGAGGTCGCAGGCGGCGCAGAGTGCCGTCAAAACCCGTGGTGTACAGCGCCCAGCCCTCGCCGTCCGGGGCGATGCGCACCGAACTCGGCCCGGTCCACCCGCTCGACAGGCCCGAGGCAATGACACACGAAGCGCCGGTGTCCGGGTCCACACGGTGGATCGCGCCTTCGAAATGGGCTGCGACATACAGCGATCCGGCCTGCGACATGGTCAGATCGTCCACGCCCGCGAACACCCCGGGTAGCCTCGTCACGATCGTCCACCGATCCGGTGTGTCCAGCGGGACGCGGATGATCTCGCCGGTGAGCAGGTCGTCGGTGTACACGGCGCGGTGGTCCGGGCTGAGCGCCAGCCCTTCCGAACGCGGCACGGGCGACCAGTTGGGGACGACCGTGCCGGAGTCGCGCAGATAGCGGGTCAGTCCCTGGGACGGGCCACCCTCGGTGCCGACCCAGGTCGTCAGCAGATCGCCGCCGGGCAGCCGCAGCAGCCCGTTGCCCGCGAACGCCGCAGGTTTGGTCACTTCGCCTGTCGCGGTGTCCAACTGCCACAATCTGCCGTCCCGCCCGCCGACCACGGACAGGATCGAGCCGTCGAGCCGCAGGCCGCGGGGCACGCCCATATTCTCGAGCACCACGCCCACCTGCCCCGCGGCATCGATATGCGTCACGCTCGAGGCCCCGGACAGATAGAACCCACCCCGGCCGTCGGGCTCGAGATTCTCCAGCTCCCCCAAACCGTGCGCCACGGTCTCGACCTGCCACCCGCCGCACTCCGCGGCTGCCTGCGCCGGGGCCGCCGCGAGCCCGCAGACCGCCATGGCGGCAGCGACACACAACGCGCGAATTCGTGCGCCCGACAAGACCATTTGCGCAGCCTATGCCACTACACCTCGGCCGAGGGACCCCCAAGTGATCGGGGCATGCGTTGCCATCGCGTCATCGCACGATGGTGCGGTCCCTACTTCTCGGGCCGATGCCGGATGTCGCGGACGTAGGTGACCTCCGGCTTGCCCTCGCCCGGGCTGCGGCCCTCCAGGTCGAACAGCGTTGTCGCGGTGAACAACTCGCCGAGCTTGGTGTATCCGAAGGTGCGGGGGTCGAAGTCGGGGCGCTGCTTGTTGATGATCGAGCCGACGCCCGACAGCATGGCCCAGCCGGAGTCGTCGGAGGCCGCGTCCACGGCGTTGCGCAGCAGGTTCATCAGTTTGGCGTCGCCCTTCAGCTGATTGGCCGCGGTCTTGCGGGATTTGGCGGTGGCGACCTCTTCCGTTGTGCCGGTGAGGTTTTCGGTATAGATGAACTTGTCGCAGGCGGCGACGAAGGGCTTGGGCGTCTTGCGCTGGCCGAAACCGTAGACGGTCAGGCCGGATTCGCGGATGCGGCTGGCCAGCCGCGTGAAATCGCTATCGCTGGAGACGATGACGAATCCGTCGAGGTTGCCGGTGTAGAGCAGGTCCATCGCATCGATGATCATCGCCGAGTCGGTGGCGTTCTTCCCGGTGGTGTAGCCGAACTGCTGGATCGGCTGGATCGACTGCTCCAGCAGCTGTTCCTTCCAGCCCTTGAGATTCGAACTCGTCCAGTCGCCGTAGGCGCGCTTCACGTGCGCGGTGCCGTACGTGGCGACCTCGGCCAGCAGCCCGTCGGCGATTCCGGGTTGCGCATTGTCCGCATCGATCAGCACCGCGAGCCGCGTGGCATTGTCACTGGTCATCGGTCGGCTCCCGGCTCTCGAGGGATTCCAGCTCGGCGCGCATTTCCGCCACCTCGACGGCCAGTTCGTCGCGCATCTGCTCGCGTTCCAGCAGGCTGATGCGCAGGCTGTCGATGGTGTCGTTCATCGAGGTCAGCTTCCGGTCGGCGCCCTCGAGCTGCCATTCGAGGACCGCCCGGCGGCCCACGTGCAGGCTCGCGTTCGACACCCATTCCACGACGTGATCGAGCCACTCGGGCTGCTTCGGCATCGGCATGGATTCGTCCCAGCCGCGCCGGAGCGCGGGCTTCGACGAGAGCACGCGTTCGGCGGCAGGTCCGGAAACGGGGGCGTTCATCTGCGCGAGGCTCAGTTTTCCGGCGCTGGTCACGACGGCGGTGAGGCGATAGCGCCCGGCGAGGTGCATTCGCAGCTCCGCCGTGCCGCGCCCGTCGGCATCCATCGCCCCGAGCCACGGCCCGTCCGCCGCGTCGAGGATCGATTCGATCACCCCGAGCTGGCCGACGCCGCGACGCAGCCGGGTAGCGCGTTTGCGCAGGTCGTGCGCCGTGGCAGTCATCTGATCCCAGTGCATCGCACCGTTCCTAATCCGTGAGTGATAGAGGATATCTCTCGGTTGCGGCCCGAACGGTCTTGGCCGCAGGTGTGTGGTGCTTGCTGCCGGACCGGTCCGGCCTCCCGAGGGGGTCGAGGGCGGGGCAGGGCTTCTCACACGCCACGCGTCTCTGGGCGGTGGCTCTCGCCAGGCTCGGCGGTTGGCCCGCCACGCTCCGCTGTGCGTGGCGGGGGCCGCTCGAGTGGCGCGAGAGCTTCACCCCGAGTCCGCGTCGACCGATCGCGACCGCCGCTCCGTGATGGACGGTCACCGCACGATCGGAAGTCTGGGTCTGCTCCTGCAGCGGTGTGCGCCAATGCTTGGCACCGACCTTGCTGGTGTAGGCCGGATCGACCGCTACGACGGCAATGTCGAGCCGTGTGGCTATGGCACGCAGTCGTTCTCGGAACCGGCGGGTGGGGATGGTGGCGACCACACGGCGGAATCGTTTGCCGCGGCGGCCGCGACCCATGGTTTCCCGGCCTGTGCCGCGGGCATCGGCAAAGTCGAGATCCTCGATCACGATCGCAGTGCACCCGGTGAGTACGGCCTGATCGCACAGCGCGGTGAGCGCAGCACGTAGGTGCCCGTCCCGCCGCGACGAGGACAGGCCATGTCCTGGCAGGGCGATCGTGGCGGGCTCGCCGACGGGGTTGCCATACCGGTCGAGAACACAAATGGCCAGATGCCCGGCGTTGAGATCAACCCCCAGCACCGGCCCGGTTCGGATCGCAGTGAGCGGTACGGTCGGTGTGGGCGCTAACGACCACGACGCATCCAGGTACCAGCGGTCCCGGGTCGGGTCGAACACGATGTCGTAGCGCACGGCCTGGCGTGCTGCGATGCGCCCCGTCCACTCGGTGCTGCGATGGCAGAAGGTCACCGGAGCGGCGATCTCGAGGTGGGTCCCGAACCGATCCGCCAGGGCGGCGGGAACTTTGACGCGCAGCCGCCGTGTTTCGGGTGCGACACGGATGGTTTCGTTCCCACCCACCTTGCCAGCTTCCCCGTCGGCGGTGAGAAACATTCGTGCCGCATCCCACTGCTGTCGCCACCCGGCCTCGGACATGGGTACGTCGGCGAGATGGTTACGGTTGCGCCACAACTGTTTCCCGCCGACCACAATCGACGGACGTCCCTCGGCCAGATTGCGCCGAGCGCGCTCGGCGACCACACGCAGGGCCGCGAGGCGTCGAGTCTTGGCGAAACGTTCCGCGGTGTCTCGATAGCCCGCGACCTTCCCATCGCGTTCGTTCGGGGCGAGCGTGCACCGTGCCGCGAGCGTCGCGACAGCTGAATCCAGGCTGCGCGCGTGTGCAGCCAACGCACGCATACCCGACTGGTACTGGTCCTCCACCGATCGAGTGATCGCCCCGGCCCACCGCGACGACGTCTCGGCGGTCAGGGCCCGCTTGCGGTCGGCGCGGTAGTCGGCTTGCCGTGTGCGGTCCAGGGTGCCTTGCGCGATCCGTGCGGCGAGCTCGCGGCGATACAACCGACCATTGAACTGGCCGATTTCGCGCAGCGCTGCCTCTTCCCCAGGTCCTAGACGCAACCGAGTACGGATCCGCGCGCCCGCTGGGGCACCGACAACCCGAGGGGGGTTGCGCCGTCGCCTACCCACGGTTGCCACGAGGACATCCCGGACGGAGTCGGAGATTCACGCCATCAGCATACGCACTCGAACATACATTCACTCGGTAGGCTCGGGGGTGGTCGGTGACCGCAACGCCGGATCACGCCAGCGGCAGCAGGGCCGTCGGGGCATCCTCGGCGGTCTCGGCGAGATCCTCGAACTCGGTGACCTTGTCGATATCGGCGGCGCCCATCGCGATATTGGTGACCTTCTCGAGGATGATCTCGACCACCACCGGCACCCGGAATTCCGCGGCCATCTGCTTGGCCCGATCGAAGGCGGGGGCGATCTCGTCGGGGCTGTCGACTCGAATGGCCTTGCAGCCCAGGCCCTCCGCGACCCGCACGTGGTCGACGCCGTAGCCCTTGGCCTGGCCCATCGAATCGTCGGCGTTGATGTTGTCGAAGCCGAGCTGCACGTAGTAGTCCATGTCGAAGGCCCGCTGCGCCTGCCGGATCAGGCCCAGATAGGAGTTGTTCACCAGCACGTGCACATACGGGAGGTTGAACTGGGCGCCGACGGCGAGCTCCTCGATCATGAACTGGAAGTCGTAATCACCCGACAGCGCAACGACATTCGCCTCCGGATCCGCCGCGACCACGCCGAGCGTCGCGGGCACCGTCCAGCCCAGCGGTCCGGCCTGGCCGCAGTTGATCCAGTTGCGCGCCTTGTAGACGTGCAGCATCTGCGCCCCCGCGATCTGCGACAGCCCGATCGTGGACACGTAGCGGGTGTCGCGCCCGAATGCGCGGTTCATCTCCTCGTACACCCGCTGCGGCTTCACCGGGACATTGTCGAAATGCGTCTTGCGGTGCAGGGTCCGCTTGCGCTCGGTGCAGTCGGCCACCCAGCCCGAGTAGTCCGGCAGGGTTCCGGCCTGCTCGCGTTCCTTCGCGACCGCGAGCATCTGCTCCAGCGCCGCCTTGGCGTCGGAGGCGATCCCGTAGTCGGGCGGGAACACCCGGCCGATCTGGGTGGGCTCGATGTCCACATGCACGAAAGTGCGTCCCTTGCGGTAGGTTTCGAGCCCGCCGGTGTGGCGGTTGGCCCACCGGTTGCCGATGCCCATGACGAAGTCCGACGCCAGCAGGGTGGCATTGCCGTAGCGGGTGGAGGTCTGCAGCCCGACCATGCCGGCCTGCAACTCGTGGTCGTCGGGGATGATGCCCCAGCCCATCAGGGTCGGCACCACCGGAACCCGCAGCAGCTCGGCGAGTTCCACCAGCAGGTCCTCGGCGCCGGCGTTGATGATGCCGCCGCCCGCGACCAGCAGCGGGCGCTCCGCCGCGGTCAGCATGTCCAGCGCCTTGGCGGCCTGCGCGCGCGTCGCCGCCGGTTTGTACACCGGCAGTGGCTGATACGTGTCGGGGTCGAATTCGATCTCGGCGAGCTGCACGTCGATCGGCAGGTCGATGAGCACCGGACCCGGACGGCCGGAGCGCATCAGGTGGAATGCCTGCTGGAACGCGCCGGGCACCTGCGCCGGTTCCAGCACCGTCACCGCCATCTTGGTGACCGGCGCGGCGATGGACGAGATGTCGACCGCCTGGAAGTCCTCCTTGTGCAGCCGCGCGGTCGGCGCCTGCCCGGTGATGCACAGGATCGGAATCGAGTCGGCGATGGCCGAATACAGGCCGGTGATCATGTCGGTACCGGCCGGGCCGGAGGTGCCGATGCACACGCCGATATTGCCGTGCGCGGCCCGGGTATAGCCCTCGGCCATATGCGAGGCGCCCTCGACGTGGCGGGCCAGGACGTGCTTGATGCCGCCGTGCGCGCGCAGCGCCGAATAGAACGGGTTGATCGCGGCGCCGGGCAGACCGAACGCCTGCGTGGCGCCTTCCAGCTCCAGGATCTTGACGGCCGCGTCGACGGCCCGCATGCGTGGCATTACAGGTTCTCCAATTACTCGGTGCCAGTGGGTATTCCAGTCCGAGCTCGGCTCGAGGGGCCGTCACCCTCGGTCTGCCGCGTCCGGCTGTGAACGGTTGTGTGGGGTGCTCCCCGCCGCACCCGGGTCACGGATGCGGCGTGGTCAGGTGGTGACCGTGTTGCCGCGGTAGGCGCGCCAGTCGCCGATATCGGAGATATCGATCAGCTCCGGCGAGCCCAGGTGGTCGTTGCGCAGGACGGTCGCCAGGCAGGCGGTGCCGTCGTCCAGTTCGATCAGGCCGAGCTCCAGCTCCGGCGGCTCAGCCGGAATCAGGTTGTCGCGCAGGGTTTCCATCGGCACGTCGTAGACCTCGCCGGTGACCGCGCGGCCGTCGGCGTCGGTGGCGATCATGGCGGGAAAGCGGTCGCCGACCGAGTAGTAGCGGTACTTCGGTGCGCTGCGGGCGGTGCGCAGCAGCGGCGCGCCCGCGATCTGGTCGTGCAGGCGGCCGCCGCGCATGCCGTCGCCGTTGAGGAACATGAGGACCATCGGGATCTCCGTTCGGTCAGTTGCCGGATGTGGCGGTGAAACGATCGAGCAGGTGCTGCCTGCCGGACGCGGTGAGCGGTCCGTACAGGCGCAGGCGGGCGATGCCGCCGTCGGGAAAGACGTTGAGCCGCACCTGATTCACGGGCTGTTCGCCCGAGAGTCGGAACCGGTGCGGGGCGTCGGGTTGCAGGTCGGTGGGTTTCAGCAGCGACACCAGGTCGCCACCGGGCGTGTAGCCGTCCAGCGAGATCCGGGTGGGCGCATTGCCCTTGTAGTGGGTGGTGTCCAGCTCCAGCACCGAAGGCACCGCCTCCGCGGCCAAAGCGACGGTGGCCCAGTCGTTTCCGTCGTCGCGGCGGCGGCGCATCTCCCAGCCGTCGGCCATGAACCGCGAAATGCCCGGCTGCAGCATATTGTTCGGCGGGGAGAAGAATCCGTCGCTGCAGGCGACGGCCCGGCCGCCGTTGCGCAGCGCCACCAGGTCGAAGGGGACGTCGTCGAGCCACTGCGGATCCGGGACGGCGGTGCCGTGCACCCGCAGCCGCGCGATACCGCCGTCGGGGTGCATGTTCAGCCGGACGTGAGTCAGCCGCCGGTCGTCGGACACCTCGAACACGTTGCGGGTGTCGCCCTCGACCGGCGAGCGCGGTACCACCGTGTGCCAGTCGGCGGCGAGCAGCTCGTCGACCGTGGGCTGGCCCGGGACACAGGTGCCTTCGATGGACACCTCCGGCGGGTAGTTGCCGACGAAGTACGCGGTGTCGACGACGAGCGCGGCCGGAACCCCGGCGATGCCGAGCCGGATCAGCGCCCAGTCGGGCCCGGCGCTGCCGTCGCGGCGGCGGCGCGTCTCCCAGCCGTCGTACTCCTGGCCCTTGTTGTTGAAGGTGTGCGGGCGATACACCGGCGCCGCGTCCTTGATGAGATTCTCCCGCTCGGCGAAGAATTCGTCGTTGGCGGCGACGACGCTCCCGCCGACCTGACGGACGGCCAGGTCGGGTAGCCGGTCCCAGTCACTCATCTAAACCCCTTTCTGCAGCAGGCGGCCACGGGGATGGTCGCCGGTGATGTGTTCGCCGCGCAGCCAGGTGGATCGCACCACGCCGCGCAGCGTGCGGCCGTCGTAGGCGGTGATCGGATTGCGGTGCTGCAATGCCGCCGCGTCCACGACGAACTCCTCGTGCGGCGCGAATACGCAGAGGTCCGCGTCGGCGCCGATCGCTATGCGGCCCTTGTGGTTCAGACCCACCAGGTCGGCAGGGGCGGTGGCCATCCAGTGCACGACATCGGTCAGTCCGGCCCAGTCCGGTGCGGCCGTCCACACCGCGGACAGGCCGAGTTGCAGACCGGCGATGCCGCCCCACGCCTTGCCGAAATCGCCGCCGCCCGCCCGTTTGAGTTCGACGGTGCTGGGGGAGTGGTCGCTGACCACGGAGTCGATAACGTTGTCGCGCAGCCCGTTCCACAGGCCCTGCTGGTTGACGCGATTGCGGATCGGCGGACAGCACTTGAATTCCGTTGCGCCGTCCGGAATCTGCTCGGCGCTGATGGTGAGATAGTGCGGGCAGGTCTCGGCGGTGATCCGCACACCGCGCGCCCGGGCCGCCGCCAGCAGCGGCAGCGCGCAGGCGGCGGCGAGATGCAGTACGTGCACCCGCGCGTCGTATCGCTCGGCCAGTTCGACAAGTGTGCGGACGGCGCGGGTCTCGGCCTCGGTCGGGCGTGAGGCCAGGAAGTCGGCGTAGATGGGGCCGTGCGGTTGCGGGGCGGCGTCGATGACGGCCGGATCCTCGGCGTGCACGATCAGCGTCGCGTCGATGTCGGCCACCGCCCGCACGGCGGCCTCGAGCTGCGCCGCGTCCAGATGGCAGAACTCGTCGACTCCGGACGGCAGCAGGAAGGCCTTGAAGCCGAACACCCCGGCCTCGGCCAGCGCGGGCAGCGCGGCGAGATTGTCGCCGACGGCGCCGCCCCAGAATCCGACGTCGATGTGGCACTGCCCGTCCGCGACCGACCGCTTCTCCCGCAGGGCCGCCACATCCACGGTGGCCGGAATGCTGTTGAGCGGCATATCGATCAGCGTGGTGATGCCCCCGGCGGCGGCCGCTCGGGTCGCCGTGGCGAACCCCTCCCATGCGGTGCGGCCCGGCTCGTTGACGTGCACATGGCTGTCGACCAGGCCCGGCAGCAGCACGGCGTCGTCGGACACCTCGACGATGTCGGTCGCGTCGACCGGTGCGTCGAACGGCACGATCTCGGCGATACGCCCGTCCCGGACCACCACCGACGCCGCGACCTCACCGTTGGGCGTGATCACCCGGCGGGCGCGAAACACCTTGGGTGCGTTGGTATTCACGACTACTCCTGTACTGCTGTGACGATCGGTGCCAGGTCATCCGGCTGTGTTGCCGCCGCGTCGTTAGGGCACAGAGCCCGTCGGCGAGGGCCGCTAGGCGGACGAGCCCGCACGGTGTCGGCCTGTCCCGGCTTGCGGCGGCCCGCCGTGGTGCAGGGCCGGTCGGTGGGTGTGCCATATCGGCGGGCGATTTCCCGTGCGGTGTCGGTCCGTCCCCGCGGCAGCTCGCCGCGCGCAGGCCTCGTCGCCCGGATGCGCCTCGGGTCGTCCCCGCGCAGTCGGAGTCCGGGTCGATGCGCGATACCGGGAGGTGGCTCCCCGCCGCCCGGCAACGGAGCGACTGTCTCGCCGCAGGTCGCAGCGGTGCACCGTCCCGTCGGCGGGCTGCGCCTCTCGTCGCCCTCGGTGCGGGCCCGGGGGCCGGGCACAGGCGCCGAGGACGCGCAGCTGTCGACGGGTGCCGGATTCCGAGGTTCGGGCGGAACACGGCGATGGTGTCGCGCCGACGGTCGGGTCGGCGGCGAGACAGGGGACGGCGGGGAGCCGGGGCGGCCGGCACCGCCCGGTCCGTGGGCTGGACGGATGCTCCGTCGGCCCAGCGGAAGTCGGGACCCATTGACGGCGGATGGGTGCCCGGCCTCCGCAGGACCGACGGCGCGGCGCTGCCGGTCGCGCGGCGGCTGCCCCCGCCACGCGGGCGGAAGTCGGAAACCCTCGACGGCGGCTGGGTTTCCGGCTTCCACCCGCGCGGCGGGCGCAACGACGCGGCTGGTGTTCCCGCACCCCTTGCGCGTTCCCGCACTGGTCGCAGAGCCCCGCAAAGGGTGCGGGAACGGATAAGGGGTGCGGCTGTGCTTGTGCTCGGCGGTGGGTGTGCCCAGGAAGGGTGTGCCTTCCGTTGCGGGCATGGTGTTCGCGCACCCCTTGCGCGTTCCCGCACTGGTTGCAGAGCCTCGCAAAGGGTGCGGGAACGGATAAGGGGTGCGGCTGTGCTTGTGCTCGGCGGTGGGTGTGCCCAGGAACGGTGTGCCTTCCGTTGCGGGCATGGTGTTCGCGCACGCCTTGTGTGCTCCCGCACGGGTTGCAGGCCCCGTTGGAGGTGCGGGAACCAGCAGGGCGTGCGTGAAGGCTGGTGTGCAGCGCGGGTGGTGGGCGCCCGCGTGGTGGGTCGGTTGTTCGCGCACTGGTTGTTGGTTCTCGCACGGGTTACGAGGGTCTGCGGGGGTGCGGGAATGTGCAGGGGGTGCGGGAGGTGGGAGGTGGTCATGGGGTGCTGCTTCGGGCGGGGGTGGGGAGGAAGGCTTGGGCGAGGCGTTCGCCCTGGTGCTCCAGGAGTTCTGCGGCGTTGGTCTGGCAGCGCTGGAGGTCGGGTTCCAGGGCGGTGAGGGGGTAGGTGGCGGCGAAACCGGCTGAGCGCAGCTGGTTCTCGTCGAGCAGGGTGCGGCCCGCGACGGCTACGGTGGGGACCCCGGCCGCAGCGGCCCGGGCGGCGACGCCCACAGGGGCCTTGCCGTGCAGGGTTTGGTCGTCGAGCGAGCCCTCGCCGGTGATCACCAGGTCCGCGTCCTTCAGGCTGCGGTCGAAGCCCGCCAGGTCGAGCATCACGTCGATGCCCCCGGCCCGGCGGGCGCCGAGTACGGCGATCGCCGCGAACCCGATGCCGCCCGCCGCACCCGCGCCCGGCCGACTCGCCGCGTCGAACCCGGTGCGCTGGGCGACCAGCCGGGCCCAATGCGCCAGGCCCGCCTCCAGCGCGGCCACAGCACCGGCGCCCGCCCCCTTCTGAGGGCCGAAAATGCTTGCGGCGCCGACCGGTCCGAGCAGCGGATTGTCGACGTCGCTGGCCAGCACCAGCTCCACCTCGTGGATCCGGGGATCGAGCTGGTGCAGATCCAGGTAGGCGATGTCGGTCAGACCACCGCCACCCGGACCCGCCGGACGCCCGTCCGCGTCCAGCAGCGCCGCGCCCAGCCCTGCCAGCAGGCCGGCGCCACCATCGGTGCAGGCACTGCCGCCCACACCGAGAACCACAGTGCCGCATCGGGTGTCGAGTGCCGCACGGAGTAGCTCACCGACTCCGAGGCTGGTCGCGGTGAGCGGGGCGAGAGCGCCGCCCGGCAACTGCGACAGCCCGCACGCGGCGGCGGCCTCCACCACCGCGACGTTCCCGTTGTGCGCGAACGCCGCCCGCACCACCTCGCCCGTCGGCCCACTGACTTCCGCAGTGGCGCGGTCGAATCCGGCCGCCACCGTCGCGTCCACCGTCCCCTCCCCGCCGTCGGCCACGGGGACCCAGCGGATGTCGGCGTCGGGGCGGACCCGGCGGATCCCGGCGGCCACCGCATCGGCGACCGCACCGGCGCTCAGCGACCCCTTGAACTTGTCCGGGGCCAGGACGATTCGTGGTGCGTTCACGGCTGCTACTTCTCGCCGCGGCCGTTGAGGTTCTCGATCACCTTCAGCAGCGCCGAGTGATCGAGCGAGCCGTAGCCCTGCGCGCGGCCCGCGGCGATGAGCGAACCCACGAGCGCGCCGGTGGGCAAGGCGATATCGGCCTGCCGGGCGGCGTCGGCGATGATGCCCATATCCTTGTGGTGCAGGTCGATTCGGAATCCGGGCGCGAATTCGCGCGCCACCATGGACTTGCGCTTGAGCTCGAGGATGCGACTGCCCGCGAGGCCACCGGCGAGGACGTCCAGTCCCTTGCCCGCGTCGACGCCCAGCGACTCCATCAGCACGATGGCCTCCGCCACCAGGGCGTAGGTGCCGCCCACGACCAACTGGTTGGCGGCCTTGACGATCTGCCCGGCACCGTGCTCGCCGACGTGGATGAAGGTCTTGCCGACGGCGTCGAAAATCGCTGTGGCGGAGTCGAAATCGGAGTCCGTACCGCCGACCATGATGGACAGCACGCCCTGCTCGGCACCGGCCTGGCCGCCGGACACCGGCGCGTCCAGCACCCGGAACCCGCCCTTGGCGCCCGCCTCGGCGATCGCGATCGAGCTCTCCGGCCGGATGGTCGAGAAGTCGATCAGCAGAGCGCCTTTCGGGGCGTTCGCGAAGACGCCGTCCTCGCCGAGCACCACCTCCTCGACCTGAGGATGGTTGGGCAGCATGGTGATCACGATCTCGGCGTCGCGCACCGCCTCGGCGATGTTCTCGGCCTTCTTGCCGCCCTCGGCCTCCAGCTTGTCCAGCGCCTCGGTGTTGAGGGTGTAGCCGGTGACCTCGTGTCCGGCTCGTACCAGGTGGCCCGCCATCGGCGAACCCATGATGCCGAGGCCGATGAAACCGATCTTGCTCATTCACTTGCTCCTTATCGCGTGGGCAGCCAGGCAAAGCTGTCGGCGCTGGCGCCGGAGGGGAGGTATTCGGCGGCGATATGACCGCGATATCCGGCCGCGCCGATCTTGTCGACGTAGCCGAAGATGTCGAGTTCGCCGGTGCCGGGCTCGTGCCGCCCGGGAGCGTCGGCGATCTGCACGTGGGCGATCCGGTCGCCGTAGCGCTCGACGACCTTGTCCAGGTCGTCGCCGTTGGTGGCCAGGTGATACAGATCCGCGAGCAGGCCCAGGTTCGCCGCCCCCTGCGCGGCGCGCACCCGATCGAGCACGCCGACCACGTCCGCGGCGGTCTTCAGCGGATAGGCCTCGATGCCGCTGACCGGCTCCAGCAGCACGGTGCCGTCGATTTCGGCGATCGCGCGCGCGGCCAGCGCCAGATTGCGCAGCGCCACCTCGTCCTGCTCGCCGGGGTCGACGTCGTCGATCCTGTTGCCGTACAACGCATTGAACGCGCGGCAACCCAGCCGGCGACCGATCCGTACGGCGACGGCGACGCTGTCGGCGAACTCCTGCTCGCGCCCCGGCCACGACACCAGGCCGCGCTCACCGGCGGGCATGTCACCGGCGAACAGGTTGAGGCCGATCAACTGCACACCGGCCTGCTCGATGGCCTGCACGAAGGCATCCACCTCGGCGTCGGTGGGGGTGGCGGTGTCGAACGGCCACCAGAATTCGACCGCGTCGAAACCGGCCGCCTTGGCGGCCGCGGGGCGGTCCAGCAGGGGGATCTCTTTGAACAGGATGGACAGGTTCACCGCGTAGGGCAGTGGTTGGTCAGTCATGCGTTCTCTTCTCTGTCGGACCCGCCGCGCCGGTGTGAGCCGGGTTGGGGGCGCCGTCGTCCTTGGAGGTCCGACCTCGTCGACAGGACCCGTTGCTGTCGTCGGGACCGTCGTTGTCGACCGATCCGTCGTTCCGGCGAATGACGGGAGACGCAACTCGAGGATCTATGTCCCGTCTCGGTTCCGGCGTCCACCGGAACGACGGCGCCGGTTGGCGAGCGCCGGGTCGAGGTGTCGGCGTCCGGCAATGCCCTGGTGGGGGCGATATTCGGACCGATCACGGAGGGCGTCGATGCCCGGACACCACGCTCGATAGTGGTTCCGTGATATGGAATCTTTCTTCCGCTATTCGACGGTAGCGGCAACCAAGTGTGGCGGTCAACACTTTGGCCGAAATCCGGGTGAACCTCGGCCGACCCGTTGACAGTCGTTGTGAGCGGTCTTACATTCGGTCATACGGAATTTGAATTCCGCATTGCAGAAGTTCAGCTATCCCGGTCTTCCGGATGGAGGTGCGTCCGGTGACGGAATCGCAGTCGATCGCCCAGCTCAACGAGCTGCCCGTGGAAACTTGGCGGGCGGCCCTGGAACCCGTTGTGGCCGTTGCGGAATGGATCGACGAGGTGGCGGCTGCCCGGCCCTACGCCGACCGCTCGGCGCTGCTGGACCTGGCCGAACGGTCGGCGCTCGCGCTCACCGAGAGCCAGGTCCGCCGGGCGCTGGCCGACCATCCGCGCATCGGCGCCGCCACCGCGCCCGGCTCCCGGGCCGCGCGCGAACAGTCGGGCGTCGATGCCGCCGACGCCGAACTCGCCGCGCAACTGCGCGACGGCAACCTCGCCTACGAGGAGAAGTTCGGCCACATCTACCTGGTGTGCGCCTCGGGCCGCAGCGGCCACGAGATGCTCGCCGATCTGTCGGAACGGCTCGGCAACGAGCCGGACGACGAAATCCTGGTCACCCGAAGAGAACTCGCCGCCATCGCACGAAAGCGGCTGGAACGGATGGTTGTTCAATGACGCGCAGCGCCATTACCACTCATGTGCTCGACACCGCCGCCGGTCATCCGGCCCGGGGTGTCGCCGTGCGCCTGGAGGCCCGCGCCGGCGACGGCTGGCGGGAGCTGGGTACCGGTCGCACCGACGACGACGGCCGGGTCGCGGCCATCGGCCCGGAGCGGGTGGACGCCGGCGACTATCGCCTGATCTTCGACGCCGCAGGCTATTTCGGCGATCGCGACCGATTCTTCCCCGAGGTGACGGTGACCTTCACCGTCGCCGATCCGCAGCAGCACCACCACGTGCCGCTGCTGCTGTCCCCGTTCGCCATTTCCACCTATCGAGGGAGCTGACTTCCATGGCCATCCAGCTCGGGCCCAACCAGTACGGCAAGGCCGAAAACCGCCTCGTGCGCGTCTTCCGCGACACCGCGCGGCACCAGATCCGCGACCTCAACGTCTCCTCCGCGCTGCGCGGCCGGTTCGCCGACGCCCACATCACCGGGGACCAGCGCGACATCCTGCCCACCGACACCCAGAAGAACACCGTCTTCGCCTTCGCCAAGGAGAAGGGCGTGGAGGCGATCGAGGACTTCGGCCTGACCCTCGCCGACCACTTCATCGCCCGCTGCCCGGGCGCCGACGGCGCGCGCGTCGAGATCGACGAATATGCCTGGGACAGAATCCCTGTCGACGGCATCGGCCACGATCACTCGTTCGTGCAGAGCGGCGGCGTGCGGACCACCGTCATCAACGTCGACGGCGTCGGCCCGGATCGGCGCGCGCATGTCGTCTCGGGCATCAAGGATCTGGTGGTGCTGAAGTCCACCGGGTCGGAGTTCCACGGCTACTTCAAGGACAAGTACACCACGCTCGAGGAGACCAGCGACCGGATCATGGCGACCTCGCTGGTGGCGCGGTGGCGCTACGACCACACGGATGTCAACTGGGACAAGTCTTTCGACTCCATTCGCTCGATCCTGCTGCGGCAGTTCGCCGCCGTGCACTCCTACGCCCTGCAGCAGACCCTCTACAGCATGGGCCGCGCCGTGCTCGAGCAGCATCGCGAGGTCGCCGAGATCAGGTTCTCCGCGCCGAACAAGCACCACTTCCTTTATGACATAGGACGTTTCGGCCTCGACAACCCGGGCGAGGTGTTCATCGCCGCGGATCGGCCCTACGGCCTGATCGAGGCCGCGGTCGAGCGCGACGACGCCACCGAGCGTGGCGCGGCATGGCACGGGATTCCCGGCTTTTGCTGACTCGCGGCCTGACCATCTGAATACAGGAGGTGCGGCGATGGCCGCAGCCGAAGAACCCGTACGACATCCGGTCGACGAGCTGCCTCCCCCGTGGCAGCTCGTCGCGGGCGGACTCCAGCACATCGCGGCGATGGTCGCGGGTGTGGTGGCGCCGCCGCTGATCATCGGGGCCGCGGTCGGGCTGAACCACGCCGATCAGGCGATGCTCATCACCGCCAGCCTGTTCACGGCGGGCCTGGCCACGCTGCTGCAATCGCTGGGCTGGTGGCGATTCGGGTCGCGGCTGCCGCTGATGAACGGGGCGTCGTTCGCCGCGGTGGCGCCGGTGCTGGCGATTGCCAAGACGGCGGCGCCGGGCTCGGCCCTGCCCGCGGTCTACGGTGCGACACTGGTGGCGGGTGTGCTGGCAACCCTTGCGGCGCCGTACTTTTCGAGGCTGCGGCGGTTCTTCCCGCCGGTGGTGGGCGGCACCGTGATCACCCTGATCGGTCTCTCGCTGCTGCCCGTCACCCTGAACTGGGTGCGCGGTACCGGCGAGGGGGAGGGCGGCTCGGCGCCGGTGCCGATGGAGAATCTGCTGATCGCCGGTGCCGCCCTGCTGGTGGTGCTGGTCTGCCACCGGTTCCTGCGGGGTTTCGCCAAGCAGCTGTCGCTGCTGATCGGCCTGGTGGTCGGATCGCTGCTGGCCTGGCCGCTCGGCCTGGTGAACAGCGCGCCGCTGCGCGATGCCGAGATCGTCGGATTCATGCCGCCGATGCACTTCGGAGCGCCGCAGTTCCAGATCGGCGCGATCGTCACCATGTCCATCGTGATGCTGGTGGTGATGACCGAGAGCACCGCCACCATGATGGCCCTCGGTGAGATCGTGGACCGGCCCGCGGAGGAGCGGACCGTCGCCGACGGCCTGCGCGCGGTCGGCGTCGGCACCGCGGTGAGCGCGCTGCTCGGCGGCTTCGCGTGCAGCGCCTTCGCGCAGAACGTCGGACTGGTGGCGCTGTGCCGGATGTACAGCCGCTACATCGTGGCCGCCAGCGGTGCGCTGCTGGTGCTGCTCGGGCTGTTCCCGGTGGCCAGCGGGGTGGTCGAGCTGGTGCCGAAGCCGGTGCTGGGCGGGGCCGGGCTGGTGCTGTTCGGGACCGTGGCCGCGGGCGGCATCCGCACCCTGGCCAAGGCGGATCTGGGGGATCCGGTGAACTCGCTGATCGTCGGGGTGTCGCTGTTCATCGGCATGACGCCGACGGTGGTTCCCTCGTTCTACGAAGGTCTGCCCGGTCCGCTGGCTACGATCATGGGGTCGGGGATCAGCGCGGGCTGCCTCACCGCGATCGTGCTGCACCAGGCGTTCCGGATCCGGGCGCAGCGGGTTGCGGGGGCGGCGGGCATCTAGTCCCGCCTCGGTCACGGCACTACTCTTCCGTATCATCGAAGTCTACTTCCGCTATGCGAACTTCCATAAGGCGGAACCGGCTGCGAAGATGGTGGGCATGCCCACCGATGAAGGAAGGATCGCCGTGACCGAAGCCAGTCCGCGGACCGGCGGGGTGCAGTCCGTCGATCGCGCCTTCGAACTGCTGGAGCTGGTCGCCGACGCGGGCGGGGAGGCGACGCTGTCGCAGCTGGCCGAGGCGTCCGGCCTGCCGCAGCCGACCATCCACCGGCTGCTGCGCACCCTGATCACCGGCGGTTACATCCGCCAGCAGCCTTCCCGCCGATATTCCTTGGGGCCCAGGCTGATTCGTCTCGGCGAGACGGCCGGCCGGGTGCTCGGCGCCTCGGCCCGCCCGCACCTGACCCGGCTGCGCGACCTCACCGGCGAGACCTCCAACATGGCGGTGCTCGACGGCGATCAGGTCGTCTACGTCGCCCAGGTGCCCTCCCCGCACGCCATGCGGATGTTCACCGAGGTGGGCCAGCGCGTCGACCTGCACTGCACCGCCGTCGGCAAGGCCGTCCTCGCGACCTTGGCGCCCGAGGAGAGCGACCGCATCCTGTCCCGCATCTCCATGAGCCCCCGCACCACCCACACCATCACCGACCCGTCGGTCATGCGCACCGAGGTCGACCGCATCCGCATCCAGGGCTACGCGGTAGACGACGGCGAACAGGAAATCGGCGTCCGCTGTTTCGCCGTAGCAATCCCGAATGCCCCTACGCGCGCAGCTATTTCGATCTCCGGCCCCCAGGCCCGAGTCTCCGGCTTGGACATGGACGCGATCATTCCGCTACTCCAGGAGACCGCGGCCAACCTGGGCAAGGACCTGACGGCCCAGAGCTGAGCCTGTTCGACACCGATACCGACAGTTTCGACGCGGTCTGGCAAACGGCCCGACCGGTGGAAGGCTGAGCCGATGGCGCGCACCGAGTTCTACGACGATCCATCCGCACCAGAGCCGAACAGTCTTGTCGTCACTGCTTCCGCCGTGGTGTGCGACGACATGGGTCGCATCCTGCTTCAACGACGCGCTGACAGCGGCCTATGGGCACTGCCTGGCGGCGGCATGGAGATGACCGACAGCCTCCCCGGCTGCGCGGTACGAGAGGTCAAGGAAGAAACCGGTCTCGACATCGAATTCACCGGGCTCGTCGGCACTTACACCGATCCGCGCCACGTCATTGCCTATAGCGACGGCGAGGTCCGGCGCCAGTTCAACGTGTGCTTCCTTGCTCGTGTCATCGGGGGCGATCTCGTCATATCCGATGAGTCCACCGAACTACGGTTCGTGGACCCCGCCGAACTGGACAGCCTCGACATGCATCACACGCAGCGACTCAGGCTGGCCCACTATTTAGAGGGGCGAAGCACGCCATACCTCGGCTGATTTCGCACCGGCCTGAACATGGGGCGCGATCATCCCGTTGCTCTGGGGGCCACGGCCGAACTGGGCAAGGACCTGACGGCCCAGGGTTGAGCCCGCGATTCAGAATTCCGGCTCGGCCAAGGGATAGAGGCGCCGGAGCTTGGGTAACCTTTATAAAGCGGTAGTAGGGTTACTTTGGCCTAGTGGTTCCGGAGGGTGAAGGAGGTTGTGATGCGGGTAGCGAAGACGAGGCATCGGGAGCGGGAGTTGGGTGGGGTGCGGGTGCGGTATCGGGAGGCGGGGGTGCCGTCTTCGACTGCGGTGCTGTTGCTGCATGGTTATCCCAGTTCGTCGTATACGTTTCGGGACGTATTGCCGGTGCTCGGGGAGCGGTTCTATGCGATTGCGCCGGATCTGCCAGGGTTCGGGTTTTCGGATGCGCCGCCGCTCGAGGAGTACGAGTACACCTTCGAGCGACTGTCGCATGTGGTCGAGGCGCTGATCGATGAACTGGGGGTGGAGCGGTATGTGCTCTATGTGACCGACTTCGGTACGCCCGTCGGGTATTTCATGGCGATGCGGGATCCGGAGCGGGTGCTCGGGCTGGTGGTGCAGAACGGCAACGCGCACGAGGCGGGACTGCACGAGGCGTGGGATGCGCCGCGCCGGTTCTGGGCGGAGCCGACCGCGGAGAACAGGGCGGCGCTGCCGGAGTGGCTGAACTTCGAAGGGACCCGGGAGCAGTACATCGGCGAACAGCGGCCGGAACTGCAGGAGCTGTATCCGTGCGAGTCGTGGCATCTGGACTGGGAACGGCTTGCCCGGCCCGGCAATGTCGACATCCAGTTCCAGCTCTTCTACGACTACCGGAACCATGTGGCGCGCTTCGCGGATATCGCGGCCTACCACAAGGAATTTCAGCCCCCGTGCCTGGTGCTGTGGGGTCGGCACGACCCGTACTTCGACATCGCCGAGGTCCTTGCCTACCACCGGGAGATGACCAGCCTCGACGCTCATCTGTACGACGCCGGGCACTGCCTGCTCGAGACGCACGCGGCCGAAGTGTCGGCGCAGCTCGCGACCTTCGTCGGCGACGTGCTCGACCATGCCGGGGTCCGGGCGTGAGTACCGCCTGGAGCGACGACCACTTCATCGGCGGCGATATCGCCCTCGACTTGGCGAATACCGTCTACCGACGCACCCCGGAGCTGGGTGCCGATCTGCTCGACGATGTCGACGATCTGGTGTCGTGGCTGCGTCATGCCGAACTGCCGTCGCCCGGTTCGGGTCGCCTCGACGGGTCCGACCTGCGCGAAGCGCGACTACTGCGGAAACGTTTCTGGGTGGTCTTCGAGGCGCAAGCCGACGGGCGCGGGGTGCCTTCGGATGCGCTGGCGGGCCTCCTCGAGACGGCCCGTCGCGGCATCGGCAGTGATGTCGAGGTGGGGCCCGACGGTTCCGCGGAACCGCTCACCGCCCGGGGCGCGCTCACCGTCGTCGCGCTGTCGGGAATCAGGCTGGTGCTGAGTCCGCCACCCCGGCCGGTGCGCAGCTGCGACCGCTGCGGCTGGTTCTTCCTCGACACATCCCGCGGCCGGCGCCGCCGCTGGTGCAGCATGAAGACCTGCGGAAACCAGGCCAAAGCGGCGCGCTTCCGCTCCGCCCACCCTTGATCGGCAGACCGCTTCGCGTACCGGCCTGACCGGGGACGGCTCACGGCATCGGAGTGTCGGTCATGCGTGTCGGCTATCGGCCCGTAGCGTGGCGTGCGTCTCTGACCGATCTGTCCGGAGGGAGCGTCATGGTCACCGTGCGGAGCATTGCGGCGAGGATTGCGGTGGTCGGCGTTGCGGTCGCGGCGGGAATGACCGGGACCGGTGGTGTGGCGCACGCCGACGGGCCGGTGATCGGCGGCGGATCGGGAATCCTGCTGACGACCAGCAACCCCCGTCAATTGGCGCTGTGCACGCTCACGGCGATCGGCTACGACCGCGAGGACAAGCTCGTCGGAATCACCGCCGGACATTGCGCAGAAGATGCCGGGGTATTGGTCGGCGCGGAGGCGATGCCCGGCGCCGGGCCGCTCGGATTCGTCGCGGTGCAGGACGTCGAAGACGACTGGGCCGTAATCGAATTCGACCCCAACCGTGTGACGCCGGTGCGGCAGGTCGGCCCCTCGGCGCTGACCGGGATCGGCGCGCCCGCCGGGGCGGGGGAGATCCTGTGCAAGAACGGCCGCACCACGGGATTCACCTGCGGGGTGGTGTGGACCGCCGACCCGGTCCAATCGGTCAGCCAGATCTGCGCCGGTCACGGCGATTCCGGCGGCCCCGTGCTGCGCGGCGAAGAACTCGTCGGAATGATCAACGGCGGCATCTCGCCCCTCGGAGACATCGAATTGCCCTGCACCGGACCAGGAAACCCGATTCATGAGCCGACCGTCTCCAATCAATTCACCGCCGTGCTGGACGAACTGAACCAGGCCGACGCCAGGGGGTCTGGTTTCCGGCCGCTGTGAAATCCGGCCTGAGCATCCACTTTTCGTTCTGAGACGGCAAAAATTGCCGCCTCGCCGCGAAAGTGAACGATCAGGCCGGACACCGAGTCCGGGCGGCGGTCAGCTCCTACTGGCTCGGCGGTAACCCAGGGCCGCGGGGATGGCGAAGAGGGCGATGCCGCCGAGGGACCAGGCGAGGGTGAGGGTGAGCGGGTGGGCGAGGGGGCCGCCGAGCGAGAGGGCCTTCATGGCGTCGACCGTGACCGACATCGGCTGGTTGCGGACCACCGGCTGCAGCCACTGCGGGTAGGCGGCCAGTGGGACGAATCCCGTGCTGAAGAACATCAGCAGCGAGGACAGGATCGTAATCCCCTCCACCAGTGTGGCTTTGGCGGTGAAGACGGCGACGGCGGTGACAATGGTCGCGAAGGCCAGGCCGAACAGCACCGGCACGAGAACGAAGACGGCGGCCGCGAGCGGGCCCTGCTGGAACCGGAAGCCGAGGACGAAACCCACGGCGATCACGATCACGGTGCCCGCGAAGATGCGGCAGCCTTCCGCCAGCACGCGGGCCGCGAGCCCGGACCCGCGATGCACCGGCAGCACCCAGAACCGGGCGAGCAGACCGGCATCGCGTTCGCGCCCGAGCATCACGCCGCCCGCCACCGCCCCCGACAGCGCACCGACGATCGCCACCATCGGCACGGAGCCGTAGAGGGCGTCGGTGCCCGAGAAGCGTTCGATCTGACCGCCGATCACCGTGTCCAGCATGAACAGCAGCAGGCACGGAATGATCAGGGTCTCGAGCAGGGTGACCGGACTCCGCATCCAGCGCAGCAGCAAGCGCTGCGTCTGAATTGCGGTGTGCCGCAGGAAAATTACAGGCCCGCTCTCGGACCGATAGGCGGTGAGCTGTGTGGTCATGCCTTCCTCCTGCTCAACCGGATGCCGAACACGATGCCCGCCAGCGCGATCGCGCCCGCCCACGCCAGCGGCGGGCCCATCAGCGACCAGCTGACCGCGCCGACGTCGGCCCGGGTGTCCCCGGCCAGCGCGCGTAACCCGGTGGCGAACTGCGAGATCGGCTGGTTGCGCACGAAAGGCTGTATCCAGTGCGGAAATTGGGTCGCCGGGGCGAGGCCGGTGGACAGCATGCCGAAGATCAGCGGCGGCAGCACCAGCGCCTGGGTGGTGGCCTCCGGGCTCTTGGACGCGGTGCCGATCGCGTCCGCGCCGAGCGTGAAGCCGACGCCGATCAGGACCGCCAGCAGCAGGAACCCGAGGGTGTGCGCGGCGTCGAGGTGGAAGCGGAAGCCGATGACGTGACCGCAGGCGAGGGCGGCGGCCAGCGCGACGAACAGCCGGAAGATATTGCCGGACATGCGCGCCGCCAGCGGCACCAGCGGGCCGATCGGCATCGTCCCGAACCGCCGGTCCAGCCCGGACACCGCGTCGGTCGCGGCCCGGAAGGCGGCGGAGATGGCGGTGAACGCCGCGGCCTGCAGGATCACGATCGGCATCATGAACTGCGCGTAGCTGGAGAATCCGGTGCCGGAGAACGACATCACGCGGTCGAGCGGGAGGTAGAAGCTCGCGGTGAACGCGGCCGGGGCCAGCACCGAGGCGAGGACCTCGCCGGTCTTCACCGAGGGCGTGATCAGCCGGACCGTCAGCACCCACCACTGCTGCACGGTGATCGGGGTGGCGCGCATCGACGCCTGCCACGCCGTCATCGGGCCGCCTCGCCGTCGGCGAGATGGCCGGTGAGCTTCAGGAATACGTCGTCGAGCGACGGCCTGCGCAGCGCGATGTCGACGAGTTCGATACCGGCACTGTCTATTCGGCGCAGCGCCTCCGTGAGGGTCTGGGTGCCGTCGGGCGCCGGAACGGCGAGGCGATCCGAATCACCGGTCAGCACGGACAGATTGGCGTCGGGCAGCAGCGAGCCCAGCGCCGCGGCGATGGCGGGCAGCTCCTTCGGGTTCAGCGGCACCACCTCGCAGTAGCTGCCGCCGGTGCCGGCCTTCAGTTCGTCGGCGGTGCCGTCGGCGATCACCACACCGTGGTCGATGACGATGATGCGGTCGCACAGCGCATCCGCCTCCTCCAGGTACTGCGTGGTCAGCAGCGTCGTGATCCCTTCCTTCCGGAATCCGGCGACCAGGTCCCAGACCCCTTGGCGGCTGCGCGGATCCAGCCCGGTGGTCGGTTCGTCGAGGAACACCACGTCGGGCCGCACCACCAGCCCGCAGGCGATATCGATGCGCCGTCGCATGCCGCCCGAATAGGTGCCGACCCGGCGATCACCGGCGGCGTCGAGGTCGAACTCGGCGATCAGTTCGGTGGCGCGAGCGCGGGCCGCGCGCTTGCGCAGGCCCATCAGGCGGCCGAACATCACGAGATTCTCGTAGCCGCTGAGCATGTCGTCGAGGGCGGCGAACTGGCCCGTGAGCATGATGGAGCGGCGCACCGCGGCCGGATCGGCCACCACGTCGTACCCGGCGACGCGCGCGCGGCCGCGGTCGGGCGCGATGAGCGTCGACAGAATGTTCACCGTCGTCGTCTTGCCCGCGCCGTTCGGGCCGAGCACGCCCAGCACCTCGCCCGGTCGTGCCTCGAAATCGACACCGCGCAACGCGGATACGGTGCCGAAGGATTTCTCTATGCCCTCGACGAGGACTCCGCCGGAGATGTTCACTGCCAGCCTTCCAGGTGGTGGTCGAGCGCGTGCGCGATGGTCGGCAGCACGTGCGGAGCGGTCAGCTCGTCATGGGTGACGTCGATGTCGTGGTTGGTGATGACGCCGGTGACGAAGCGGCGCCAGCCTGCGGGGCCGAAGATGTCGGAGGTGCCGACGGTCGCACTGAAATACACGACGTCACCGTGGAATACGGGACGCCGGTAGCCGGTGCGGGTGCGCGCCGAGGCGTTGTAGGAACCCGCCATGCGCTCGAGGGTGGTGGCGTCGACGATCGAGACGCCGCCCATCCGGTCCCGGATCAGCTCCGCCGCCTCGTGCGCGGTGGCCGTCGCGGGCACCTCGTCGATGCCGAAGACCGAGCCGAAGGTGTTGACGAACGCTCCGGCGCTGAGCTTTTCGATGCTGTCGCCGTCGATATCGGCGGTGTCCGCGTCCAGCAGGGCGACCATGCCCACCTCGGCCCCCGACTGCTCGAGCCGGGTGGCGACCGCATGGGCGATGAGCCCGCCGAACGACCAGCCGAGCAGGTGGTACGGACCCTGTGGCTGGATGTGGCGGATCTCGCGCACATATCGGTCGGCGAAGGCGTCGATGGAACCGGCCGGAGGTTCGCCGCTCAGGTCCGGCGCCTGCAGGCCGTAGATCGGCCGTCCCGGACGCAGGTGTTCGGCGAATCCCAGGTAGGTCCACGCGATTCCGGACGAGGGGTGGATGCAGAACAGCGCGGGTTCGCTGCCCTCGGGACGGATCGGCAGCAGCACGTCCAGGCCGAGTCCGGCCGGTGCGGGCGGTTCGCCGGTCGTGCCTTGTGCCGCAAGGAATTCCGCCTCTTCGGCCGCGGCACGGTGTGCGTGCGGTGTCGAGGCGAACTCGGCTGCCGCACGGAGCATTTCGGACCACATGGCGGCCAGGGCGGCGACTTCGTCGTGCCGCAGCAGGGTTTCGGGGAAACGGAATCCTGCCTGCAGGCGGTCCCCGACGACGACGGCGTTCACGTCGATCTCCGCGGTCACCGGTACCGACGCGTGCTCGTCGGCGTGCAGGTCGCCGAACTCGTCGGTGGGCAGCCAGCCCAGGCCCTCCAGTCCGGCGGGAATCTCCGAAGCGGCATAGCGGCCGAGGTAGTTGAAGGCAATCCGGCCGGGCAGACGTGCTGGAAGCTGTTCTGCGGCAGGGAGAGTCAGGTAGCGAAGAAGTCCGAATCCGATGCCCTTGTCGGGGATTGCCAGCCGCTGATGCTTCACGGCGCGGATGGCCGAGCCCATGGCGGGCCCACCGGCCAGCGCGTCGGAGATATCGACTCCCGCCAGGTCCACCCGCATCGGGTAGATGCTGGTGAACCAGCCGACCGTGCGTGACAGGTCAGCGCCCCGAACGATTTCCTGTTGGCGGCCGTGGCCCTCGAGGCGGAGTAGCACGGAGCTCTCGCCTGGTCGCAGGGTGTCGGCGGCTGGTGCGTCCGGGACCGGCCGATGAGTGTCGTGGCCGTCTATGTCGTCCGCTGTCGCGGGTGACGTGCCGCGGAGGTCTCGCCACCGCAAGACGGCGAGGGACAGCGTCGCGAGGAGTGCGTCCTCGACACTGCCGTCGAACAACGCCGGAAGGGTGGTGAGCAGGTCGGTCGTAACCCGTTCGGGCAGTTCGATTTCGACAGTGCGCAAGGTGTTCACGCGATCGACGACGGGGTCCAGCTCGCGGGAACCGAGGAGCGGATCGGGACCGTCGACGACCCGGTGCCAGTAGTCGGCTTCGGCGGTCCGATCGTCGCGCTGTGCCTCCTCGGTGAGTGCGTGAGCCCAACGGCGCATGGATGTCCCGGATTCGGCCAGGACCGGCGTCGCGCCCGCGGACACCTGAGCCCAGGCGGCCATGAAGTCGGGCACCAGGATTCGCCACGACACCCCGTCGACCACAAGGTGGTGGGCAACCACGATCAGCCGACCCGCGCGGTGCCGGGCACCGGCCGCGCCGACCGGGTCGAGCCACACGAATTGCAGCACCACGCCACTGGCCGGATCGAGGCGGTTCATGGCGGAATCCACGGCGGTGACGGCGAACTCACGCAGGTCGATCGTGTCGGCGTCGGAGGCGAATTCTATCCGGTGGACGAGCGAATCCACGTCGACCGTGCCGGGACCGCCTGTGCGCAACAGCCATTCACCGCTCTCGCCGTGAGACAGACTGGCCCGCAACATGTCGTGACGATCGACTACAGAGGTCAGGGTGTCGAGGAGCTGCTGTCGCTCGATACCGACCGGCAGTTCCAGCACCGCGGTCTGGGCGAACCGGTCGAAGTCGCCGCCCCGCTCGACCATGTACCGGACGATCGGTGTCAGCGGCATCTCGCCCACTCCGCCACCGGGCAGTTCCTCGAGCACGACCACCGCATCGCCCGCGTCGGCCACCTCGGCCAGGGCGGCGATGCTGCGGTGCTCGAACACCTGCATCGGCGTGAGCGTGATCCCCTGCACCCGCGCCCGCGACACCAGCTGGATGGCGAGAATGCTGTCCCCGCCCAGCGCGAAGAAGGAATCGAGCACCCCGACCCGCTGCCTGCCGAGCACCTCGGCGACCACGGCCGCCAGCTTCGCCTCGGTAGGGGTGCGCGGTGCGACGTACTCGGTGCCGGCGTCGTCGAAGACAGGCTCCGGCAACGCCTTCCGGTCCAACTTGCCGACCGCATTGAGCGGGATCGCATCCAGCACCACGAAGGCGGAGGGCACCATGTACGCGGGAAGGATCTCGCCCGCATACGCGCGGAGAGCTGCCACGTCGAAAACTGCGGCCGAGTTGTGGTGGTCCGCCGCGCCGAAGGAGTCGAACGCCGTGGCTGTTTCTGATACGGGGACAGGCTCACGGCGCGCCGTCTCGGGCACCACGTAGGCGGCGAGGGCGGTCGAGCCGGTGGGCGTCCGGACGCCCACGGTGACGGCGAAGTCCACGCCAGGTGCACTGCCGAGCACGGCGTCGATCTCGCCGAGTTCGATGCGCTGGCCACGGACCTTGACCTGGAAGTCGGTGCGGCCCAGGTATTCCAGTTCGGGGGATTGGAGCGAGCCGGTCCAACGGACCAGGTCGCCGGTGCGGTACATGCGGTCTCCGGGTGTGCCGAACGGGTCGGGGACGAAGCGCGCCGCGGTGAGGTCGGGGCGGGACTGGTAGCCGCGCGCCAGGGCGGGACCGGACAGATACAGTTCGCCCGCCACGCCGAGGGGGACGGGCCGCAGCCGGTCGTCGAGCACCAGGGCGGCGGCACCGCGGATCGGCGTGCCGATGGTGACCGGGGCGCCGGCGCGCAGTGGCCGGGAAGTCGTTGCCCAGATGGTGAATTCGGTGGGGCCGTACAGGTTGACCATGGTGCGGTCGGGGGCCCAGCGCTGCACCAGCTCAGGACTGACCGCCTCACCGGCCACCGCGAGCACCCGCACGCTCGTGACCGCGCCGGGATCCATGGTGGCCAGGGCGGACGGCGTGATCACCAGATGCGTGACCCGCTCGGCCGCGATGAGTTCCGCCAGCGCGGCGCCGCCGAAGACGTCGGGCGGTGCGACCACCGCGGCACCGCCGGACCCGAATGCCATGAGCGCCTCGAACACCGACGCGTCGAAGCTCGGCGAGGCGACCTGCAGCACCCGGGCGGTCTCGTCCAGGCCGAGGGATTCGCGCTGTGCGGCAATCAAATCGGCGAGGCCGCGATGAGTGACGCTGACGCCCTTGGGAGTTCCGGTCGAGCCCGATGTGTAGATCATCCACGCGGGGTGGTCGGCCCGGGCCGCGGGCAGCGGCGCGTCCTCCGGGGCATCCTGCCATTGCCGGAGTACCTGCGGGTCGTCCAGAACAAGCCAGCGGGCGCCCGCGGGCAGCCGCGTGCGGTGCGCGGCGACGGTGAGCCCGAGCACGGCGCCGGAATCGAAGAGTAGATGCTCGATCCGGTCGATCGGGTGTGCCGGGTCGATGGGGAGGAAGGCCGCCCCGGCCCGCGCGGCGGCCCAGAGTCCGGTGATCAGGTCCGCACCGCGCGTCAGAGCCAGGGCGACAACCGTTTCCGGTCCCGCGCCCGCATCGCGCAGCACCGATGCCAGCCGTCCGGCCCGCGCGTCGAGCTCCCGGTAGGTGAGGGTAGTGCCGTCGGCAACCAGCGCCGGGCGGTCGGGATACCGGGCGGCGGTCGCCGTGAGCTGCTTCGCCAGGGTCGTCCTGTGCGCACCGTGCGGGCCCGAAACGGGGACCAGCGCGGCGTATTCGGAGTCGTCCAGCACGGCGAACTCGGCGACGGTCCGGTCCGGATCCTCGATGATCTGGGCCAGCACCCGCCGCCACCGGCGCGCGAAGGCTTCCGCCGTGTCGTCGTCGAACAGGTCGGTGGCGAAGGTGAGCACAGCGTCCACGCCCGCCGGGTCCGTTTCCGTGAAGCGTTCCCGCAGATCGAGACTCAAATCGAACTGCGACGCGTCCCGGTCGAACGGCTCGGCCTCGACGCGCAAGCCGGGCAGTTCCAGCGCCGGTTCCACGAAGTTCTGCAGCGACAGCGAAACCTGGAAGATCGGATGATGCGCGGTCGACCGGGCGGGATCGAGCACCTGTACCAGTCGCTCGAACGGGACATCGGCGTGGCCGAAAGCATCCAGGTCCGTCGTGCGGACCCGCGAAAGGAACTGCCGGAAACCGGCATTCGGGTCGACCGTGGTCCGCAGCCCGAGCGTGTTCACGAACATGCCGACGAGGCCGTCGAGGGCCTGCTCGCCGCGCCCGGCCACCGCCGTGCCGATCACCACGTCGTCGGTGCCGCCGAGCCGGGCGAGCAGCACGGCCAGGGCGGCGTGGACCACCATGAACAGGCTGGTTCCGGTGTCGGCCGCGAGATCGACCAGCTCACGGTGCAATTCGGCGCCGAGCTCGAAACGGCGGTCGGCGCTGCGCATGGACTGCACCGCCGGGCGCGGCCGATCCGAGGGCAACTCCAGCACATCGGGCGCCCCGGCGAGCGTCTCGGTCCAGAACCGAATCTGGCGGGCCGCCAGGGACTCCGGATCGGATTCGGCCCCGAGCAATTCGCGATGCCAGAGCGCGAAATCGGCGTACTGCACGGGCAGCGAGGGGAGCGGGCTCGCGCCGCCATCCCGATGCGCCACATACGCCGCCATCAAATCGGCGGCCAGCGGCGCCATCGATGCCCCGTCCGCACTGATGTGATGCACGACGAGCACCACGACATGCACAGGCGGCTGTCCTCCGGCGCGCTCGTCTATCTCCGCACTTCCGGCGTATTCGTCCGTCGTCATACTTCCGGCGTGTTCGTCCACCCTTGTATTTCCGGCGTGCTTTTGGCCGGAATCGACCGTCGGTGTACTCGGATTCCGGTCAAAAGCGTGCCCGAAATAGGAAGAAGACGGGGCGTCGTCGGTAGGGGAGGACGACGGGGCGTCGCCGGTACTGGAAGATGCCGGGGTGTTGGTGGGATGCGAAGGCGACGGGGCGGTGGCGGGACCGGAATCATCGACCAAACGGAACAATCCGATCCGCAGCGGGGGTTGCTCGGCGAGGTCGAATCCCGTGCCGGCGAGTTCGGTGATTCGGTCCCGCAGAGCGGGGCCGTCTTCCGTGTTGGCGAGGTGGATATCGGGGAGTGCCGAGGCGGCGTCGATCACGACCTGGCGTGGGCCGTCGGCGTCCGCCGGATACACCGTGCGCAGGCTTTCATGCCGGGCCAGGAGATCGGCGAACGCCGACCGCAGCGCGGCGACATCCAGCTCACCGGTGAGGCGCAGGGCCGCGGCGATGTTGTAGGCGGCGGAGTCCGGGTCCATCCGGTTGAGCACCCACATGCGTTGCTGGGCAGGCGACAGCGGCACCCGGTCGGGCCGCAGCCGGGGGGCGAGGACCTGGCGGCCCGCACGGTCGGCGGTCGCGGGAATCCGGGCGGCCAGTCGCGCCACGGTGGGCGCATCGAACAGATCGCGCAGTGCGATGGTCGAACCCAGCGCCGAATTGACCCGTGCCACAACGCGGGTCGCGCTCAGCGAGTTTCCGCCGAGTTCGAAGAACGAACGATCGGCGCTGACCCGGTCGGCGCCCAGGACCTCGGCGAAGGCCTGCGCGACCGCCTGCTCGACGGGTGTGCGCGGCGCCAGGTAGCGCTGCTCCAGATCGGCGAAATCCGGTGCGGGCAGCGCGGCGCGATCCAGCTTGCCGACCGGCGTGAGCGGAACCTCGTCCAGCACAATGAGATAGCTCGGCACCATGTACCCGGGCAGCGCGCCCGCGATGCGGGTGCGGAGCCGCTCGGTATCGATGCTGTGTCCCGGGGCGGGCACGACATAGGACACGAGCACGGTCGCGCCGGTGGGGCCGGGGCAGCCGATGGTCGCCGCGTAGTCGACCTCGGCGTCACCGGTCAGCACCGCGTCGATCTCGCCGAGTTCGATGCGCAGACCGCGGATCTTCACCTGGAAATCGGTGCGGCCCAGGTACTCCAGTTCCAGACCGGCACCGGGCGTCTCGACCCAGCGCACCATATCGCCGGTGCGATACATGCGGGCGCCCGGCGCACCGTGCGGGTCGGCCACGAACCGCGTGGAGGTGAGCGCGAAGCGGTTGAAGTAGCCGCGCGCCAGCGCCGGACCGGCTAGATACAGCTCGCCGGTGACACCCACCGGCACCGGACGCAGCCAAGCGTCGAGGACCATCGCCGCCGCGCCGCGGATGGGACCGCCGATCGTGATCGGCGCCCCGGCACGCAGCTCGCCCGGGCCCGTCGCCCAGATACTGAACTCCGTGGGGCCGTACAGGTTCACCATGCGCCGCCCCGCCGACCACTCGGCGACCAGCTCCGGCCCGGCCGCCTCGCCCGCGACCGACAGCATGCGCAGGTCGCCGAGCCCGCGCGGATCCATCGTCGCCAGCACCGAGGGCGTGATCACGGCGTGGGTGATCCGCTGATCGCGCAGCAGCTTCTCCAGTTCGGCGCCGCCGTACACCTCGGGCGGCGACAGCACCAGCCGTCCGCCCATGCCGTGCGCCTTCAGCAGTTCGTGCACGGAGGCGTCGAAACTCGGTGAGGCGACCTGTAATACGGAAGCCGTGCCATCCAGTCCGAGCGATTCCCTCTGGGTGGCAACCAGATTGGCGAGTCCACGGTGGCTGAGCAGCACCGCCTTCGGCTTGCCGGTGGAGCCCGAGGTGTAGATCAGGTAGGCGGTCTGGTCGAGGACGATCGGACCGCCGCGGTCGGCGTCGGTGACGGGCGCGTCGGAGACGGTCATCACCCGGCGGATGGTGTTGAGGTCGTCCAGCAGCAGCCAGTCGATGGAGCCGGGCAGGGTTTCGCCGGTGGCGCACACGGTGATTCCGATCGGCGCCTGGGAATCGGTGAGGATGTGCTCGATCCGCTCGACCGGATGGTTCGGATCCAGCGGCAGGAAGGCGGCGCCGGTCTTCGCGACCGCCCACACCGCCACCACCGACTCCACCGAACGGGTCAGCGCCAGCACCACGAACACCTCGCGGCCCACGCCGCGCCGCAGCAGTACCCGGGCGAACCGGTTCGACCAGGCGTCGAGCTCGCCGTAGGTCATCGTCAGATCTCCGGAGCAGACCGCGACCGCGTCCGGGTCGATCCGTGCACCTGCGGCAAGGATGTCCGGAAGTATCCGTGGCGCAACGGAATCGGCGCCGTGCACCGGAAGCAGTGCGCGCAGCTCGTTCCCGTCGCAGTGCCGCAATCGGCCGACGCTACGCCGCGGGTACTCGGCGATCTGCTCGAGCAGCAGGACGAAACGGTCGAGAAGCCCCTGCGCGGCATCGCGGTCGAGATGGTCGGCCAGATACTTCACCGACAACCGCAGGCCGCCGGGCAGCGGAATCACCATGAGGTTCAGCGGATACGGTGTCGCGTCGGTGCCGGTCACGTCGAGGATCCGCATCCCGGCGATATCGAGGGCCTGCGACAGCGCCTCCCGATCGATCGGATACGACTCGAAAACCGCCAGCGTGTCGAACAATTCGGGCAGCCCGACGGCCCGGTGCACGGCGGCCAGCCCGACGTGCTGATGGTCGAGCAGCCGCGCCTGTTCGGCCTGGACGCGGCCGAGCAGGTCGGCGATCGACTCGGACGGATTCAGCCGCACCCGAACCGGGACCGTATTGATGAACAGGCCCACCATGTCCTCGACGCCGGGCAACTGCGGCGGACGACCGGAGACGGTGCCGCCGAAGACCACATCGCCGCGCCCGGTCAGCATGGCCAGCAGCAGGGCCCACGCCGCCTGCACCGCGGTGTTCACGGTGGCGCCCGCGTCCCGCGTGGTGGACTCCAGCCGCGCCACCGCGTCGCGGGTCAGATCCACGGTCACCGTGGCGGATTCGGTGGAGGTGATGCCCGCCAGCGACGGCACCGCGCGGGTCGGCGAGTCGACGCCCGACAGGGCTTCGGTCCATGCCGCGAGCGAGGCCGCGTCATCCTGTTCGGCGAGCCAGGCCAGGAATGCGCGATACGACGGCGGTGCGGGCAACTCGGCGGGCCGACCCGACACCAGGCCGAGGTATCCGGCGAGCAGCTCGCGCACCAGCAGCGGGGTCGACCAGCCGTCCAGCACCAGGTGGTGGTTCGTCATCAGCAGCGTGCACGCCTGGGTCCCGGTGCGGATGAGCGCGAAGCGCAGCAGCGGGGGACGGGTGGTGTCGAATCGGGTGCTCGCGTCGACGATGATCGCCCGCTCGAGTTCCCGCTCCCGCTCGGAAGGGTCGGCGATTTCCGTCAGATCGATATCGCTCCAAGGGATCTCGGCCGCGCCCACGACGATCTGCCGTGGGCCGTCGGCGGTCTCGACGAAGGCCACCCGTAGGTTCTCGTGCCTGTCGACCAGCGCCTGCGCGGCCGCACGCAGGTGGTCCGCATCGATGCGACCCGCGAGGGTGAGGCGGGTCTGAACGGTGTAGTCGTCGGCGGTGTCGGTGTCGTAGCGGGCGTGGAACAGCATGCCGGACTGCAGCGGCGACAGCGGCCACACGTCGGTCAAGCCGGGGTAGACGTGTTCCCAGGAGTCGATCTGCGGCTGCGATACCGCGACGAGATCGAAATCGGAGGGCGTGTGCCCGCCCGACCCGGTGTTCTCCGCATGGGCGGCAAGCGCTTTCAACGCCGCGGCCCACAGGTCGGCCAGCTCGCCGACCCGGTCCTCGCCGAGCAGGAGGGAGGCGTAGGCCCACGTCACCTCGAGCCCGTCGACACCCATGATCGCGTTGATGTCGACGACGGCGGCAAGCGGGGCCCGATCGTCCCGGGTGGCGGCGAAACGCCGTGGCAGCCAGCTCATCCCGTCCGCAGTCGAGTCGGCGGTGGCGGTGCGGCCGAGGTAGTTGAAGCTGATCTGCGGCTCCGACAACGCCGAAAGCTCCTCGGCCGTATCGGGATTCAGATAGCGCAGCATGCCGTAGCCGACGCCCTTGTCCGGTACCGCGCGCAGCTGCTCCTTGACCGCCTTGATCGCCGCGCCGGCGGCCGCGCCCCCGGCGAAGGCGTCGTCGAGATCGATACCCCGCAGGTCCAGGGCGACCGGATGGACGGTGGTGAACCAGCCCACCGTGCGCGAGACGTCGGCCCCGGGCAGCACCGCCTCCTCGCGGCCGTGACCCTCCAGCGTGAGCAGCGTGGTGTGCTGCTCGCGCCACCGAGCTACGGCCAAGGCAAGGGCGGTGAGCATGGCATCGTCGGTGCCGCAATGAAAGCGGTCCGGAATCGTCTCCAGTGCCGCTGTCGCGAGGTCGGTGTCGATGGTGGTCTGCAGCCGGGCCTCGGTGGCCACGACATCGACGGCCGGATCGAAGGCGCGCGCCCCCAGCGGCGGATCGTCGGCGGAGAGAATGTTCCGCCACAGCGACAGCTCATCGATGCGTTGCGCGGCCTGCTCGCGCTGACCGTGCGCCCAGCGCCGGTAGGAGGTGCCGACCGGTTCGAGCATGCCGCCGGAGTAGGCGGTGGCGAGGTCGGGCAGCAGAACTCGCCACGAGATCCCATCGATGACCAGGTGATGCAGCACCAGCCACAGCAGCGGATCGGTTCCCGGGGATTCGAGCAGTACGATGCGGAAGACCGCACCCGCCTCGGGGTCGAGAGAGTCGGCGGCCCTGTGCAGTTCGCTGTCGATCGCCGAATCCGCGCTGCCCCCGGCGACCGGCACGCTGCCGATGAAATCGGCCGCATGAACCGAACCTCGTTCGCCCACAACCCATTCCCAGCCATCGCCGGTGCGCCGCAGCGAGCTGCGCAGCATGTCGTGATGGTCGACGAGCGTCTGCACCGCCGCGGTGAGCCGCGACCGGTCGAGATCGCCGGGCAGTCCGATCAGCACGGCCTGCGCGAAACGTCCCCAGGCGTCGCCGGTCTCGAGCATGGCGTGTGCAATCGGCGTGGGTTCGACGCTGCCGACGCCTCCACCGGGCAGTTCGGGTACGGCCGCCGCGGCGGCATCGGAGGCGACGGCCGCCAGCCCGGCCACCGTGCGGCGCTCGAACACGTCCCGTGCGCTGAAGCTCAGTCCGGCGGCCTTGGCCCGCGATACCAGCTGGATGGCGACGATACTGTCGCCGCCGAGGGTGAAGAAGCTGTCGTCGGCGCCCACCGTGTCGAGCCCGAGGACCTCCGCGAACAGCGCGGCCAGGGTCTGTTCCCGCGCTGTCGCGGGCGCGCGGCCGGTGCTTGCGCGGGTCCGGAAATCCGGCGGTGGCAACGCGCGGCGATCCAGCTTGCCGACCGGGGTCAGCGGGACACGGTCCAGCACCATGACGAGCGCGGGCACCATGTACGCCGGAAGAGTTCGCGCGGCAGCGCTTTTCAGCTGCTCGGGATCCAGGTCCGTGCCCGGCTTGCCGAGCACATAGGACACCAGAGCGGTAGCGCCCGAACCGGTTTCGGCACCGATCGTGACCGCGAAGTCGACCTCCGGCAACCCCTGCAGCACCGCGTCGATCTCCCCGAGCTCGATGCGGTACCCGCGCACCTTCACCTGCGCGTCGCCGCGACCGGCATACTCCAGCTCCGGGCGGCCGTCGCGGCGGCACCAGCGCACCAGATCGCCGGTGCGATACATGCGTTCGCCCGGCACGTACGGGTGCGCCACGAAGCTGGTCGCGGTCAGTCCGGTGCGCCGGTGGTAGCCGCGGGCCAGGCCCGCACCGCCGAGATACAGCTCGCCGGTCACGCCCGAGGGGACCGGCCGCAGCCAGGGATCCAGCACGAGCGCGGTCACGCCGCGCGCCGGGCCGCCGATGGTGACGGGTGCACCGGGCGCCATCGGCCCGCTCACCGTGGCCGTCACCGTCGTCTCCGTCGGCCCGTACCCGTTCAGCAGGGTGCGGTCCGACCAGGTCGAGACCAGCTCGGGCGGGCACGCGTCACCACCCACGACGACGGTGCGCAGATCGGGCAGCAACGCGGGATCCAGCGAACCCACCACGGCCGGAGTGACATTCAGATGCGTGACGCGATGCGCGCGCAGCACGTCCGCCAGCTCCTGCCCTCCGTAGGCCCGCGGCGGTACCACCGCGACCGTGGCGCCCGCCGCGAACGCCACCAGCAGCTCCTCCACCGAGATGTCGAAGCTCGGCGACACCGCGTGCGCCACCACCGAATCCGCGCCGACACCGAATGCGGCCCCGGAGCCTGCCGCCAGATTCGCGAGACCGCGATGCGAGACCGGCACGCCCTTGGGCAGACCGGTCGAACCCGAGGTGTAGATGAGATAGGCGAGCTGGTCGGGATGCACGGCCGCGTGCCGGTCGGCATCGGTGATCGGCGCCGAATCCTGTTCGGCCACCGCAGAATCGGTGTCCGGATCGTCGAGGACCAGCCAGCGGATCCGGTCCGGAAGCGCCTCCCGCGCCGCCGCCACCGTCACCCCGATGACCACGCCGCTGTCGGCGACCATGTACTCGATCCGATCGGCCGGATAGGTCGGATCGATCGGGACGAAGGCCGCCCCGGTCTGCGCCACGGCCCACATCGCCAGCACCGACTCCAGCGACCGCGGGACGGAGATCGCCACCGCGCGTTCGGGTCCCGCGCCCGCGGCGATGAGCAGCCGCGCCAGCCGCGCGCCGTGCTCGTCGAGCTCTCGGTAGGACAGCACGCGGTGCTCGGCGCGCACGGCGATCGCGTCGGTCCGCAGCCGCGCCGCCCCCGCCAGGATGTCGGGCAGCGTGCACGGCGCCGCATCGGCCGGACCGCGCGCGGGAACCAGCTCGGCCCGTTCGGCGTCCGAGGTGACCGGGACCGACGCCAGTGCGGAATCCGCACCGGCGGTGAGGAACCGGGACAGGAATGTGAGGAAGCGATCGTGCTGCGCGGACAGTTCGCGCTCGCCGTAGAGATTAGGATTGGCCTGGAAGTCGATATGGGTGCTCTCCCCGCCGACACCCGGATACACATTGACGAACAGATCGTCGATCAGCCCGGAGGTCAGCACGTGCAGCCGCCCGGTGACCTCGCCGAGCCGAATCCGGCTGTCCACCATCATCAGATTCACCGTCGGCCCGAACGACGTGACCTCGTCCATCGCCCAGCCGAGATCGCGGACGATGTCCTCCTGCCGATACCGCTGCCGGCGCAGCGCCCCGGTGAGTTCGGCCTGGGTGGCGCGGATCAGATCGCCGACCGTCTGCGTGGGATCCAGCCGCAGCCGCAGCGGCACCACATTGGCGACCATGCCGCCCGAGCGCCGCAGCGTCGCCGTCGTGCGGCCCGAAACCGGCAGGCCGAGTACGACTTCCGGCACACCGGTCATGGCGCCCAGGTACGCGCCGAACGCGGCGACGATGATCGGCGCCGCGCTCGACTGCTGCCGTTCGGCGACGACTTCGAGCAGTTGCGCTGTCGCGGTGGGCAGTTCGCCGCTGACCAGATTCGGCTGCGCGTCGACGCCGGCCTCGCGCCCGGCCAAGGTGACCGGCTGTGCCATTCCGGACAGGTGCTCGCGCCAGTACTCGCGGTCGGTCCGCAGCCGGTCCGAATCCCGGTAGGCCAGATCGTCTTCCACGATCCGGCGCAGGTGCTCGGCCCGTCCCGGGGGAACCGCGCGGCCCTGCACCGCGTGGTCGTAGATCTCGGCGGTCCGCTGCATCATCGTCAGCGCGCCGACACCGTCGAGCACGATGTGGTGCAGCCGGGAATACCAGAACCAGCGGTCCTCGCCGATCCGCAGCATGACGACCTGGACGAGCCGATCGGTCAGCAGGTCCAGCGGCGCGGAATACTCCGCGCGCATCCAGGCCCGCGCCGCCGCCTCGGGATCGGGTTCCCAGCGCAGGTCGATGGTTTCGATGTGATCGTCGAGCTCGGTGTCGACCAGCTGGTACGGCTGGCCGTCGACCTCGATCAGCCGCAGATAGCCGGTGCCGAACTCGCGACCGGCCTGCCGGGCCGCCGCGGCGAGCGCGTCAACATCGACCGCACCCGCGAACTCGACGAACTGGGCGATGGAGATCGGCGTATCACCGGCAAAATGCTGGGCGAACCAGATTCCGCGCTGGGCGGCCGACAGGGCGAAGGCTCCGGTGGGCGGGCGCGAGACGGCGGGCGCCGGTTCCGGGCGCTGAGGCATGGGCATTCCTGGAGATTTCAGTGTCCGGCGGCGTGTTGTATCGGTGTCAGGCAGCCTGTCTCGCCAGCGGGCATTCGGCGTTCGCGAGCGGTGCATCCGAACCGGTGAGGTAACCCACCAGCGTTGTACGGTCGTCGAGCACCAGCCAGCCGATCGAGTCGTTCAGGCCGTCGCGCTCCGCCCTGATCGTGACCCCCAGATCGGACCGGGTATAGAGCATTTCGTCATCGACCGGGACGGCGCCGAGTTTGGCGATCGCCGCGCGGGTGACCGCGGCCTCCATCGGAGCGGTGACGGCGACCGCGATGCGGCTGCCGCTCTCGGCACCGCGCTGGATCAGCATCCGCGCCAGCCGGTTCGACCAGCGATCCAGGTCCGCCCACGTCAGTTCGCAGTCGTCGGTGGTGACGGCGACGGTTGCCGGTTCGCTGTGGTTCCGCATGATGCCAACCCCTCGGGTCTTGCTCGTGTTCTGGACACATTCACTGTCGGCGCTGCGGACCCGCGCCGACAGCGCCCCCAGTGCTGCGACCGTCCACCCCGGGGGTGGGTAATTTCCACCCTTGGTGGCGGGTGAGATCGTTACGGACGCAGCAGCATCCTCGTGGCAACCATGTGTCGAGGGGGCTGTCAGCGGTCGTCGGGGGCGATTTCGCCGGAGCCGCGCACCAGCAGACGGGTGGGGATCACCTCGTGCCGGGGCCGGGAGCTATCGCCGTCCAGGCGGGTGAACAAGATTTCCGCCGCGGTGTGGCCGATGGCGCCGGGATCCTGGGCGACGGCGGTGAGGGCGGGGTGCAGCAGTTCGGCGAGGGGGAGATCATCGAACCCGATGAGCGCGATCTCGTTGTGCAGGCCGCGTTTCTGAATGGCCCGCAGGGCGCCGAGGGTGATCATGTTCTGGGCGCTGAACAGCGCGGTGGGGCGACCGGGGCCCGACAGCAGCGCCTCGGCGGCGGCCTCGGCGGCCGCGGGGGAGTGCAGGTCGGTTCGGACGAGCGCGGGGTCGAGGGTGACTCCGGTGCGGGCCAGCCCCTCGACGTAACCCGCGTAGCGTTCGGCCGCCGTCCAGATCGACTGCAGGTCACCGAGATAGGCGATGCGGCGATGGCCGTGGGCGGCGAGGTGTTCGACGGCCCGGCGGGCGCCGTCGCGGTTGTCGGCGGTGACGCTGTCGATACCGGCGACGGCCGGGCCGCGGTCGACGAACACGATGGGGGTGCCGCGCTGCTGCTCGCGCAGCAGCAGGCCGTGGTCGGTGCCGACCGGCATCACGATCAGCCCGTCGACCCGGCGGGACAGCAGCGCGTCGAGCACCTCGCGCTGCCGGACCGGATCCTCGTCGGTGCTCACCGCGAACACCAGGGTGCCGCGGCCGTGGGCGAAATCCTCGACCGCGCGGTGCAGGGCCGAGGCGTACGGGTTGGCGACATCCATCAGCAGCAGCCCGATCGCGGCCGTCTTCTGCCCGTGCCCGCGCAACGTGCTGGCGGCCAGATTGTGCCGGTAGTCGAGCATCGCGGCGGCGTCGGCGACCCGGGCGGTCAATTCCGGCGAAACCCCACCCTCGCCACGCACCACCCGCGACACTGTCTTGATGCTGACCCCGGCCAGCGCGGCAACCTCGCGCATGGTGGCACCGCGGCGCGGCGCACCCGGGTCCGACAACGCTGACATCACAACCATTTTCGCCTTACGCCCCGCAAACGCCCTCTCGCCGAACATCTTAGAACGATTCTCTGGACGTGAGCTGGATCACGATCTATCGTCGTGACAACGTTGTCATACGTAGTACCGCAGGAGCACATCGATGTCCTCACGTGCCGTCCGCATCGCCTTCGCCGCTCTCTCCGCCGCGTCCCTCGCCTTCGCCGCCACCGCCTGCGGCAACGGCGCGGGCGACGGCAAGATCACGGTCGGGCTGATCACCAAGACCGACACCAACCCGTTCTTCGTCAAGATGAAGGAGGGCGCGCAGCAGGAGGCCGACGCGGCGGGGGTCAAATTGCTCACGGCCGCAGGCAAATTCGACGGCGATAATGCCAGCCAGGTGACCGCGATCGAGAATATGGTCGCCGCGGGCGCACAGGGCATTCTCATCGCCGCCAGCGATACCAAGGCGATCGTCCCGGCCATCGAGAAGGCCCGCGCCAAGGATGTCGAGGTGATCGCGCTGGACACCCCGACCGATCCGCAGAGCGCGGTCGATGCCCTGTTCGCCACCAACAACTTCACCGCCGGGCAGCTGATCGGCAAGTACGCCAAGGCGGTACAGGGCGACAGGCCCGCCAAGATCGCGATGATCGACCTGAATCCGGGCGTCACCGTAGGTGTGTTGCGGCACAACGGTTTTCTGTCCGGCTTCGGCGCGGCGCAGGCCACCGAGGAGATGCGGCAGGACGTGAGCGCGCCGAACGTGGTGTGCGCCCAGCCCGCCCAGGGCGACCAGTCCAAGGCGCAGACGGCGATGGAGACCTGCCTGCAGAAGGATCCGGATATCAACGTCGTCTACACCATCAACGAGCCCTCCGCGCTGGGCGCCTACACCGCGCTGAAGACGGCGGGCAGGGAGAACAACGCGCTGATCGTGTCGGTCGACGGCGGATGCAGCGGGGTGCAGGCGGTCAAGGACGGCAAGATCGCGGCCACCTCCCAGCAGTACCCGCTGAAGATGGCCAGCGAGGGTGTGAAGGCGGTGGTCGATCACGCCAAGAACGGCAAGAAGTCCGAGGGGTACACCGATACCGGCGTCACCCTGGTCACCGCGAAACCGCAAGGGGGAGTGGACTCCAAGGATGTGCAGTACGGGCTGGACAACTGCTGGGGGTGAAATCGCATGACGACTACGTCCTCGACATCGACTCCGACACAGTCGATGTCGGCACTGACGCGGATCGTATCGCTGCCCAGTTTCGGGCCGATCGTGGCGATCGTCATCGCCGTGGTGTTCTTCGCCTCGCAGTCCGATCGTTTCCTCACCGGCGGCAACTTCTCGCTGATCGTGCAGCAGGTGATGGTGGTCGGGACGCTGGCGATCGGCCAGACGCTGATCATCCTGACCGCCGGAATCGACCTGTCCAACGGGGCGGTGATGGCACTGGGCAATATCGTGATCACCAAACTGGCGGTCGATTCGGGGATGCCGCCGCTGTTGGCGATCGCGCTCGGGCTGGCGCTGACGGCCGGATTCGGTTTGCTGAACGGCTCTTTGGTGAGTTTCCTGCGGCTGCCGCCGTTCATCGTCACCCTCGGCATGTACGGCATCGCGTTCGCGCTCACCCACATCTACTCGCAGGAGCAGACGATCTCGGGGCTGCCGGATGCCCTGACGTACCTGGGTAAGACCTTCCCCGTGGGCGATACCGACATCACCTACGGCTCGGTCGCGATGCTGATCCTGTTCGCCGTCGCCTGGTATGTGCTGCGCCAGACCGCGGCGGGCCGTCACATCTACGCCGTCGGCAACAATCCGGAGGCCGCGCGGCTGACCGGAATCGACACGCGCCGTGTACTTCTGGGCGTCTACACCGCGGCGGGCCTGATCTACGGACTGGCGGCGCTGCTGCTGGTGGCGCGCACCGGCGTCGGCGACCCCAATACCGGGCAGACCGACAATCTCGACTCGATCACCGCGGTGGTGCTGGGCGGCACCAGCCTGTTCGGCGGGCGCGGCAGCGTGATCGGCACGCTGCTGGGCGCCATGATCGTCGGCATCATCCGAAACGGCTTGCAGCTCATGGGTGTTGCGTCGATCTACCAGACCCTGATCACCGGCGTGCTGGTGATCGCGGCGGTGGCCATCGACCAGTTCAACCGCGGGAGGCAGCGATGAGCGAGCCGGTGCTGCAGGCCAAGGGTCTGGTGAAGCGGTACGGCCACGTCACCGCCCTGGACGGCGCCGATTTCGACCTGTACCCCAACGAGATCCTGGCGGTGATCGGCGATAACGGCGCGGGGAAGTCGACGCTGATCAAGGCGCTGTCGGGCGCGCTCATCCCGGACGCGGGCGAGATCTACCTCGACGGCGCCCGGGTGCGCTTCCGCCGCCCGATCGACGCGCGCCGCGCGGGTATCGAAACCGTATACCAGGATCTGGCCGTCGCCCCGGCCCTCGATATCGCCGACAATCTGTTCCTCGGCCGGGAGGTGCGCCGCCGCGGCCTGCTCGGCTCGGTGTTCCGGATGGTCGACAAGGACCGGATGCTGCGGGAATCCCAGGAGCACATGTCGAATCTGAAGATCGGCATCCGGTCGATGAAGCAGGCCGTCGAGACGCTGTCGGGCGGGCAGCGGCAGGGTGTGGCGGTGGCGCGCAGCGCGGCCTTCGCCCGGCACGTGGTGATCATGGACGAGCCGACCGCGGCCCTCGGCGTCAAGGAAACCGGCATGGTGCTGGACCTCATCCGCCAGGTCCGCGACCGCGGCCTCGCGGTGATCGTGATCAGCCACAACATGCCCAACGTGTTCGACATCGCCGACCGCGTCCACATCCAGCGCCTCGGCCGCCGGGTAGCGGTGATCCGCCCCCACGAATTCACCATGTCCGACGCCGTGGCGATCATGACCGGCGCGATGGCCGGGGAAGAGGTAGACGACCACCGCGTCGGCAACTGAGTTGTTCGAGTTGCTACGTCATCGGCTGAGTTCGTCGAGCGCGTCGAGGATCAATCGCCGAGCGTCCCGGCCGTAGACAGCCGACTGTTTCAGCTCCTCGAACATGCGCGCATACAGGTGGCATTCTGCCGGTTGTGTGACCTGGATGGTCGCTGAGGGCGTCTCCAGTGCCACGAGGTCATCGTCGAAGATCCAGAACCCCGCCGAGGCCACGGCCTTGCGCTCGGTCATCAACGGGATGATGCCGATCGAGATGTTCGGCAGCGCCATCACCTCCAGCAGGCGACCCAACTGGCCAGCTTGTACATCGGCGCTGCCGAACCAGGTCCGCAATGCCTGTTCCTCCAGCAGGACCACGAAGCGTTTGCCGCCCCGCTGCAGGATGCGCTGCCGCTTCATCCGGACCGCGACCGCGTCTTCGATGTCGTTGGGCGTGCCGAGGAACCGTATCCAGAACGACAGCATGGCCGTGGAGTATTCGGCCGTCTGGAACAGCCCGGGGATGACGTTGTGCTCGTAGATCCGGAATACCCGGGTCTGTTCGTACTTCTTGAGCGTGTGGGCGCCGAGGACCCGTTTCATGCCCGCGCGGCTCTGCCGCCGGAACTCCACGTACGCTTCGTCGACGGTGCGCAAGGTGGCAACGAGATCGGGTATTTGATCTTCGGCATTGCAGGCGAGGCACCATTGCTGGATGTCACGGTCGGTGGGCGCCTGGATGCCGTTCTCGATCTTCGACACTCGTGCGAAGTGCCACTCATTGGCCGCGCCGAGTTCACGCACGGTGAGGCCGGCCGCATGGCGCAACTCGCGGAGACGGTTGCCGAGCGCACGCCGGGCCTCGTGTGCGGCGCTAGACGGGCTGGTATTCACGGTGCGGTATCGCCAGCTGCCATATCGACTCGAATGCCGTGCGGCACAACCGGATGTCGTGAGGGTCGGTCGAGGTGGTCTTGTTGACGGCGAGTCCGTCACCGGCGTAGTGCAGGAAGATCACGAGCCGATCGTCGAGCAGATAGAAGTCGTTGCCCGGGATCCCGATCGACGACACGAGCCGCCGGGGAACCCAGCGAATGTCCTCGCCCGCACCGACCATCGGGTGAGCGACGCTGTACGACCACCGCTGATAGTCGCTCAGAGGTTCGGAAACGACGCGTGCCCGCCGCACCGCCCGCCCGGCGGCCACATGCTTGCGCACCGTGGCGCACCAGCTCTGCAACCATTCGAGATCGTCTGGCTCACCATCGGCCCACTTCTGCATGTACGGCAGCTCGACCGCGGTACCGTATGCATCCCGCGTCTCGAGGTGGACCGCTGCTGTATCGAATTCGGTTAGCAGACGGTCGAATTCGCCATCACTGATCGAAGTCACTATCTCCCTGCCCGAAGAACGGAACCAGCCTGTCGGGGATCTCGACGCACGATTCTCCATCCGGGATGCCCATCTGCGCCAGCGCCTCTGGGTCGGTGAAGACCCACCCCTGGATGACCCAGGACTCCCGATCGGTGCGGTAGAGCGTCGGCGAGCCCGAAGGATTCGAGCCCGGATCCTTGGCAATGAACGTTAGACGCATGGTCGGCCCCTACGTAGTTCGTTGCGAAATGTTGCGCTTCTGGATTCCATATTCACCGCAGTATCTACACCTAGTCAAGAGTGAATCCAACACCAATACACAGCTGTACCTGTATTTTTGAGTCACTAGTTCAGTTTCTAGAAACATTTCGCAACATCCTTTCGGTCCCGTGCATCCCACACGTAGCGTTCGAAACGGCGGCTGGCTCCGGCGGCGGGTTGGTCCACCACAGTCGCGCGGATCCGCTAGCGGCGGTCCCGGGATCGGCCTGCCATCCATCGACGGGCGTCACCGGTAGAGCAACAGATCGAGGGGACGGACGATGAGGGTGCATCCGACTGCATTGGCGTGGATCGACCTTGCTGTCAGCTCGTGGTCAGAGCTGGAGAATGTCAGAATCCGAAGGCTCGCACGACAGCTCGGTATCGCCTCTACTGGCCCCGTCCGTCTGTGCTGCCTCTGGTCGACCAGGTTCGTGCCGCGGATGTGGATGCGGTGATCGCACCGTCGCCAAGCCATTTCGACGTGATCCAACTGCACGCGCTGATGTGCATCGTGGACATTGAAACCGCCCAACCACGAATGAGTTTCACTCGCTGGACCACGTCCCCTTCCCTCTCTGGAGAGGCATGAGCACGGCGATGTGGTCGACACTCCTGGGTCTTGTCGTGATCCTCGGCGGTGCTGTGTACCTGCTGCTGAGCTTCGACGACGAAGACGTATGGGAGCCGGGCGAGGACTCTACACGGGTGGTCGAGGTCGTCGGGTGGCACCACGGACCGCCGCCGGAGCCCTTCACAGTGAAGGCTGCGCACCAGGTCATGCGTCAGCACAAGACGTGCCGCCGCCAGGACTGCGCACGGAAGCGCGCGGCCTGGGAGAGATTGGTCGAGGTCCGCCACGTCACGCCGGACTCCGGTCGGACGCAATAGGGATGGAGTCGTGGCCGGGGAGGAGGTCGACGACTACCGGACCGGCAGCTGAGGTGCGGAAATCGAATTACGGGGATGAAAACGCCTGCGGGGCAATGAATTCGGCCCTGCAGCGGTGCTGCCGGATGAATCGGAGAGCGGATGACGGGATTCGAACCCGCGACCCTCACCTTGGCAAGGTGATGCGCTACCAGCTGCGCTACATCCGCATTTCGCACTCGGCGACGAGGGAAAGAATAGTCGATCGGCGAGGGCAACGACGAATCCCCACGTCAGCGGTGGTGTGTGGGTCCCGTGAGTCGGGGCCGGGCCGCTTCGTCATTCCGGCGCGTTCTCGGCCGGGATCGAACCCGGCGGGCTCGGAGTGTTCCCCCGCACCCTCGAGTAGCTGCAAGTATGCTGCTTGCGTTCGTCGTGCGCGTCATTCGTGGGTTTCATGTTCCGGTTCCGTCAGCACACGGTCGCTGCGGAACGACCTAGGAGGATGTGTTGACCGCTGTATCTCCGAAGCCGGAGCGCGAGCTCGAGGCCGTGCGGCCCTATCCGCCGCGGGGCCGGTCGAAGGGGTCGTTTCTGTATCAGGCCCTGACGACGACCGATCCCAAGATGCTCGGCCAGATGTATCTGTTCACCGCCATGTCGTTCTTTCTCATCGGCGGTCTGATGGCGCTGCTGATGCGCGGCGAACTGGCGCGGCCGGGTCTGCAATTCCTGTCGACGGAGCAGTTCAATCAGCTGTTCACCATGCACGGCACGATCATGCTGCTGTTCTACGCGACGGCGATCGTGTTCGCGTTCGCGAATATCGTGCTGCCGCTGCAGATCGGTGCGCCCGACGTCGCGTTCCCGCGTCTGAACGCGTTCAGCTACTGGCTGTATCTGTTCGGCGCGACCATGGCCACGGCGGGTTTCATCACCCCCGGCGGCGCCGCCGATTTCGGCTGGACGGCGTATTCGCCGCTGTCGGATATCGTGCACGCGCCCGGCGTCGGCGCCGACCTGTGGATCATGGGCCTGGCCGTCTCGGGCCTGGGCACGATTCTCGGCGGCGTCAACATGATCACAACGGTGGTCTGCCTGCGCGCGCCGGGTATGACGCCGTTCCGGCTGCCGATCTTCACCTGGACGATCGTGATTACCAGCGTGCTCATCCTGGTCGCCTTCCCGGTGCTCACCGCGGCGCTGATGGGGTTGTTCTACGACCGGCAGCTGGGCGGCCACATCTACGACCCGGCCAATGGCGGCAGCCTGCTCTACCAGCATCTGTTCTGGTATTTCGGCCATCCCGAGGTGTACATCATCGCGTTGCCTTTCTTCGGCATCGTGTCGGAGATCTTCCCGGTCTTCAGCCGCAAACCGGTCTTCGGCTACACCGCGCTGGTGTACGCGACCTTCGCGATCGCGGCATTGTCGATCGCGGTATGGGCGCACCATATGTACGCCACCGGTGCGGTGCTGCTGCCGTTCTTCTCGTTCATGACGTTCCTGATCGCGGTCCCCACGGGCGTGAAGTTCTTCAACTGGATCGGGACCATGTGGAAGGGGCAGTTGACGTTCGAATCACCGATGTTGTTCTCGGTCGGATTCATCGTCACGTTCCTGTTCGGTGGCCTGTCGGGTGTCATCCTGGCCAGCCCGCCGCTGGACTTCCACGTCTCCGACTCCTACTTCGTGGTCGCGCACTTCCACTACGTGCTGTTCGGCACCATCGCCTTCGCGACCTACGCGGGCATCTACTTCTGGTTCCCGAAGATGACCGGCCGCATGCTCGACGAGCGTCTCGGAAAATGGCACTTCTGGACCACGTTCATCGGTTTCCACACCACCTTCCTGGTGCAGCACTGGGTGGGTGCCGAAGGTATGCCGCGCCGCTACGCCGACTACCTGCCGTCCGACGGGTTCACGATGCTGAACACGATCTCCACCATCGGTGCCTTCATCCTCGGCGGTTCGGTGCTGCCGTTCGTGTGGAACGTCTTCAAGAGCTACCGCTACGGCGAGGTGGTGACGGTGGACGATCCGTGGGGCTACGGCAACTCCCTGGAGTGGGCGACCACCTGCCCGCCGCCGCGGCACAACTTCTACGAGTTGCCGCGGATCCGGTCGGAGCGTCCGGCGTTCGAACTGCACTACCCGCACATGGTCGATCGGATGCGGGAAGAGGCGCATGTCGGATTCGGAGGCAACTCGCACGCTCGAGTTACCGAACATACGCCCGTGCGGAAGTAAGATTCCCGCTCGGACCGGTGCCGGGCTCCTGTTGGCTCGCGCTAGTTCGTGCCCTCGAGGCGACCAAGGCTCTGTGCCCTACCGGGGCACAGAGTCTGTCGCTTCGGCAGGCCGGTCCGCCGCCCCGAGCCCGACCAGCCGCGCCAGCCGCCGATGCGACTCCATCCGGGCCGCACGGTCGAAGGTGCTGGTGTGTACCAGGATCTCGTCCGCGCCGGTGCGACCGATGAGCCGCTCGAGGCCGTCGGCGACGGTGTCCTCGGTGCCTGCCAGGTGTCCCCGCATCGACTCGTCGAAGATGCGCCGCTCCCGCTCGGTCATCGCCCCGGGATCGATGCTGTCCGGCGGCATCAGCACCGGGAACTCGCCGCGGGTGCGCGAGTACGCGGCCGACCACGCCTCGGGCATCAGCAGCCGCCGCGCCTCCTCGGCGGTATCGGCGACGACGACCGATCCGGAGACGATCACGTAGGGCGCCACGCCCCACGCGGTAGGCCGGAAATCGTTGCGGTACTGCTCGATCGAGCGCACCATCGCCTCCTCGCCGTGCGCGGCGGCGATCACCAGGGGCAGGCCGAATCGCGCGGCCCGATCCGCGCCGGATCCGATGGCCAGCAGGTATGCCGGGACCCGGAGCCCCTCTGCGGGCCAGCCGTGCACGCCGTCGCGCCCCGTGGCGAAGTAGTCCAGCAACTCGGTGAGCTGGGCGTCGAAATCCTCGGCGTCGTCCTTGTCGTGCCCGAGCGCGCGGCGCACCCCGCCGGTGAATCCGACCGACCGGCCCAGCCCCATATCGATCCGCCCGGGATACAGCGACTCCAGCACCCCGAACTGCTCGGCGACGACCAGCGGCTGGTGGTTGGGCAGCATCACCCCGCCGGTCCCCACCCGGATCCGGTCGGTCGCGGCGGCGACGGCGGCCGCCAGCACGGTCGGCGCGGACCCGGCCACGCCCGGCACGCTGTGATGCTCCGATACCCAGAACCGGTGGTAGCCCCACCGCTCGGCCAGCTGTCCGAACTCGACGGTGTCCCGCAGCGCCGCCGGATGGCTCTGCCCCTGCCGGACACGGGAGCGGTCCAGGATCGAGAACCGGACCGAGTGCAACGACGTCATACCCCTGACAACGCTCCCGGCCGCCGCTGATTCCAGGCGGTCAGGCCGGAGCGAGCTCGTTGCGCATTTCGGCGATCGTCACCTGCAGGATGTCGAACTGAACCGTGTACAGGCGCGTCGGAATCCGCTGCCACGTCTCGTCGCGCACACCGACGATCTCGCCGACCGTGCCGGCGGCTATCGCGGCCAAGGGGGCGATGTCGTGGTTCTTGGTCAATTTGACCCTGTCGCCGACTTTCATGGCACCTCCGTCGGCGGGCCCGCGCCGAGGCAGGCCGCGATCTGGCGGACGCCGTCGGTCTCGCTGCCCGCACAATGTCGGATTCTCTCTTCAGTGTCGCATCGAATTTCGCCGGGTACACGCGGAACCGGCGATCACGCGGCCGTCCCGAGAGGTGATAGATCAACGGACCCCACGGGGCGAAATTGTCATGGGTTCCAGATGGGGTGACCTCGGCTCATCCGGCCGACGGCGCGACGAACATGTAGCTCTTCTCCTCCTCGCGGCGGGCGATGCGCCACGAGCCGTCGACGCGGGCGAAGGTGTCGAGATACCAGAGGCCGCACAGCATCAGGCGCTGCCCGCCGTCGCCGTCCGGGGTGAGCATCGGGTTGTGGCACATGGTGCGGCCGGTGGCGGTGTCGCCGTCGACCGTGATCGAGGAGTTGCTGATGAGATGCTGGAAGGCGAGGAAGTTCGGCATCACCTGGGCGAGGAACTGCTTGATCTCCGGCAGGCCGCCCTTCGGCCCGCCCATCGTCGTGTAGTCGATGAAGGCGTCGGGGGTGAAGATCTCGTCGAGCGCATCCCACCGCTGCGTGTCGACGGCGTGCGAATAGCGGACCATGAGGTCCTCGATCTCCAGCCGATCCGAAATTTCCTGTAGCGACAACACGACTGCCTCCTCACGACGGATGATCGCCCCCATGTCACCAGGATTCGCGGTGCGCCGGAGGAGGAACGGCCGAATCGGCGGGCCGCCGGTTCAGGGCATCTCGGTCAGTGTCTTCAGGGTGCAGGCCGAGGCGCAGGTCCAGACCAGGGCGCCACCCGCCAGCATCAGTCGGTAGTCGTGCAGGGGGAAGGCGGTGAATCCGAGCGCGAAGTAGAGGATCGGCGCGAGTGCGCAGTAGTACGCCCAACCCCGGTGCCGGGCGCGGGCATACCGATAGGCGAACACCGCACACGCCGCGCTGACTGCGAGGCCGGAGCCGACCGGTGCGAGATTGTGCAGCATGCCGTGCCAGCTGACCTCGGCGGGCGCGCCGTCGGGGGTGCCGAGCGGGAAGCCGTCGGCGGGATCGGTGGGAAATATGCCCGCCCAGATCAGGCTTGCGCCGTACACGCCGACGAGCGCGCTCGCCCACGCCGCGGTGCGCGTGCGGTCGAGTGCGCGACGCAAGCCGACGGCGGAGGCCAGCGCCAGGGCGCCGCAGACCACGAAGTTTCCGATCTGGATCCAGCCGTGCGCGCCGAGGCTCAGCATGCTCAGCGGATGGCGGGTGGCGTCGAAACCGTTGCGGGTCAACGCTTGTGCGACGATCAAGAGGACGAACAGCGGGCCCGCCGCTATGCCGCAGGCGAGAAGCCCACGGGTGGTTCGTGATTCGGCGGGCGTGCTCAGGGGGTTGGTGGATGTGACGGTGGACATGGCGGTGCTCCGAGGCTCGGATCTATCGGGAACGGGGCCTCGCACCTGTCGGTCGAGGTGCGAGGCGGTCGTGAAATAGTCAGGAGTACAGGGCTTTTCCGGTCTCCAGCAGGGTCTTCAGGTCGCTGAGCGTCTGATTCCAGCCGCCGCCCGCGCCCGGCAGCTGCCCATCGGTCTGGGCGGCGGTCTGCGGCGCGCCGGTCACATCGTGGGTGACGGTGAGGATCGAGATGCCCGCGCCCTCGTCCTCGATCTCGTAGGTGAGCCGGGTGAAGTCCTCGCCGAGAAACAGTGCGCGCCAGGTCTGTACGAGCCGGCGCGGCGGGTCGGCCTCGATGACCTCGCCGTCGATCACCACGTCCGGCGCGCCGTGCTCCTTCATCGCGGCACTGGCCAGTCCGCGGAACGCGCCGCCCGGGCGCAGGTCGTAGTCGACCGGTGCCTGGTAGCCGAATTTCACGGTCCATTCCGGCTGGGTGATGGCGTCCCAGATCGCCTGCGGGGTCGCCTTGATGTACACGCGGTAGACCCTGACGGTGCTGGTGGTGGTGTCGGATGTCGATGTCATGGCTTGCTGCTCCAGTTCGAATTTGAGGTCGACGAGCGCGGCGGCCGCCCGCTCGGTGTATTTGCCGATCCACCGGTCGTGGATCAGCCGGATCGGCACCGGATTGAGGAAGTGCAATTTCTCCCGGCCCGAGCGGCGCGTGACCACCAGGCCCGCGTCCTCCAGCACCCGCAGGTGCTTGGCGACGCCGAAACGGGTCATTTCCAGCTCGGACTCCAGTTCTCCCAGCGTGCGTCCGTCGCGGGCGAACAGGAGGTCGAGCAGGAATCGGCGACTCGGATCGGCGAGTGCCTTGAACGCGAGGTCGTCGTCTGCCACGTCACGACGATATGTGACCAAATGGTCACATGTCAACGATGGATCGGGGGATAGCGGGCTTGCCGTGTGCCGGGCGGCTAGCCTCTGGGCAGGCGCTCGGTACGAATCGAGAGGTGGACGGATGAAGTCGGGAATGCTCGCGATAGCGGTGTCGGCCCTGGCGTTGGCGCCGGGTGTGGCCGGTGCCGAGCCGCCCGCGGACGGGGAACGCTATGTCGCGCTGGGGAGTTCGTATGCCGCCGGTCCCGGCCTGCCGCCGGTGGTGGAGCGGGGCTGCGGGCGCTCCGGGCAGAACTATCCACACCAGGTCGCCGCGGCGACCGGGCTGGAGCTGGTCGATGTGACCTGCTCGGGCGCCACGACGGCCGACATTCTCCAACGGCCGCAACGGATTCCGAATCGGCTGCTGCCGCCGCAGATCGACGCGGTCACCGCCGACACCCGGCTCGTCACCGTGAGCATCGGCGGCAACGATCTGAACCTGGTCGGCTCGATGATCGCCGGGAGCGGTTGCCACGCCGCGGTGGGCGCGGTGCCCGGTCTGTGCGATCGTGCCTTGGCCACAACCGAACCCGGCCGCGGTGCCTTCGAGGATGTCGAGCGTTCTATCGCCGAGGTCGTCACCGCTGTGCGGGAGCGGGCTCCGCGGGCCACGGTCGCGCTGGTGCAGTACCTGCCCGTGCTGCCCGCCGACGGCACACCCTGTGCGGCGACGCCGATGAGCCCCGAACAGGCCGCCCGCGCTCGGCGCACCTACGACGGCCTGACCGTGGCCACCCGCGATGCGGCGCTGGCGACCGGGGCGCGCCTGATCGCCGTCCCCGAGGCGAACGCCCACACCGCCTGCAGTCCCGAACCGTGGACGTTCGGCTTCAACAACCCCCTTGCCGCACAAGGGGATCCGGTGTCGGCGGTCGGTAGCTCGTACCACCCCGACGCTGCCGGAACGACCGCGGTCGCCCGGCAGATCATCGCCGACCTCGCGGACTGAGTCCGGAGCGGTCCATACTCGTCCTACGTCCTACGTCCTACGTCCTACGTCCGCCGTGCCGTCGCCGAACCGGCAGTGTGCGCGTTTTCAGGCCGAATTGCCGGTGTGCTGCTGAAACCGGCCCCCGGGACACGAGCCATGGGCCCGAGGGGCGGCGCTCCGGACGGCGAGTGACAACAGGTCAGGACAGCGCGACCAGGCTGCGGTAGTCCTCGGTCCACAGGTCCTCGTCGGCGTCGGGCAGGATCAGGACCCGGTCGGGGCGCAGCGCATCGATCGCGCCCTCGTCGTGGGTGACCATGACGATCGCGCCCGGATAGGCGTCGATCGCCCCGAGTACCTCGCCGCGCGAGGCCGGGTCCAGGTTGTTGGTCGGCTCGTCCAGCAGCAGCACGTTCGCTCCCGAGTGCACCAGCCCGGCCAGCGCGAGCCGCGTCTTCTCGCCGCCCGACAGCACACCCGCCGGTTTGTCGGCGTCGTCGGTTCCGGTGAACAGAAACGCACCCAGCACCCGCCGTACCTCGAGGTCGGTCAGGTTCCCGGCGGCGACGGCCAGGTTCTCCCGGACGGTGAGCGCCGGGTCCAGGGTGTCGTGTTCCTGCGCGAAGTAGCCCAACCGCAGCCCGGGTCCGGGCACCACGCGGCCGCTGTCCGGAACCTCCTGGCCCGCAAGCACTCTCAGCAGGGTCGTCTTCCCGGCACCGTTGTGTCCGAGCACCACCAGCCGGCTGCCGCGATCCACCGCCAGGTCCACCGAATCCAGAACGCGGTGCCCGCCATAGGATTTCGCCAGGCTGATCGCGCCCAGCGGTATTCGCCCGCACGGTTGCGGTTCGGGCAGCCTGATGCGGGCCACCTTCTCCGCTCGCCGCCGCGGTTCCAGGTCGCCCAGCATGCGGTCCGCGCGCCGGGCCATATTGCGGGCCGCCACGGCCGTGGCCACCCGCGACTTCATCTTCTCCGCCTGCGCGTGCAGGGCGGCGGCCTTGCGTTCGGCGTTGGCGCGCTGCCGGATTCGCCGCCGCTCGTCGGTGTCGCGCTGGGCCAGATACCGGTCCCAGTCGGTGTTGTACACGTCCAGCGCCGCGCGCTGCGGGTCGAGATGGAATACGCGGTTGATGAACCCCGCCAGGAACGCCGAATCGTGGCTGATCACCAGCAGCCCACCCGCGAACCCGCGCAGGAAGGTGCGCAACCAGCCCACGGCGTCGGCGTCGAGATGGTTGGTCGGCTCGTCCAGCAGCAGGGTTCCGCCGTTGCCGCCGAACAGGATTCGCGCCAGTTCGGCACGCCGCCGCTGCCCGCCCGAGAGGGCGGACACCTGCTGATCGAGCGCGTGATCGGGCAGGCCGAGCCCGGCGGCGATGCGTGCGGCCTCGGCCTGGGCGGCATAGCCGCCGCCCGCCACGAAGGCGGCCTCGGCCCTTGAGTAGTCGCTCATCGCCCGCTCGAGCGCGCCCGCGTCGCGGGCCTCGGCCATCGCGGTCTCGGCCGCGCGCAGGTCGCGCACCGCGACATCCAGCCCGCGCGCGGACAGGATGCGGTCGGCGACGGTGAGCCGCGGGTCGACGTCGCGCGGGTCCTGGGCCAGCACGTCGATCGGGCCGGTGGTGGTGACGGACCCCGCGGCCGGCCGGTCCAGCCCGGCCAGGGCACGCAGCAGCGTGGTCTTCCCCGCGCCGTTACGGCCGATCAGGCCGACCCGGTCGCCGGGAGAAAGGGTGAAGGAGATGTCGGACAGCAGCACGCGGGCACCCACCCGCAGCTCGACACCGCGAACGGTGATCATGAGAATTACTCCGAGTTGTCAGAGGACAGACTTCTAGCCGGGAAACAGGTCCTCAGCTAAGAAACTCGGGGGGTAGACACGCCGACAATGATAGCGCGCGCCCGAAGGAGGCCACGTCGGCCGGGCCGTGCCCGGCCTCGACCAGGTCGTCGGCTCCGCGCAACGGCCTCCCCGGCACTGCACAGTCCGAACCGCGCCAAGGTTCCGCCCCGCCACGAGGTCGAGATCGACCGGAGCCGGTGTGTGCGGTTGTGGCGGTGACAATCCGGACTGCACAGCCGCATTTCGCGGCGCGCAAGGCCGGTGCCGAACTCTGGCCCGCCATGACGTGGAGTGGACTGGAGCCGGTCTGTGCGGTCGCGGCGGTGACAACCCGGACGGCACGACGACCATCGGCCGCGTCGGGGCCATCGGTCTGCGGTGATCGAACCGGGCGGGGGAACTGGTCGACCGGCGCCCGAGGTCAGGGGCGTCGGTGGCGGTTCGGTTAGTCGACCGGGAGGTGGCGGATGGATTCGCCGCCCTTGGTGTGGCGGAGTTTGCCGTAGCGGCTGGTGAGCAGGCGGTTCATTTCCTCGGCGGCGCCGGTGTAGGAGGCCTCGACGGAGCCTGCGCGGTGGGTGACCACGACCGGGGGCTGGCCGGCCGGACGCGCTTCCAGCACGCATTTGATGTCGTCGGACCCGCCCTTGGCCCCGTTCTGGTCGCTGAGGTGGACCTCGACGCGGGTGAGTTGGTCGGCGAAGCGTTCGAGGTGGGTGCCGATCGTCGCCTCGGCCTGCTGGACCAGGTCGGCGCTGCCGGTAATGGTGCTGTCGGTGTTGACCTGAATCTGCATGCGCGTGTCCGTTCCGATAGCCGACGAACCCGCCCTTGGGCCCGCGTGGTCGTGGACCACCGATTTCCACAGTAGCCCGGCAGTCGCCCGAAGTGATCTTGTCGCTCTCCCGCACCCCGTCTTCGTTCCCGCACCCGCTGCAGCACGTGTACGGGGTGCGAGGGCGCGCACGGGGTGCGTGAGTGTGAGTGGGACACGGAGTGCGGGAGTACGTGCGGGGTGCGGGAGCGTGTGTGGGGCACGGAGTGCGGCGGGGCGCGGGGTGTGTGCTGAGTCCGGGAGTGCGTGTGGATGCGGGGTGTGTGCTGAGTCCGGGAGTGCGTGTGGATGCGGGGGTGTGTGCGAAGTGCGGCGGTATTTGTGGGGTGCAGGGGTGTGTGGGGGAATGGGTGCTGTGGTGTGTGTGCGGTGCGGTAGCGCGGCGGGGTGCTGGGGTGTTTGTGGGGTGCGGGGAGTGCGTGTGGGGTACCGAGTGTTGTGGCTGCGGTGCGGTAGCGCGGCGGGTGCTGAAGTGCGGCGGGCGCGGAGGTGTGTGCGGAGTGCGGGAGTGCGTGTGGGGTACCGGTGCTGGAGTGTGTGCGCGGTGTGGGAGCGTTTGCGGAGTACTGGGTGTGTGAGTGTGCTCGGTGCGGGAGGCGTGTGTGGGCGTGTGAGTGTGCGAGGTGCGGGGATCAGTATGGAGGCAGTGCGGTGGTGCGGACTCTGGTGGTGAAGTCGGGGTAGGCGATGCCGTCGGTGCCGGACCAGAGTTGTTGCGCGAGGATCGGTAGTCGCTCCTGTACCGGGGCGGTGATCTGCTGCTCGGTCATGGCGGTGGGGTCGTCGCAGAAGATGTGTAGTTTCGCGCCGAGCAGGCGGGAGCGCTGGTCGGGGCGCAGTCGGGCGCCGGTGACGAAAACGGCCGGGTCCCAGGCGAAGAGGAGTTCCGGCGGGGAGTTCAGCGGCTGCGCGTAGCCGCCGGTGGCGAAGTAGGTGGGGGTGAAGGCGGCGTTCACGATCGGATGTCCCTCGTCGACCAGCTGTTCGGGGGTCCGTGCGCCGCCCGCCCAGGGCAGCAGGTTTCCGCCGGTCCAGTACTCGACCGTGATCGACGGGTCGACCGGGATGCGGGCGCTGTCGGGTATGCCGTCGTTCCAGACGCGCGCGGTCTTCCCGTAGGACCGCACGATTTCGGCCTCCCAGTTGAAGAAGTCCACGGTGAGGTCCTCGGCGGTGAATTCGGGGCCAAGGGTGGCGCGGGCGTAGTCACCGAGCTGGGGGTACCGGCCGTAGTCGCGGACGTATTCGTCGCCGCCGATGTGGAAGGAGCGCCCGGGAAACTGCGGCACGAACTCGCGCAGCAGATCCTCGACCAGCCGATACGATTCGGGCCGGGACAGATCCAGTCGGCCCTCCGCGCTCCCGGCGAGCAGGGTATCGGCGGCCGCGTCGGCCGGAGAGGTCTGCGCGGGGCGCAATTTCAGTTCGGGATGCGGTTCGAGGATCGCGTTCATATGCGCGGGGAAGTCGATCTCGGGGAGCACTTCTATACCGTATTCCGCTGCGTAGGAAACGATCTCGTCGATATCGCCGCGGCTGTAGTGCTGCGGTGAGGTGATCTCCGGATGGGTCGCACTGGCCAGCCGGAATCCGCCTACATCCGACAGATGCAGGTGCAGCAGATTCATTCGGTAGTAGGCCATCTCGCGGATCCGCTGCTTGATCCAGTCGACGGTCAGGAACTGGCGGCCGACGTCGAGCAGCAGGCCGCGCTCGGGATAGTCCGGCCGATCCTCGACTAGGCCGCGCGGCAGAGCCGCCGTCGCCCCGAACCATTGCAGCAGTGTCTGGGCGGCGTGCACGAGACCTTCGCGGGTACGGGCCGTCGCCGTGACGGTGTCGCCGATCTCGATGCGATAAGACTCCGGTTCCGCCGGACCGGAGTCGGCCAGACGCAACTCCACATCGCCTGGGCGCGATGCGGTTTCGGTGACGGCGAGGATCCGCCGTGTGGATCGGGCGATGTCGTCCGCAAGGCGGCGGGCCACGGGTTCGGCCGAGCCCTCGGCAACGAGGCGTGCCACGTCGCCGAGCTGGAAGCGGCCCTGTCCCGGCGACCACTGCTGCACCGACGGCACGGTCGCGGGCAGCGCGACGCCGGAATCCGCTCGGGCGGGTGCTACCTGAAAGAGGCTCGCGGACAACAGAATTACCGAAGCTATCAACAGTGTGCCGCGAAATTCCGCACTACCGCACCGGAATGAGCGCTGCCGGTCCGCAACGCGACTCGAGCCGACTGCGCGCCACCGCTCCGCGGCCCGATTCACGCTGCCCCCACTGGTATCTCGACCGTCGACGGCGCGGCGAAGGTGACGGTGCTCCCCACCGGCGTCGCGCTGACGAACGGCACCGGATCCTGCGAGGTGACCGTGAGCGCCAGCCGGTGGCCCGGTGCGAGCTTCCAGTAGGTGGGCGACAGCTCCCACGCGACGGCGTTCGGCTGCCCGGGCCGCAGGTCGTGCCGGGTGATCGGCCAGTATGTGACCGGCGTGCCGGAGCCGTCGGGAGCCTCGTCGTAGAGAATGCCGAACAGGCTGAGATCGGCGGTCGGTGGGATGACGGTGAGATCGAGCCGCGGACTTCCGGCGATCCGAGCCCCCGCGTCGAACGGCGCGGTGTGCCAGACCCCGGCGAGAGTGCGGTCCACGCTGCCGAGCGGGATCGGCGGCGCCGATCCGAGCTGCGCCAGCGATCCGGTGACGTAGGGGACGGCGGATACGGCGGTGGTGGCGCCGGAACGCAGTGGCTGACTCCAGCTATCGCCCGGATCGGCGCCGAGCACCCCGGCTGCCGGAGCGGACAGCGGGAATGCCTGTGCGGCCGGCACCGCGTCGGCGACGGAGCGATAGCCGTCGTACGGGCCGCCATCGGCCGGGGCGAGATTGACGACGGGCTCGGTGTCGATGCCGTTCGGGGCGCCGTTGAGGTGGTGGTCGAGCCAGCGAATCCCCGCATCCCACACGGGATTCGGCAGGCCCGCCACCTGGCCGGGCCCGCCGCCGGTGGAGTGGTCGCCCGGCTGCAGGTACAGCATCTTCGGCCCCGTCAACCGGTCGAACAGGTGGAACACCGGGCCGACCGGCAGCAGCGAGTCCTGCCAGTCGTGGGCGAGGAACACCGCGGTCCCGTTCGCGTTCAGTGTGTCGACGGCGTCGGCCAGCAGTCGCGTATTGGTCAGCGCCGCCAGCGAACTCGGGTCGGTGGTCAGGATCGCGTGCAGTCCCGCGGCGGTCATCTCGGGGCTGAATCGGTTGGTCGACGCGCCCGTCAAGGCCAGTGCCGCAGGCCCGCCGGTCTTCAGGGTGCCGTTCGGGGCGAGCGCCGCGGTTCCGTCGGCGGGCGGCGAATCCGCAACGATGGCCTTGATTCGGGGGTCGTGCGCGGCCGCGAGCAGGCTCAGGCCCGCGCCGTAGGAGCCGCCGGCGATGGCGATGCGATCGGGATCGACATTGAGATTCGCTATCGCCCAATCGATTACGGCCGAGGCGTCCCGAGCGTCCCGGTCGCCCAGCAGATCCACCTCGCCGCCGGACAGATACATGCCGCGCGCGGTGTACTCGATGGAGACGAAACCTGCTCCGCTGGAGAGCCTGTAGGCCGATCCGATGCTGCCCATCGCGGGCATACCCCAGCCCGACGGCTGCAGGACCAGCGGGTTCTTGTGCTCGGCGAGGTCTGGCGGTGCCGTGATGACGGCATTGAGCAGGACGCCGTCGGCGCCGGGGACGAACAGGGTGGTCGCCTGTGCGCCGGGAATCGGTACGGCGACGACCCGCGGTGCGCAGGCCGCGATGATCGCGGCGGCCAGTATGGCTGCCACTGTCACGGCGAACAGGCGTTTCGGCACGATTCCCCCTCAGAACACCGTCGCGAACAGCAGTTGCAGGTTGTGTGCCAGCGAGAGCGGCATCAGGAGCAGATAGCCGGAGAGCGTGCCGATCAGGTCGGGGGCGGGAAGGTCACCGTGCATGGGCGGACCCTTAACGACGTAACGGACGAATCCCGATCGGCCGCCGTGGTTGCGCGGGCCGCAATCGATTGGTCGTAGAGTACTTGCTCGTTTCTGCTCTGTCCACCACTCAATCAATCATCAATGAGCAAGCCGCTCACGGAGTTTCACCAGCGCAACTCGGGCAATCGGTTCCACGGATCCGTCGGCTGCCCAAGACAGGAGGTCGGCCGAGAGCTGCCGGTGTCGAAAGCGGTTGGCTGGCGCAGGCGGCCGGAATTCCGTGCGCGGCAGCGGGTATCGCCACGCCGCAAGCCGGGGTCCGGTCTCGACCGCGAGGCGATGACTCGCCCTATCGAAGCTGGACGGCCGCTATTTCTTCAGCTCCTGGGCGAGCATGACGATGATGCCGCTGGGGCCGCGCACGTAGGTGAGCTTGTAGATGTCCTGATAGGTCGCCACGCCGCGTAGTGGATAGCAGCCGTGCTTCGCGGCTGTCTCGAGGGCCGCGTCGATATCATCGACCGAGAAGGCGACGCGGTGCATGCCGATCTCGTTGGGGCGGGTGGGCTCGGTCTCGATCGCTTCGGGGTGGATGTACTCGAAGAGTTCGAGGCGGCCGTGACCGTCGGGCGTCTGGAGCATGGCGATCTTGGCGTGGTTGCCGTCGAGGCCGACGGCGGTGTCGGTCCACTCACCACTGACCGTGTCGCGGCCGAGGACCGTGAGCCCGAGATCGGTGAAGAAGGCGATCGTCGCTTCGAGGTCGCGAACGGCGATGGCGACGTTCTCGAGTTTGATGGCCATGCGTCGCATGGTAGCCGTCCCGGCCGGAACGCCTGACCTTTTGTCACACACTCAGAAACGTGCGCAGGGCCGCGGCGAGTGCGGCGGGATTGTCCTCCTGGACGTTGTGGCCCGCGTTCGGTATCGATACCAGCTTCGCTCCGGGGACCTGTGCGACGAGTCGTTCGGCCGCGGCCCGGCCGAGCACTCGGCTGCGGGCGCCGCGCACCAGCAGCACCGGGACGCCGGTGATTTGCGCGGCGAGGCGATCCACCGCCGCGAGAATGGCGGGGAAGTCGGGCGGGCTCGGGTCGGCCTTGGGGACCCACTCGCCGCCCGGGCCGCGGCGGAACAGGGTGCTCATCCGATAGGCGACGGTCGCGCGGTGAGCGCGGGGACTGACCCGCATGGCCTCGTCCACCACGGTGTCCAGACTCCGTACGGGGCCGAGCCCGGTGATGAACGCGCGCATGCGGCGGGTGCTGTCGAAATCGACGCCGGGCGCGACGTCGACCAGCGTCAGGCTCGCGACGCGGTCGGGGTGGGCCTCGGCGGTATGGGCCGCGACGACTCCGCCCAGTGACATTCCCACCAGGTGCACCCGGTCCAGGCCCAGGTGATCGGCCGCGGCGATCACGTCCGCGGCCATCGTCGCGGGGCGGTAGTCCGTGGACCAGTCGCTGTCGCCGTGGCCGCGTAAGTCCAGTGCGACCGGACGTACGCCGGTGCGCAGCTCGAGGCACACCAGATCCCAGGTGTGCGCGGTCAGTCTGCCGCCGTGTAGCAGGAAGACCGCCGAACCTGTTCCGCCCCAGTCGAATCCGTGCAGCGAGCAGTCCGCGCGGCGATATCGGAAGGCGCGCGGCGGGGCCGGATCGTGGGCTGTGACACCGAGATCGGCCGCCAGTTCGGTCAGCGCGGGAATTGTGTGGTGCACGGCGGTACCTCCGATACCTTGGGGCTCCAAGGTAGGACGGCATACCTTGACCAGTCAAGGTAGTATCGGAAGTGTGCCAGCCCGCGTACGACGCAAACCCGACGAGGCCAAGCGCCTGATTCTCGAGGCGGCGAGCAGGCTGCTGGCGGCGGGCGGTCCTGCCGCGGTGCAGGTGCGCGCCGTCGCCGCCGAGGTCGGGGTCTCCGATGCCGCCGTCAATCACCACTTCGGCACCCGCGAGCAGCTGCTGGAGGCGCTGTTGCGTTTCGGCGGGGCCACGCTGAAGGCCGAACTGGACGGCGTCGTCGGCGCGTGGGCCGAGGGCCCGGTCGATCCGGCGACGCTGGTCCATACCTTGGCCGCGCTCTATGCCGACGGCTACGCCGAACTGGCGCTCGCCCTACATCGCTCGGGGTGGCGCGACACCGGCCTCGGCATGCTCGACGACGTCGTGGACCGGCTGCACGCGCAGGCGCGGGAGCAGTGCGCGGGCACCGGCCGCACACCCCCGTCGCGCGAGGAGGTTCAGGTGACGGTGGCCGCACTGCATCAGGCCGTCGCGATGGATCCGTTGTTCGGCGACGAATTTCGCAGAAGCGTCGGGCTCGGAGACGTGCGGGCTCGGATGCTCGATTGGTGGGTCGAGACACTCCGCGAGGTACTGGCGGGGCAGCGGGGGATGTAGACCCGGAACGCTCGGCAGGTCCGGGGTCAGGTCGATGCGGCGGACCTCGACGCGATTGGACGGGCCCAGCTGATGGAACCAGGGCTGGGTGGTCCCGGGTGCACTGTCCCGAAGTCTGACGAATCGGTGACGACCGGCACGGATCGGGCTCGATCCGGCGGCCGAAGCGGTTGAGTTGGTCAAGACCCGTGCGTTGTCCGGAGGACCGAAATGCCATCTGTACGTAAGATCGCCCGCTCGCGCATTACCTGGGCATTGGCCGTGATCGTAGTGATCGGGGTCGGTGTCGGCTTGGCCCTGTTCCAGCCGTGGCGGTTGTTCACCAACACGGTGGTGGACGAGGCGGCGCCGACCGTTGCGGTCACCGCCGGGGCCGAACTTCGGCAGGAACCGCGGATCCTGTCCCGCGGCGAGTTCGTCTCACACGAGCACGGCACCTCGGGCAGCGTCGTCGTTGTCGAATTGCCGGACGGCAGTAGGGTTTTGCGCCTCGAGAATCTCGATACCTCCGATGGGCCGGACCTGCACGTGTGGCTCACCGACGCACCCGTCCTGGAGGGCCGCGCGGGCTGGTTCGTCTTCGACGACGGGCGGCACGAGGACCTCGGCAGCCTCAAGGGCAACAAGGGAAGCCAGAACTACGTCATTCCGCCCGATGTGGATCTGAATGTGCTCACCAGCGTCAGCATCTGGTGCCAGCGCTTCCACGTGTCCTTCGGTGCGGCGCAACTGAGCTGAGGGCGTCGTTACTGCCGCTCGGCGGCGGGGACGCCGACCAGTAGGCCGACGATGGAGCGCACGAACTCCTCCAGGCGCTCCTTGGGATAGGCGTCCGGTTCGCTGACCGCGAGGGTGCCGAGCATTTCGGCGATGCTCAGCAGGGAATTCGTCAGCAGCGCGGAATCCACTGCGGCCCATCGTGAATCGAGGGCGGTGCCCATCCGGACCAGCGCCTCGGCCTGGTCGAAGATGCCGGTGCGCGAACTCCGCAGTGCCGCACGGTATTCGTCCGGGGCGCTGCCGGGGGTGGCGAGGATCAGGCGCCACCTGGTCGGATTATCCAGTGCCACACCGACGAAGGCCTCGATCGTCGCCGAGGCCGCGGTCACCGGGTCGGCGCCGATCAGGTCGGTGGGCAGGGTGGTGGCCACCTGTTCGAGGCCGCGCTCACGCTCGCGCTCGAGCAGCGCCTCCACCAATTCGGCGCGCGTCTTGAACACGGTGTAGAGCACGGGTTTTCCCACTCCGGCCGCGGCCGCGACGGCCTCCATGCTGAGCTCGTGCAGCTCCACGCGGCTCAACACGGTGAACGCGGCGTCGAGCAGTTGCGCGCGCCGCTGCTCGCGGGGCAGGCGCGGCGCGTAGCGGCGCCGTGGCCGACCGGCCGCGCCGCGGGATTTCGTCACCGCAACCTCACCTCCTACGGCCCATCGTGTCAGCACTCGCACCCGAAGGTGCGGGCGGTCCCGGTCCGAATATTACTCGACCGTTGTATTCATCGCGCGCAATTGCTACGGTGGCGTTGTATTCGCCGCGGCAGCGCACAAAGGAGTAGCTGATGGGCTTCGATCCGACCACCCTTCGCCGGGACGACTTCGGGTTCTTCGGCCCGGACTCGCCCAGCTGGAAGATCTGGACCGCCCCGACGGCGGTGATCGGCTTCCAGCGCGCGGTCGTCCTCGAGCACTTCGACCCGTTCCTGACCGCGGCCGTCGCCGATGCCCGCGGGATCTACAGCGACCCCCGCAGCCGCCTGGACAACACGTTCGCCTACTTCTTGATCGTCGCGATCGGCGACGGCCGCACCGCGATTCGGGCGTCCGAGCATCTGATGCAGGTGCACGCCACGATGACGGGCATCGAGCCCATCAGCGGCCGGCGCTACGCCGCCAACAGCCCCGAGACGCAGCTGTGGATCCACATCACCGGCTGGCATTCGGTCCTGAAGGCCTACGAGATGTTCGGTCCCGGCCCGCTCGCCCCCGAGGAGGAGGCGCGGTACTGGCAGGAGTGCGCGATCGCGGCCGAACTGCAGACCTGCAAGCCGCAGGACGTGCCCCGCTCCCGCGAGGAGGTCCGCGCCTACTTCGACCGCGTCCGCCCGCGTCTGTGCAGCTCCGAACGGGCCGAGGAGGGCATGCATCACCTGCTGTGGACCTCTCCCCGCAACGGCGCCGGACTCTCGTATGCCCTTGGCAGCCGGTTGCTTTCGCTCGCATCGGTCGCGACGCTGCCGAAATGGATGCGCCGCCTCGGCGGTTTCGACCGCCCCGGCATCGTGGACCTCGGCATCAAACTTCCCGCCAGGGTCCTGGTGTGGATGTTCACCCGTTTCAACAAGTTCGGCCTCATCAAGGCCGCACCGTTCATCGCGCCGATGGCCGGACAGATCCTCGCGCAGCACGTGCGGATGGAACCGCCCACCACCCCCGAAACCGTCACCCCTGCCAAGGCCCGCGAGCTGTACAGCGTCCGCGGAGCCCGCCCGCTCGCCAGCTGATCGTCAGCGGGCCACGGGCTCGAGAGGCTCCCATAGGGCGCTGACCGGCATCGCCATCATCTTCGGGCCGAAGGGCAACGTCTGGGATCCCGTGTGGAGCACGATCCCGGCCAGGAAATTGTCACCGAGGCGTTCGGAAAGATGCCGTAGTCCGCGGAAGTCACCTGGGCCCACGGTGGATGCTGCCTTGACTTCGATGCCGACTACTTCGCCACGACGGTTTTCCAGGACGGCATCGACCTCTACCTGGTCTCGAGTTCGGTAATGGAAGAGTTCGGCCTCCTCGCCGGACCAGGTCAGCTGGCGTGCCAGCTCCATGAGGACGAATCCCTCGAGGAGGGGGCCGAATTGTCCTGTTGGGCGCAGCAGGCTGCGGGCATCAGTGCCTATCAGGCTGCCCGCTATCCCGGAGTCGACGAATGCCAGCTTCGGAGTTCTAGTGGCGCGGCTGCTGATGTTTCGGGACCACGCCGGGATTCGCTTGATCAGATAGACCTCTTCCAGCAGAGCGACATACTTCTTCACGGTTGTTGCGCCGAGGCCGAGCTCGTTGCCCAGCGTCGAGGTGGACAGCAGTTGGCCGGAGCGGGCGGCCAGCATCTGTACGAGCGCCCGCATCTCGCTGGTGCGTTCGATTTCCGACAGCTGTTGGACGTCTCGGGTGATCAGGTCTCCGACATAGGAATTGAAGAAGTTGCGCCGCCTACGATCGTTGGTCCGCGCCACCGCCTCCGGAAAGCCGCCCCGGACAAGGCGTTCCGCATATTCGATTCGGGAGACCGTGGACTGATGGTGCAGCTTGCTGCCGACTGCGAAGACCGCATCGATGAACCGATCGGGTGTTCCGTCGATCTCTCCCTGGGAGAACGGCCATAACTCGATCGTCTCCATGCGACCCACCAAGGTGTCGGGCAACGACCGCAGACCCAACACCCGGGCCGATCCTGTAAGCAGGTACCGTCCGGGTCGCGGATCCGCGTCGACCTGCGCCTTGATGGACAGCAGCAGGTCCGGTGCTCGTTGAATCTCGTCGATCACCATCAGATCTCGATAGTCGACGAATCCGTCGGGGTCCTGCAGTGCGGCCTGGCGTATCAGTGCAGTGTCGAGGTCTCGCCACTCGGATGCGCTACCCTTCGCAGTGAGACGAACCAGCGTGCTCTTACCGCATTGACGGGCTCCGTTCACCAGCACTACGCGAGTGTCTGCGAGCGCATCGCTCACCAGGGTTTCCGCATGTCGAGGCAATGCTCGACCGAGTAATGTCTGCATCTGCGCTCCAGTTGGTCGGGCCGTAGCGCGTGGATCTGCCGCTACCTTGCGCGTGGATCTGCCGCTATTGTACGCGTGGATCTGCCGCTCTGGTGCGCGTGGATCTGCCGTCTATATGCGTGTGGGTCTACCCCGCTGGTCACACCGGGCGGCTCGCCGTGCCCGGGCCATTGCGTCCCGGCCTCGAGAGAGTAGGCCGGGTCTACTTCTCCTGGATCTCGCGGTCCCAGTCTTCGTCCAGGGCCTGCCGGATGCGTTGGGAGAGTTCGGGGTTCCAGTCCGGGGGCTGGGCCACGGCGGACCAGCCGTCCAGGACCAGGGTGCCGTAGCGGTGGCCGTGGCCGGACGGAACCTTCTGGGCGAGTGCGAGATCCGCGCTGATCTGCCAGAAGGTGACGATGGGCCACCAGCGCACCGAGCGCGAGACGTCGGGTCCGCGCGGCTCGGACAGCCAGTCCGGGCGTTCGAACAGCAGATCCGGCGACCACCACACGATGGGGTCCGAGGCGTGCTGGAGATAGGCCACGCGCGGTGAAAGCCATTGCCCCGGAGGTTGATTCAGTTCCTCGGCGGTCGCGGCGAAGCGCACCACCAACCCGTCGGCATAGACGGGCAGGATCTCCGGGGTGCCGGGGTCGCGGCGCTGTTCCACCTCGGTCCAGATGCGGTTGGAGTTCGGCGGGCCCACCCACAGCACCCCGTCGGCCTTCGCGCGGATATCGCCCAGGCCCGTGAACGCGGCCTCGGATCCCTGCGACCCCAGGCTCTCGCCGTAGACCAGCAGCTTCGGGCGGGCCTCCGGCGGGAGTTCGGACCAGCGGGCGTGCACCTTGTCGAACAGCAGCCGACCGGCCTGCGTCGCCTTCTCCCTGTCGGACAGGAACGACAGCACGCTGGGCAGGTAGGAATACTGGGTGGCCGCGATGGCGGTGTCGCCGCCGTACATGTACTCGATCGACTCGGCCGTGGTCGAATCGACCCAGCCGGTTCCGGTGGTCGTCACCAGCACCAGTACCTTCCGGTCGAATGCCTTGGTGCGCTCCAGTTCTCGCACCACGAGGTCGGCGACGGCCTCGGGGTCGGGGGCGGATTCGAGTCCCGCGTACACCCGGATCGGTTCCGTCGCGGGCTTACCGGTGACCTCCGCTATGCGCCCGGCCGTCGGCACGAAGGAGACGAACCACCGTCCCTCGGAGCCCAGAGTGTCCCAGGGCGCCAACGACATCGGGCTGCCCGACCGCTCCGGGAGCCGCGGCTGCACCGCCGCCGGAGAGGTGCGGCCGTTGCGCAGACCGAACGCCGAATTCGCGGCATCGAAGAAGCCCCGCACCAGAATGCCCTGGAACAGCAGCACAATGGCGACGGCGACCACCACGACGCCACCGGCCAGCGACAGGGCGCGCGGCACCCGCAGTCGCGAACTCAACAGTCCGGCAACCTTGTTCACCGCCCAGCGCAGCGCGCGGAACAGCAGGATGAGCATCGCGAGAGTGGCGAACGCGAGCAGTTCGGTCCGCAGATATCCGGAGGTGGTGGTCCGGTCCATGCCCATCAGGCTCTGGATGTCGCGCTGCCACCGCGCGGACCGGGCCAGGATCGCGGCGGCGCCGCCGACGACCGCCACGATCACCGCCACCTTGACGGCGTCGCGCACGCCCTGCGACGGTTCGGTCACCGCGGCCAGGCGCTGCGGCAGCGCGGGCAGCCGCGGGCGGACCCAGCGCCGGAACATCCACTCCAGCGTCGCGCCCACGCCGTAGCCGATCGCCGCGGTCACCCCGCTGACCAACCCCTGGAAGATCCAGGTCCGCGGCAGCAGCGACGGCGACACCGACCACGCGAAGAAGATCGCCGCGACCACCACACCGAGATAACTCGGGTGCATCTTGCGCTCGGCGGTCCGTATCCGATCCAGGAGGCGGGCGCCGAGGGAGGCCTTCGGCAGCGAATCCTCGGTCATAACCAGAGTGTTGCCGGTTGGCCCCGGCGACTGTCGTTGCCACGCGGGTGAGCGTGTGCATCCGGCGCGGTCCCGCCGCCGAGGAGGAGTTCGGCGGTAGTGGCGCGGCCGGTCAGCGCAGGTATTTGCCGAGCAGCGGTACCGCGTCGACCGGATGCGCCGCCGTAATGCCCTCCGCTACCTGCCGGAACTGCCACCCAGAGGCACCGCGCTCCAAGACTCCCATCACCAATCCGCTATACGGCCCGGCGGGCAGTCGGTAGCGGGTGATCTCGATGCCCGCCTCGTCGTCCAGCAGGCGGCAGTACGCCCGCTCGATACCTTCGAACGTCTGGCCGCTGTAGCAGGTCACGAGCAGCACGATCGTGGTCACCTGTTCCGGCAGCCGCGTGAAGTCGACGCTGATCACCTCGTCGTCGCCCGGACCCTCGCCGGTGACGCTGTCGCCGTGATGGCGCACCGACCCGTCGTCGGTGCCGAGCCGCTCGTGATAGACGACGTCGACCAGCTGATCGCCGGTGAACAGCAGCGCGGCCGAGTTCAGATCGATCTCGGTCTTGCCGCCGCCGAACCACCACCACCAGGACTTCCGCTGCCGCGGATGTGTCGGGTCCCAGCCCAGCCCCATGACGATGTGGTCGATCGGTGCGCCGCTCGATCGGTGCAGCGGAATGAGCACCGCGTTGCTCCCCTCCCCGGACCGCGGTGACACAGTGCCGGACGTCTGGGCCTACTCGAGCACCAACCCTAACGGAATCGGCTGCGGGGGAGCGGGTTCGGAGCGGAATGCGATCATCGAACAGACAGTGCGTTCGCAGCGCGAAACGGCGGCCGCCCGGCGGGCGTTTACCCGGCAAACTGTGACAGACTGTCCCAGACAAGTTCGCGGCCGCCATTCGCGCCGCCGACCGACGACAGGAGTGATCATGGGGCTCAGGAGGAGGAAGCGCCGGGCGAGCCAGGCGCTGGTCGAGGGCAGGACGCCGAAGAACCCGGTCGTGCTCGACGCGCGCACCCCCGACAGCACCGCCGCCCGGCTGTTCGGTCTCGGCCTGGCCGGAACCGGCGCCGCTCACTTCACCGCGCCCCAGGTCTTCGATCAGCTCACCCGCGTGGCGTTCCCCCGGTCGACGCGGCAGTGGACCTACAGCAATGGATTCACCGAACTGCTGCTCGGCCTCGCGATCACGCTGCGCCGCACCCGCACGCTGGGTGTCATCGGCCTGATCGCCTACGTCGCGTTCCTCGGCAGCCGGATGGTCGGCCGCAGCGGAGCCCCGAGCGGCGCGCACAGCGCCGCCGACCGCAAACCCGCCTCACCGTCGCAGGTCGACGCGACCGCGTCCGATTCCTCGGGATCGTCGCTGTCGTGATCGACGTCGGGTAGTGGTGCGAGACGCTGCCCACATCTGATATCCGCATTGCGGGGAATCGCCCCGAACTCCACTGCGTTCAGAGCAGGAGCATGCGCAGGCAACGGTTGCGGCGCACTCGAGCGGTAGGAGTGGTCATGTCCACGAAGGCAGGGATCGAGCGGATCGCAACGACGCCGGATTGGTACGAGCCGTACAAGATCTCGCAGGCGATCCGGGCCGGGGGCGTGCTGTACGTCTCGGGGCAGGCCGGAATCGATGAGCGGGGCAGGACCGTCGAGGGCGGTTTCAGGGAGCAGGGGCGTCAGGCGTTCCGGAACATCGAACGGGTACTGGCGGCGGCGGGCGCCACGCTCGACGACGTGGTCAAGGTGACGATCATGGTCCGGGATATGGCCGCTCACCTGGGGCAGGTCATCGAGTTGCGCGAGGAGTTCCTGTCCGAGCCGTACCCGGCCGACACCTTGCTCGAGGTCTCGTCGCTGGCACAACCGGACTGGCTGATCGAGGTCGACGTCATCGCCCTCGACCGCGGGACGGCGTAACGCCGACCGGGCCGCGACGCGTCGGCTCCGGTACCGTGGCGTGCGCCGAGGCAGTGCGGGGAGGGGCTGGTGGTCGTGCGAGATCGATGGGCAACGAAACTTCGGCAGGCCGTGCGGGCGCTGTCGTGCGGGGCGGCGGTGGCCGCGCTGGCGGCGAGCTGCGGCACACCGGAGGCGGCGCCGCAGTTTCCGGCGGTCGTCACCGGGGGCGAGTCGCATCTGTATCCCGAGGGCGTGGCGTGGGATCCGACGCGGCAGACGTTCCTGGTCGGGTCGCTGGGGGAGGGCACGGTGTCCGAGGTGCGCCCGGACGGCACCGTCCGCACCATCGTCGACGACGGGGTGATGGTGTCCACGCTGGGGATCCAGGTGGACGCGGCGCACGGCCGGATTCTCGCGACCTACCAGGATCCGGGTACCGGCAGCAGAACCTCTGACAAGACCTTCGCCCGCCAGGCGGGCCTCGGCATCTTCGACCTGGCCACCGGCGCCCTCATCCACCGTGTCGATCTCGGCCAAAAGCACGCCGAGAATATGGGGGGCCAGGATAGTGATTCGGCCGATCCGCACGGGCCCGACGACGTCGCGGTCGATGCCGCCGGTAACGCCTACGTCACCGATATCGCGGGTGGCTCGGTCTATCGCGTCGATCCCTCGGGCCACGCCGAGTTGCTGCTGAACAACCCCGGCCTGCTGGGCCGGGACGGTGTGGGTCCCAACGGAATCGCCTGGCATCCCGGCGGTTACCTGTTGATGGCGCGCTACAACCCCGGCGCGGTGTTCCGGATACCGGTGGACGATCCGCAACGAGTCACCGAGGTCGCCCTGGACCAGCCGATGTCCGGGGCGGACGGCCTCGCGCTGCTGCCCGACGGCACCCTCACGGTGGTCACCAACCGCCTTGCCGCCCAGACGGAGCCGGGCGTCACGATCCTGCGCAGCGACGACGACTGGCGCTCCGCGCGCCGGGTCGCCCGCCACGAGCCGTGGCCCGCCCCGGACCCCACCACCGTCACCGCGACCCCGCACGGCGCCTACGTCCTCACCGGCCGCCTCACCGACGTCTTCGCCGGACATCCCAGCGCCCCCTTCGAGATCCGCCGCCTGCCCTGATCCCGCGCCCGGCTGGCGGAAAATGACATATGGCACATCGATTCGCGGTTTCGGCGGCGGGCGGACCGGCAATCCCCGATATGGAGGCACGGAGCCTGGGGAGAAGGTATGGGACATCTACGCTGGCGTTTGGAATCCGCCGTAGCCACGGCGCAACGGCCGCTGAACCTGGAGACCGCGACGCGGCTGCGGCGGCGCGTGGAAGCTCTCGCCCAGGAGGTCGAGACCGGCAGCTTCACCGGTGTCGAACGCAGCACGCTGTGCCGCCTCCGGCACCAGGCCATCCAGACGGCCGAACTCGCGATCCGGCGGGCCGATACGGCCTAGCGGCTTCAGTGCGTATCCGCCGTCTCCTGCGGGGGTAGTTCCGCGTACCGGGCGAAGGCCTGGTCGAGGAGTTCGGAGGCGGCGCGGGTAGTGATCAACCGGGCGATGGCCAGATCCGACTCGAGTTTCATACGGTCCTTCGGGGTGCGCTCCGACTCCTCGTAGCCCTGCCGGGCGAGGCAGTAGAACAGTTCCGAGGCGTACCAGTCCGCGATCTGATCGCAGGCGCCGCGCAGCTGTTCGACCAGTTGGAACGATGCGGTCGTGGACAACCCGGCCTCGACGAGGCGGGTGGCCAGATCGCTGCAGCGCGGATTGGTCAGCTGGTACGCGTCCAGCGGATCGTTGCTGGTGTCGAGCACCTGCCGGATGTACTCGGGGAGTTCCGGGGCGCGCTGCTCGGGGCCGGGCTCGTTCACCGCCGGAAAGGGTGTCGTCGGCGTTTCCGAGGGGACCGGTTCGCTGACGCCGAGCACATCGGCCAAGCCGTCGCCGCGGTCCCAGGCGTCGAGGAGTTCGCGGATTCCGTTCAGCTTCATGCCGCGACTCAGCAGGCGGCTGATGGTTTGCAGCCGATTGAGATGATCCGAACCGTAGTAACCGACCCGCCCGCGAACATCGGGGGACGGCAGCAACCCACGCTCGTGGTACACGCGGACGCTACGCACCGTAGTGTCGGCGGCCCGCGCAAGTTCGTCGATCGTGAACTCCGACTGCACAGCCATACCTCTTAGCAAACCACAACTAACCCCGTAGAAAACGTATCGTGCCTAAACGAGCCGTTAAGCAACGATACGTCTAGATCACCACTTGGTCAACGTGCCGTTGCGTAGCGGCGTAAGTGCTTGCTGCTGGTCGAATCGTCGGTTAACGTGCGGAGTACAGCAGTTCGCTGCTGGTTTCCGGGGACTGTTGAGCAGCCCCGATGCCCGCCCGACCAGTGGCCCGCGCTCTTTCGGCGCGTGCCCGGCATCCCCGGAGACGGCTATGACCATTCCACAGACACGTCGGTTACTCATCGGCTCGCACGCACCGACGCACATCTCGACTGTTGCTCCCAAACCCGTTGCTCCCAAACCGGTTTCGCCTCCGGCCGTCGCCACCAAGGGTGCGCACCGGCCGCCGTGCGCGGATGGGCCCGACGACTGGGATCTCGATGTCGGAACTCCGGACTCGTGGCGGACCGCGGTGCGAACCTGCAACAGCTGTCCCCTGTTCACGAACTGCCGCCAGCTCGCGGAAACGCTGATCGAACGCGGCGACGGCCCGCGGGCGATGATCTGGGCGGGCGTCGCCTACGACAGTGCGGGCAGAATCGTGGAGAACCTCGATCGGCACCGCGCCACGCCCGCCGATCACAAGCGGCCCCTGCGCATCATCCGCACCGGTACGAGGCCGGTGTGCGCCGAATCCACCGCGCCCACCCCGCGGCGGCGTATCGTGCTCGGCCATCGGCTCCGGCCGGCGGCAACCGGCGGCCAGTGACCGATACTGTGCACGACAATTCGGAATCTAGTTGTAGCGGTGGGTAACTCATGACGTTGCTGGCTTTGGAGATCGGCCCGGCGGGGTTCGCGGCGAGCCGAGTGGCCGATGACGTCGGCGAAGACGACATCCGCAGGCATCCGATACCGGACCGGGCCGCCTGGGAGGTCTGCCGGGATCTGCTGCTGGAAGTGTCCGGTGAGGACGAGGTCACCGCCGTCGGTATCGCGTCGGTGGGCCCGATCGATATGGCCGCCGGGGTGGTGGCTCCGCCCGAAATCCCGGAGTGGCGCATGGGCTTCGGGATCATCGAGGCGGTCCAGAAGCTCTTTCCCGTGGCCACGATCCAGCTCGCGCTCGACGGCGTGTGCCTGGGCCTGGCCGAGCGCAACTTCGGGGCGACCAGCGAGGTGATGGACGCGCTGGCGGTCACGATCTCGCACCGGATCAGTGCCGGCGTCATGGTCGGCGGCTTCGTCGTGGTGGGCCGCACCGGGAATGCCGGTCACATCGGGCACATGCTGGTGCCCGGGTTCGACGAGCAGTGCGAATGCGGCGGCCGCGGCTGTCTCGAGGCGGTGGCCGGAGGCGCCGCGCTGGTGCGCTGGGCGCAGGGTCAGGGCTGGCCTGGTCGCGGTGTCGAGGAGCTGGTCGAGTCCGCCGGGACCGGTGACGAGATCGCGACCGCGGCGCTGGGCCGGGCCGGTACGGCGCTGGGCCGCGCGATCGCCTCGGTGGCGCCGCTGCTGGATATCGACCGGGTGGTCGTCGGTGGCACGCTGGCCAAAGCGGGTGCGCCACTGTGGAAACCGCTCAACAAGTCGGTCGCGACGCATGCCCGGGTGGGGTTCCTGACCGGGTTGCGCGTGGTTCCCTCCGAATTGGGTGACGTGGGCGTGCTGGCCGGGGCGGGCGTGCTCGCGCTGACCGCGGCACAGGCCGAGTAGCGGCGGCCGCGATCAGAGTCGACCGCCCAGTTCGCTGAATTCGGGACAAATCGGCAACGCCCACGTTAACGTCGGATGATCCCGCTGCTCAGGCGGGTCTTACCGGGCTGTATCGGCACCGTATCCAGAGATCCCGCTTGAATGAACCGTTGTACAACGGTACATTGCCTGATGTCAGGTGATGGCTCGAACGAGCCATGATCCGGAGGAACGGCTGGTACAGGCAAGCGCGATGCGAAGTGACGCAGTGATCCCATGGGTGACGATCGAAACGTTGGCGCCGGACTCGATGTCCGTGGCGTCGGTGGGGGAGGCGCCGCGCGACTTCGCGGGGTGGCAGCGTGTGCTGCAACGGCTGCTGGGCAAGATCCCGGCGGTGTACGACAGCCTGTCGACGGCGCGGATCGCCGAGGCGATGCGGGCGGTCCGTGACCGGGCCGAAGAGGTCGACCTGCGGATACCGACGCGCTCGGGGGCGCATCTGCTGAAAATTCAGCCGGTGTTCGGTCCCGCGGGCGACGTCCACGCGGTCCGCCTGTGGCTGGGACCCGCCTCGGCACAGGTCCCGGAGCCGCGTGCCGCGGTCGGTGCGATCTGGGACCTGTCCACACAGACCCTGCAGCAGCCCAGCGGCATCACCCAGTTGTCGGGGATCGCGGCCGAGGAGTACGTGCCGCGCATGTCGATCGCCGAGCTGTTCCATCGGATGTCGGCGTTCGATCGGCACGCCGAGGTCCTCGATCTCCTCTACGCGCCCGCACCGGGCAGCAAGATGCAGTTCGACGTCGCGATCCCGCACGGCTCGGGGCGACCGGGCCAGTGGCGCGTCACCATTCGCGGCCGCGACGACGTGCGCACGCGCGGCGCATGGTGGCTGATCGAGGACGTGTCCACCGAGGAGCTGCCCGCGTCGTGGTCGACCCTCGAGCGGGTGGGGCTGCGAGAAGCGCACCGCCGGGCCGGGACTCATCTCGCGGTGGTGCAGCTCGAGCACACCAGCATTTCGCACTGGCTCACCGACCCGGCGCCATGGATCCGCTGGGACTATCTCTTCCGGCCGACCGACGTCTTTCATCCCGACGACCGGAATCGGTTGGTGGAGCTCGGCGACCGCCTGCGCTCCGGCGACACCGCGGGGGTCACGGTCCGTGCGCTGAACTACGGCGGCGGCTATACGCCGACATCCCTGCTGCTGTACCCGTATCCGGGATATTCCAGCCGGCAGCTGGCCATCGCGCAGCTGGTTCGGGTCGCCGACGACGTCCCCATGCTGGAACATCGGCAGGTCGTCGAGCCACGGCTGCGCGGGCCGATCGGATACGACGATCAGTTGCGTCACTGGCTGGCCGACCGCATGAAACGCACGCCCGCATACTGATTTTCACCCTTCCCAGAGACGGGAACAGCAGGGGAAATGGAAGCCCCCGCGCTCTCTACCATTTCGAGAGTGCGGCTAGCAGTTGGCAGAACGGCAGATTCGGGCGATGAGTTACTTCGCCGGATGGCCGCTCGCCGCCGCCGCGACAACGCGATCATCGCGGTATTGGCCGTTTTGGCCGTGCTGGGTGGCGGGCGCACGATCATCGGCTGGTTCACCCCACCACCGCCCAAACCCTCCGACAAGACGACGGTCTCGATCGTCGGTCACGCGCAGTTGGCGGAGTCGTTCGCCGAGGAGTTCGTGGTGACGTACCTGGGAGCCACGGCGGGGCAGCAGGAGCGGATCAACGAATTCGTCGACACCGGGCAACAACTCAGCCTGCCGACCGTCGCGCGGCAGGTCTCCGACCCGATCGTCGTGTACTCGGCGCGAGACGGCGGCACGAGTCAGCTCGAAGTGTGGGCGGTGACCGTGTCGGTGCGGCCGAAGGCCACCGGCGCCGCCGGTGGCGCAGGAGGTGCCCGCGAGTACTACCGGGTGGCCGTGTCGGTGGCCACCGATGGTCGGTTGCGGGCGCTGGCGTTACCGGCGGCCGTCGCCCCGCCGGGGCGCGGTGACGATCTGGTGCTGAAGTACAAGGCGACCTGCGGGGCCGAGACCCCGGTTGCGCAGGTAGCGAGTGGATTCCTCTCGGCATTCCTCACCGGAACCGGGGACGTCACCCGATACGTCGCGCAGAACTCGGGTATCGCCGCACTCCGCCCCGCGCCGTTCGCCTCGGTCGAGACCGTATCGGTCAGTGCCGAAGGAACCGATTGCGGCACCAGCAATTCGAGCGAAGAGGTGCTGGCGATGGTCAATCCGAAGGCCGGTACCGGCCCCGCGCCGACGCTGGCCTATCCGCTGTCGATGATTCGCACCGCCGGACAGTGGCAGGTGCGGGCAATGGATCCCGTTCCGGCGCTGAAGAATCCGCTGACCGTGGTCGCGGGCGGCGGGAGCAAACCGGGTTCCGCCTCCAGTGCCACCAGCACGTCGCCCTCGACCGCGGTGTCGGTTCCACCGGCGACACAGAACTGATCCGGAAAGGGCAGTCTCATGGGTAGTCAATTGGGCATCATCCTCTCCGAGGTGCTGCAATTCGTTCGCTGGGGTGGCTTGATCATCCTCACCATCGTGATTCTCGGGATCTTCATCTCCGAGGCCGCGCGGTCGCGGCTGTCACCCGGCCGGATCCTGGTGGTCGCCGCGACCGGGATTCTGGCCGCCGTCATCTTCTGGCTGCTGCCGACGCTGGTGAACTACGCCCGCGTCGATTCGAATTCCATCGTTCCCGACCACCCCGTCGGGAGTTATCAGTGAGCCAAGTGATCAAGGTGTTCACGCCGGTCAAACGCGTGCCCACCATGATCGGTAAGTCCCAGAACGGACAGAAGCTGCCGTTCGGGCCGTACACGTTGCCGCAGGTGGCCGGCGGCATGGTGCTGATACTCATCACGTCGGTACTGGCCATGACGTTGCCGGCGAATCCGGCCGTCACATTTATCGCGGGTTCGGCAATCACCATTGCGGCGGTGTTCGGAATCGGCCTGGTGCCGTATACGGGCGTGCGGTTGACGTCCCGGATGCTGTGGGTGGGGCGGTTGCTGTTGTTCCGGAAACCGGTGTCGGCGTCGGGGATGCCGGTGACCGAGGAATCGGCTCGGCACACCCTGTTTGTCGAAGAGAGCGTGGTCATTGTGCTGCCCGACCGTGCGGACGGCTCGGCGCAGGACCGTTCTCCGGTCGCCGCGATGGCGAGTGCACAACCGCTGACAGTCCTCGACCGATGGGCCGGCGCGTCGGTCCGGGTCGACGGAGAAGAAGACGGCGCGCTGTCGGGAGGACGCCGCTGATGGCCTTCGAACGGGATCTGCAACCCACCGCCGCCGTCCGGGGGAATCTGCAATTCACGCATTCGGGACTCGTCACCGCGACGTATTTCATCAATCCGCTGGGTTATGGATTGCGTAAGGCGAGCGACAAGTTCGACGTGAAGTCGGCCCACCACGCATTGGTGAACAACCTTCCGAACGGGTCGCTGCTGCTGGGAATCCAGGCACGTCTCAACACGCTCGACGTGCTGAGCAAGATGGTCGAGGGTGTGGACCTCGACGAGTGCGAGGACTATGCGCTGGAGGTGGTCGCCTCCTACGAGCGGGTGCAGGCGATCCTGCCGCAGACCCGGATATTCCTGTTGTCGATCCCGGTCGGTTCTGCGAGCCCGGGGATCTCCGGTCTGTCCCGGGTGTGGCGCGGCGGCTCCGCGACATTCGATCCGTCTTCCATTTCCCGTTCCGAACTGGACGTCTACGACGAGAAGGCGAACGAAATCCTGTCCCGTATCGGCGGCGACTTCAATCCGGTTCCGGTTCCGGCATCGATGTTCCAGTGGCTGTGGGAGCACTACCTGTCGCGCGGAGCCGCCGGCGACCCGGTCGCCCCCACTCGTGCCGGTGTACTCGACGACGTGACCGCGGCGGTGTTCCGCTCCGCGGCACTCGACGAGGGAGCGCAGGCCGACAGCAGATTCCGGCTTCGTCCCTCCTTCGTTCCGGTGATCAAGGTGGTGCAGCCGGACTACGAGTTCCGGCCGTCCTATCAGGCGGTGCTCACGCCGCACTCGTTCCCGTACTCGGGAATGACCTTTCCCGGCGGCAGTGAGTTTCTGAGCGTGCTGGAAGGGCTCGGCGACGTCACCATCGACTGGGCGATCCGGGTGTCCACCAAGCCCGCGGAGACGGTGCTCAAGAACAACGAGCTGAATCTGCGGCGGCTGGGCGAACAGATGGACCAGCGAGATCAGGAGGTATCGTTCGCGCATAACACCCTGATCTCCAAGGCGCAGATGCTCGCAGAGTACCACCAGCATTTCGAGGCCAATGGTGGAGAATCCGAAGTATCCTTCACGACGGTAATTGCTGTGGGCAGCGCTTCGCACGAAGAAACAATGGACGCTGTCAACACACTCAAACGCCGATACAAACGGTTCCAGGTCGAGATGACGGCGCCGCTCGGCGCCCAGGTCGATCTGTGGTCGATGATGATTCCCGGCAGCCAGCCCCGGCGCGCCTACGACGATTTCGCCCATATCGTCCCGTCCGACATGTGGTCGGGTTTCGTGCCGTACACCACCAGCCAGATCGGTGACGACAGCGGACCGGTGATCGGAGTCAATCTGCTGTCCGGGAACTTCGAGCCGATTCATTTCGGCATCATGGAGGCGGCGTTCCACGACTTTTCTGCGTCGTTCGCGGTGACCGGTGAGCTCGGATCGGGAAAGTCCTACTTTCTCAAACTCATGGCTGTTCTGGTGCACGATATGGGCGGGCAATTCCTCGCCATCGACCGCAGTCAGGTAGGAGAGTGGGAACATTTCGCCGCCTCTATCGACGATGCCGTAGTCATCGATCTGGGAAACCCGTCCGTCTCCCTTGATCCGCTCCGACTGTTCCCGCCGAGGGTGGCCGGTGAACGGACATTGGATTCGCTGTTGCCGCTGCTGGACCTGTCGCCGACGAGCGGCGCGGGCGCGGTGGCCGGAAATCTGCTGACCCCCAGGGGGATCGCGGAGTACGGGATTCGCAGCATGCTCGATCTGTATCAGGCGGTTTGCAGGTTGCGTGACGAGCGGGACGGCGACGAATATGCCGATCTCGCGGCGCGGATCGGGACGATCATCGATCGGGTGCCGGTGCTGTTCGACGCGAAATTGCCGCCGCTGCGGCTCGACGCCGCGGCGACAGTCGTTCGCAGCCACAATGTGGCTCTGCCTACCGCCGAAGAACTCACGACTCCGCACCTGTACAACCGGTTGCCGCTGACCAAGCGGTTGGGGACCGCGCTGTACGAATTGGTCGGCGTGGCGGCCAGGGAAGCATTCCTCACCGACAACGGCAGGTTCGGGCTGCTGGTCGGAGACGAGGCGCACCACTTCACCCAGACACAGGTCGGTTCCGCCGTGACCTCCGATTTCAGCCGCGACGGCCGCAAGCATCTGGCCGCCATCGGGCTGGCATCCCATGATCCCGCCACGGACTTTCAAGGCGCCGCGCACAATTTGATCCCGAATCGATTCGTGTTCCGCCAGCGCGACGAAACCCTCGCCCGCAACAGCCTGAACTGGCTCGGCGTCGACCTCGACGAAGCGCCGTTCCTGCTGCAGATCCTGCGCGAAGAGACCTCCCCGCCGACCGGTCCCGGGCGCTCGGTGCCCGAGGAGCGTCGCGGCGAGATGTTCATGCGGGACGCCCTCAACCGCATCGGCCGGGGAAAAGTCCTAGGTCCCGCCCGCCCGGACCGCGCGGAGGCGATCAGCAGCACGCCGGGGGTGGTTCGCGCGGCGCTGCCGGAACGGCAGGTGGTGTCGTGAGGTCGGACGATCCGAAGGGCAGCAGACGGGATCGGTGGATCCGCGACCGGGCATGGGAGTTGGAGTATTTCGATCCCGAGCGGTGGCATCCGCGGGCCGTGCGGCAGCGGTGCGGGCGGTGGATCGGTGCGACGCGGCGGCGGCGCCGGACCGTGTGGTCGCTGGTCGTCGTGTTCCTGGTCATCGTGCTCCCGGCCGCCGTGGGGGCGGTGTCGTTCGCGGCGTCCGGAGGCGAGCCCGTCACCGCCGGCGCTTCCGGTCTCCTGGATGCCCGGGATTCGGATGGGGTAGAGGTATCGCAGTACACCGTCGCCTTGGACCATGGCGGAATCCTGGACCCCGGAAACACGATCTTGTACGGGTTCATCGTCTCGCTGGCTGCTATCATCGTCCTTTTCGCAGCGTTGTGGTTGTGGGGCTTATTCAAAGCAATAGACCTGTCCTGGCTGGACCCCGTTCGGGAGCCGCTTCTGGGCGCTGCGCAGGCCTTCGCGAATCAGATCGGAACGCTGACCTTCGCCCTATTGGCGCTCTCCATCGGTGTCTTGATGCCCGCGCTGAATTTCGCACGCGGACTGATCGCGAAGGCGGTCCGGCAGATATCCGCGCTGTTCTTGTTCGGAATATTTTCCGCGTTCTTCCTGACGAACCCATTGGCGCATGAGCTCAGCAGTGACGGTTGGCTGGCACAGGGGCGGGATGTAGGTCTGTCCGTTGCGGCCGGGATGAACGGGGACAATAACCCGAATCCTGCCACGCTCATCCCGACCATGCAGGGTCACATGGCCGACAATTTCATCCGAAAGCCTCTGCAGGTAATGAACTTCGGTCATGTGGTCGACCGGTACCCGGCCTGTAAGGCGGCCTGGTCGGCCGGTGTGCGAAGCGGGAGTGAAGAACAGATCAAAAACGGTCTGAAGTCTTGCGGTGACACTGCCGCACTCGCCTCGGCAAACAATCCCAGGGCGAGCCAGATCGGAATCGGATTTCTGTTGATTCTCATACAGCTGATTCTCGTTATCGGATTCGGTTTCATGGCTGTAAATCTTGTACGTACGGTGCTTGCAATTTTCTTCAATGGATTCTTGATCATCTTCGGATTCGCTGCGGGTGCGTATGTCCCCGGCCCATCGCAGACGCTCACCATCCGGAGCTTGATGCATACCGTTTTCGCTGTGTTGAAGTTCATGTTCTATTGCGGCGCGGCCGGTATGGCTGCGCTCATTTCAAATTCTGTGATGAGCCAGGCCAAGGACGGGGCGGCGCTACCGGTCCTCACACTGTGGGCATTTCTCATGCTGATCGGAGTTATTGAATTCCGTCACATGCGCGACAGTTTCGGCAAGGGTCAAGATTGGGCGTCGAATCAGGCGTCGCTGGCGGTCAGTGGCGCCACCGCTGGTGGCGGTGGTGGTGGTGGTGGTGGCGGCGGACGTGCGTTGGGCATGGGAGACGCCAGCGCAGGAACGAACCATTTCAAGATGATGGCGGCAATGGCGGGGGCGAATACGATCTCCAGCTTTGCGCCACTGGAGTGGGCGGTGGGCGGAATCCCCGGTTTCGGTCATCCGATGGCGAAGGCGAAACGCGATGAGGCGAGGGCGAACCGCGGTAAGTGGAAACATAAGGGATACGGCGGTAAACGGGGCTGGAATGCCATCTCGAATATGAAATGGGAGACCCTGTCCAAGGGCGCCCGGGATATGGCGCGTCTGCATGGCGGGTTGGATACCATCGTCGGTAACGCAGCTGCGGTGCACGGTACGGTCGAGGCCGGTGGATTCGTCAGCGAGTCTTTCGCTGCGATGTATGGTGCGGGCGCGAAGAATGAGAAGATGTCGCACTATGCCATGCGGTCGTGGAGGAATGTCCAACGCTTGGCGGAGCGAGAGCCTTTCGCAGATAAGGACCTTTCCTTCCTGGCTGCTTCTATAAGGCATGCGCAGAACCGTACGATCGCGTTCATAAACGGCAAGGACGGTGTCACTGCCGACATGCTCGCCGCAGATTATGGGACCATGAGAATGGCGTCGACGCTCTTCCGCGAAACTCAGCGAGGTGGTATCAACCTGCCTCAGAAAGAGTTGGATCTTGTCAATAAGTACATGGATGACCCCGATATGAAGCTCAGTGAAAAGAAGGAGTTCATATCTGCGTTGAAGAAGGTCTCCACCGACGGTCATAGTGGTCTGCTGGATCCCAACACCGGTCACCCGGATCCCAACGTGGCCGGGCATTCTTACGCCGCGGAATTCCATGCGAGGGGCATCGACTCGAAGGAATCGAAGCGCATGTTGCGCTGGATTACCAACGAAGACGCCAAGCGAGTGGAGCAGAATACCAGGGGGTTCCTGAGGGATGTCACCAATCAGGATGCGATGCGATCCCTGCGGAATGTGGCCGACTCGGCTCTGGAAACCCACGGCAGAATGGCTGGAGAGACCAAGATTCCGTCTCTCTCCGTAACACCGCATTCGGGTTCGGCACCCGACCCCGACTGGGACAGGCGGTGGAGGTCGGACTTGGCGCCGGTCGCCAAGAGGATGAGATCGAGCATGGGTGATCTCCAGGGCTAGCGGTACCAGGCCCAGCCCGCCCATATTCACCGCAGGACAGGAGGAACCGTGAAGCTCGGCCGACTCGTATTCCTCTCGATGATCCCTTTCACGGTGTGGCTATGGGTGCTGGCACTGTTGGCGGTGGCGGGGGTGCTGACGGGTATCGGCGTGGTGATCGTGCTCGCAGCGGGCGAGAGCACGTCGTCTGCCGCCGCCGACTTTCGGTACCAGTGCGACAGCGCGGTCGGCCCCGATCCGTCGGCGACCGAGACATCTACTCCCAGTACATCGCGCGAACCTCGTACCGGATCGGCCCGCGAGACCACGTCGCGGTCCGCTACACCGACAACGAACCCGTACGCGGAGCTGACCTTTGCACCCGATGATGACAAGGCGTCGGCGTGGCAGAGATCGTGTGTCACCGCAATGCGCTCGGCGCCGTACCAGCTTCCAGCCTTGCAGACGGCCAATAGCGGTCCCGCTGTCGACTGCGCCCGTGATCTGGCCCTCGCACAGCTGAACGGGCGGTCGGCCGCCGGGAATGGTGCGACCGGAGGTGTCGTCGATGATGCGGCGCTGGCGCAGTACGTGATTGCCCAGGCATCGGCGGCGGGCGTTACGTGGCGATGTGAGTTGACGCCGACTACCGGCACGCACGATATGTCCGCTCCCGCGGCGTCGTGCGCAGGGTCGGCGGAGACCGGTCCGACGGTGGTGATACTTCCGAGCACCATTGCGGGACAGGCGGTCTGCGGTCAGCGAGTCGATCCCTTCGCGATGTCGCCGGGTGACCTGGTGTTCTGGGACTACCGCTCGCACGCTCCGACCCGGGTCGGGGTCGCCGTGGATGCCATTCACGTGGTCACCAGCGACCCGAGCACGGGACAGGTTGTCGAGCAGTTGCTCCCGTCCGGGCGTGACGTGCGGGTGAAGCGGGTGTTGAAGGGGGAGACGTGACCGGTTCGGAGGTACGGCAGGGGCCGATGTCCCATGGCGACCGAGCACACGAGCCGGTCTGATGGCGCCCGAGCGGGAGGCTCCGGACCCGAGCGTCGGCGACGCCCGGAGCGCTCGCTCGGGTGTCGCGGCTCCCGAACCGCGCCGCAAATCCGCCCCGGCGGCACGGGGCGGTCCCGCGCGGACGGTGCCACCGACGCCCGGCGCTCCTGCGGCCACGTCGAATCCGGCGGCGGCAAGCCGGAGCGTACCGGCGACGTCGACCGAATCATCGTCGGCCACAACCACATCCACTATGGCCCCGCGGGCCGACATGTCGGCGGCGGCCACGACCCCGATGGCGGCCGCGGCGATGGGGGCGTTGGCATCCATGGCCGCCCAGTACGGAAACCGGGCCCCGACACCCGATGCCGGTCATCCCCCCGCGCCTCCGGTCGTGTCCGGGGCGCCGACGGGAGCTGTTGTGTGGGACGGGCAAGCGGGCCCGCTGTACTCGACTGCCAACCGGAACAACACGAAACAGTCGGACGCGCTCGGAAACCTCAACACCGAGCTCGGGCGGATTCTCGGTGGCGCCGTGGACAATACGGTGCAGGGCCGGGCGGCCCTCGCCGCCATTATTGCCGAGGCCGATGCGGCCTTGACCGCGTTGGGACCCGTCGCCGACACCGCCGCGGGCCAGCGCCAGGTCGCGGTGACACTCGGCGATGCGCTCCAGCGAGCGGGCTCCGTGCTCGGCCAGGGGCAGGGCGCCGCCGCCGTTTCCGCGGAGCAGGTATCGAAGCTGGCCAGTCGGTATACGCGGGAATCGCGACCGGCCCAGCCGTCGCGGCCGCGGGTGTCTCACCCCGGCCGACGCGGCGGTGGCCCGCCGAGCGCGCGCCCGACCGGCGAACAGGGGCAGTGGATCAACGAGGCACTGCGGGTGCTCCGCCAGCACGGCTACGACACCAGTCAGATCAGTCCGGCCGATATCGCCGCCATCATCCAGCATGAGTCGGCCGGCAATCCGAATGCGATCAACAACTGGGACAGCAACGCCGCCAAGGGAACTCCGTCCAAGGGCCTGATGCAGACCATCGATCCCACATTCAACGCGTACTCGTTGCCGGGACATCGAGATGTCTGGAATCCGGTGGACAACATCATTGCCGGTGTGCGCTACGCGATCAGTCGATACGGCTCGGTCAGCAATGTGCCGGGCATCGTCAAGATGCAGGAGGGTGGTTCGTACGTCGGGTACTGAGGCCGGTTACGACCACCGGGTGGCCCGATAGTCGCTGGGCAGGTTGACCACTCGAACACTGGCTCCGGGGCGTGGCGCCTCGACGCACTGACCGTTCCCCACATACATCATGACGTGGCCGGGACCGCCGCCGTTCTTGAACGCCGAGGCCGGGAAGATCAGGTCACCGGGCTTGATGTTCTGCGGATGGACCTGCGGAAGCCGGCGATACTGTTCCTGCGACGTGCGAGGAATGCTGACGCCGGCCGACCGGGCGGCGTACGACGTCAGGCCGGAGCAATCGAAGGAGTGCGGCCCGACCGCGCCCCACACGTACGGATCGCCCTGTTGTGCCAGCGCAACGGAGACCGCACGCTGCACCGCCGGGGAACTGTTGTCCGTCGCCCCCGCTGCCGCCGCTGAACTCGTGTACTTCTGTCCGGCGAGATTGTAGATGTACTGCTTGGTCAGACGATTGATTTCCCGGGCGGCGGCTTTGGAGTCGGCGTGCGTACCGGAGACGATCTTGTGGGCCTTGGCCAGGGCGGAGGTCAGGATCTGGTGGACCTTCAGCTGACCTTTCTTGGTGTAGGCCGCGGAGCCGAGATCAGCGAGTTCGGCGTTGGTGTCGCGGAGAAGTTTGACGACGGCCTTCTTGTCCAGTTTGTGGTTACCGGCCAAGCGCTGCATATAGCGGACGAGGTCGTTGTCGAGGGTGTTGAAGGCCTTGGCGGCGGTGCGCTGATACATCCGGTGCGCCTTGACCTGGGTGGCGGTGGCGCCTTTCCCGGTCCGGTCGACGCCGAGCTCGTCGCGGAGTTTCTTGACCTCGGGGTCGTCGGTGTCCTTGTCGCCGTACACCTTCTTCAGTTTTTCGAGGACCTTGATCGCCTTCTGGGCCTGCGGCGTCAGGCCCGAAGTCTCACCGTCACCGCCCTCGCCGGAGTCGCCGCTCGCGCCTGCACCGGTTCCGGTACCACCGCCGTTCCCGGCGCCACCGCCGCCGAGCCCGGCGAGAGCGGAGGCGATCATGGGCAGCATTCCCGCCGCCATCGCGCCCGCCGACAATGCGGCTGGCGCGAGACTCATCAGCAAGTCCGGATCCACCAGCGGCGGTGGGGGTTCGGCAGGCGGCGGTGCCGGGTCGGCCCGCTGCACACCGGCTTGCGGCGTGGCCGGTTGCGGTGCCGGAGGTCCCTGGTTCTGAGCGGGAGCCGCCTGTGGAACCGGCGCGGGAGGAGCCGGAGCGGGTGTGTTCAGTCCGGACTGCGGAGCCTGCTTCGGACCGATGGTCGGCGGAGGAGAGACCTGGTTCGGATTCTCGGGCTGTTTCTGCGCATCTGGCCCTTGCGATCCCGCTCCGGGCGCATTCGGTCCCGGCAACCCCGGGACGCGACCTCCGGGATTCCGCTTCGGCTCGGTCTTGCCCGACCAGGGAGTCACCGACTCCGGGGTGCCGCCGTCGGCTTCAGGGATCGGCTCCGGGTCCAGTCCCGTGTGCCATACGGCCGGGCCCGTCATCGCTCACCGCGCCGGACCGACACCGTGTGCAGTGCGGTGGCGCCCCGTTCCGAACTCTCGAGGAGCAGGTAGCGGAGCTGCATCCGGTACCTCCCTCCTGGATCGGCCGCCGTGCCGGGAATCACCCTGGCGCCCACGGCAACTCACCTACTTCTTCCGACGATTATCCTGACTGCCCCCAGGTCGCTGCCGTTCCCATTGCTGGGAATCCTCGACAATGAACCGACGAGACAGTTGCGCGCGCAGTCGGACAGCTACTCCGTGAGACTTCGCCCAACACGAGGCAGGTGGATTGACCCATGGGTTTTTTGGGCATGGACTGGAAAGACGGCCTTGTCATGGGTCTTTCCGCGATCCCCGGGGTGGGTGCGCCCTTGGCGGGGGCGGCCGCGGGCATCACCGAGTGGGCGGAGACCGGTAGCCTCGAGGAGGGCCTCAAGACCGGGCTGCTGACCGGGGCGACGGCGGCGATCCCAGGTGGAAAGATAATCGGAACGATTCTCGGGAAGGCACCGAAGATCGGGTTGGGTGAAATTTCGAAGAAACTTCTGGGCACTGGTGCGGGGCAAAGCTTCGCCAACAAAGTAGCGTCGAAAAGCTACCTGAACTCGGGTAGATATAATCTCGGAAATGTCATGACGCGCGGTGGAGGAAAAGGGCTGGGCAACTCGGCGGGACGAGCGATCGGGCGTGCCGCCGGGGGTGGATTCGCTAACGCTGCCTGGTCGTCGGATGGCTCGGGCCCGCAGCGCCCGGACAAGATTCCTACGAAAATCCTGGAACCGACGTCTGCGGGTTCCGGTGGTGGTGGCGCTGAAACCGCACCGGCTTAAGGGGCGGATGGATGAACATGCACGACATGCTGATCCCCGACATGAGCGCCCCGAACTATCCTCATGAATTCGACTATTACACGGGTGTCGGGAAATTCGCGCAGGAGACCCTGGACTTTCTGGACAAGTTCTTCAAGAGTTGCGGTAAGAACTCCGAGGTGGAGCCTCCCACGGCGAAGGAGGCTCCGAAAATCGACGGATCTGTCGAGGCTCTGATCGAGGGGAAGAAGGAGACTGCTGCGGTTTTCGAGAACTACTCGGCCGTGGCCATGCAGCTGAATCAGGTGATCCTCGATCTTCAGGCGATAGACAAGGATCTGGCTCCGGTCGCCAAGAAATCTACTGATCTCTCGCATAATGCGCAGCGAGAAATCAACCAGATGATCGACCTGGTCAACAAGAATGCCCAATCCTATCCGAGTAAGGGTGTCAGCGAGAATGACCACATCCTGGCCTATTCTATCAAGGCATTCGAGTCGGGCGAAAGCAAACTGAATTCCGTGCGGGACGGGCATGTCGGCGCCAGTGGGGAAGTGAAGAAGCTCAAGGATGAAGTAGAGAAGCTGAAGAAGGATCTGGCAACGTCGCTCAAGGAAAGGAAGAAGCTGGAGGAGCAGCTGAAGAACAGGCCGGGTGGAAACGGCAACAACAATAACGGCAATAACGGCAACGGCTCGTGGAACCCGCCCCCGTTGCAGAATACCGGGAACGGTAACGGGCTCGGTACCGGCAACGCCGACGACTCCGGGTTCCAGCCCATCAATACCGGGTTGGAGGACGGCAGCAAACCCGGTGGCCTGGGTGGGCAGAACGGCGGCGACAACAGCCTTGATCCCACCGGCGGCTCGAAGGATCCCACCAAGTCCCTGGACGATGCGATCAATCAGATTACGGACAAGGCGAACCAGGACACTCCCACACCTCAGACACCTGTCACGCCGAGCCCGATGGACAGCGGCATGGGTGGTATGGGCGGCATGAGCCCCTTCGGCATGCCCGGCATGAGCCCCTTCGGCATGAATGGCATGAACGGCATGGGTATGGGCATGAATCCGTACTCGCAGCAGGAACAAATGCGGCGCGAGCAGGCCGATCGGGACCTCGAGCGTCGCCGCCAGGAGATGGAGATGCGCCGGTCCCAGCAGCAGCAGCCCGCCGCGCAGGCGGCCTCCACGAACCCCGCTCCGGCGCAGACCGCTCCGGCCGCGCAGCAGAACGCCGGACCGCCCCAGGGCGCGAACGCACCCGCCGGTCCTCCGCCTCCGGAGACGCCCGGACCCGACGGCCTGGTCCCGTTCACATTCCCGCCCCCGGATTCGCGTACCGTGCGAGTTTCCCCCGTGGTCAAACAGGGCTTCGAGGTGGCGGTTGCCGACACCAGCGGAACGAATGCACAGGCGGCTTATGCCAATACACCTGCGAAGTTCACGGACACGAAGCACGCCGGTGCCCCCATCGATCCGTCGCAGTTGATGTCGGGCGATATCGCACAGTGGGAGAACCGCACGGCACTGGTGGTCAAGTTCGACAAAGGCACCGAACCCGGTACGGGTGACGGCGCGATGGATGCCGCTGCCGGGGGTGGCGAACCGCCTGAGGTGATCATCGCCGGTAAGCCGCAGAAGCTTCGCTCCGAGGATATGGCCACCATGTCGGACGAGGCGGGGGAGTTCGGCGCATTCGTCGGATTCAAACATCCCCGTGGTATCGACGCCGCCCCTCCGGGCGGGGCGAGCGGAGCACAGGGCGACTCCGCCACCGGGGACCAGTCCGGTCAGACGATGCAGGCAGCGTTCACGGCTCCGAGTTGAGCAGGGTATGCGGGTGAGAGGAGGCAGGTGTGGCGCTGCAGGTCGAACCGACCGATCTCGCCAAGGTGGCGTCGACGCTCGCGGAGCTGGCGAACGCCACCGGTAACGCGAGGCCGTCGGGCTGGGTGCTGCCCGCGGGGTCCGACCCGATCTCCGCCGATCATGTACCGAAACTCAACAAGCAGGCAGCCGACCTGTTCAACGGCATGTCCGGACTGTTGAACGAGGTGCGCCGGACCGCGCACAAGGTCGGCGGCGCGGCCTCCGAGTACACCGGTGCCGATGACGAGGGCGCGCGCAGGATCATCGGTGGCGGTAGCGATGTGCTCGACAATCCTGTACCGGAGGTCGGCGAGCCCGTCTTCCAGCAGCCGCCGTCGTTCCGGATGCCTGCGGCGGGAGCCTCCGTCGATCCGCTGCAGTTCGCGCAGCAGTTGCGGGCCGGTCCGGGGCCCGGCCCCGCGGCCAAGTTCGCCCAGGACATCCGCCAGTACCTCGGCAGTCCGTTTCAAGCCGCGCTCTCGAGCGTCGATGCGGCGGCACAGGCCATGCAGAATTGGGTGCCCGTCGGCGCCGATGCCGCAAAGCATCTGAACCGCCATCGCGACATGCTGGATCAGCTCGGCACGGCCCTCGGCAAGCTGGCCGGAGGCATCGATGACTACGCCGACGCGTTCGGCACCGCGAAGGCCAAGCACCCCACGCCCGAGGAGATCATCGCCGCCCGCAAGCGCCTGGTGAAGGCGATGCGGTCCAAGGACGAGGTCGGGATCCAGGAAGCGCTGGCCAAGACCCAGGAACAGAATGCGCGGTCGGCCGAGACGGTCGCCGGGTACGAAGGCACGGTCAACGGGAAGAACGGGCAGGGTCAGGGCTCGGGTGGCGGTGGCGAATCCGACCAGATCATGCAGGCCATCGCCTCCATGCTGCCGTCGATGGTGAGCTCGCTGGCGTCCGCGGGGATGTCCGGCATGGGCCAGGAGGGCCTGGCCGATTCCACCGAGGGGCTCGAGGAATACGGCTACGACGACTACGGACTCGGTGACTACGGCGGTGGCGGTGGCGGCGGCGGATCCGCGGGCGGGGCAAGCCCGATCGGCGATATCACCTCGGCCATGGGTTCGGGCAGCGAATCGGTATCGGTGGGGCCGATGTCGATGGTCGCGTCCAGCGGTAGCAGCGCCCCCGCCGGCGCGCCGCGCACACCGGTGATCGAACCGCTGTCGTCGTCCTCGGCGGCGTCCGCCGCCCGCGGTATGGGAGCGGGATCGCCGATGATGCCGTATATGCCGATGTCGCCGGGCATGGGCGGTGGGAACGCCGGAGGCAACGACCGCAACCGTGTGGTCGCCTGGCACCCGGACCGGCTGATGTACGTCGACGACACCCCGCACACCGAACAGGTGATCGGCGAAAAACCCACCATCGCACCGTCGGTGACCCCGCCGACGCCGTCCCCGACCAATCAGGCTCCGAACCAATCCGGAGGTTCCGCATGAGTGATATGCACCCCGACGTCCAAGCGGCCCTGGACGCTGCCCGTGATCTGCGGCATCGGATCGCCGATCTGCGCGAGAAGATCGATGCGATAAGGGCGCGCCGACCGTCGCCGAGCGGGGCGGTGATTCCCGAGATCGACGCCATGGGGCGGCTCACCGACCTCTACTTCACCCCGGGTACGACCGATCGGTTCGAATGCGACGAACTGGTCTCCGAGATCATGTCCGCCATCCGGGACAGCACCACCGACGCCGCTCGGCAGTACGAGCAGCTCATGGATTCTGATCCGTGGGGGGACACGGAAGCCGTCGAACCGGCCGCGGCCGTATCGGAGCAGGCGTCGTGAGCGAGGACGGAGTCACGGTCGCCGACACCGTCCGGTGGCTGCACACCGAGGGCCTGATCCGGCTGGCCGGGGTGGCCGGACGCGGCTCCGATCCGATCGTCGCGTACACCATCGACGTGGCGACGGGGACCGTCAGCGCGCACCCCGCCGCCGGTGCCGGAAGTGGCTCGGACGTAACGACTCTCGCCGCCGACGATCTGCCCTTTCCCACCGGGACGCCGGGGCGGCTGGTGATCGTGGGCGTCACCCCGGCCGAGGCCGTATTGGTGGTCGACCTGGCCAACACGCTCACCATCTCGATCAACGCCGACCGCCCGGAGCTCGCGGCACGCTCCTGGGTGACGCAGCTGTTGCTGAATCCGGAGACGACGCTGACCACCAACAGCGCGGAGATGGCGATCGATGCCGGGGATCGCCTGCGGCAGAGCTTCATTCCCGGCGGCACCGGGGCCATCATCAATGTCGACGATCAAACTCCGCCGGTCACCACCGTCACTCTCAACGCCGACACCGATGGGCCGGACCATCTCGACATCGCTGCCGACGGCACCGGCGAGTTGTATCTCGGTGCCCGGTTCTGGCAGCTGCGTCAGGTCATGACGATCGACGACGCGGCGTGGCACGCGCTCGCCGAGCGGCTCGCCGCACCCGATGAGCAGGATATTTCGTCACAGCCCCCTTCGGGTGCTGTCGCAACGTATTAGGAGCGTCCGATGACCGAAACGCATGATGCGGACTATCTCGAGCACGAGGACGGGGCGACCCCGCCGCCGGACTGGCGCGCGATGACCTACGAGGTGTTCACCCTCGATCACACTCTCGGTGTCGCCTGTGATCGAGACGGTGAGATCGTCGGCCTGCACATCACCGACGAAGCCCGCGACAACGGCGACGCCTGGCTGGCCGCGGAGATCGTGCGGCTCGCCCGGCTGGCGCATATGAAATCGCGGGTCGGGCTCCGTGCCGAGATGGAGGCCAACGGAACCCGTCCGTACACGATCGATTCGTTCGATCTGCCGACCGAATCATCCTACCGGGCAATGGAAATCGCTGAGCTCGGTGGAAACCGCTAGGTGACGAACGCATCTCGGGACAGGAGTCGACGTGGGAATCGAGAAGCTGCTGGATATCGCGGAGCCGGACGAACTGAAGGCGGCTGCGGGACATCGTCATACCGCTTACACCTCGTTCACGGGGAAAGTCCGCTCGGTGAAGGAGGACATGTGTTTGACGACTCGCCCGCAGTCGACGCTCGACTTCCGCCACGCCGCCGTGCTCGGCGTGGTCACCCGATGCCTCGACACCGCGATCGACGACAAGAATGCGATTGCGGGAGACACTCATTCACGGACCGTTGATGCCGGTAACCGCTACCAGGACACGGATATCGCCGGAGGCGCGCGCGTGCGGCGGTCCGAGTCGATCTGATCCCCCATGGAGCCCGAGCGTGAGAGCCCGTACTGGAAGGCCATCGTCGGTGACAACTGGCCGGAGATCTCACCGCGGGAGTGGGGGCGACTGGAGACGGTAGCCCGAGACGGTGCCGAGGCCCTGGATCCGGACGAGGCCGAGCGCGCCCGCCGCGCCTTCGACGACCGGGCACGAAGCAGTGTCCGACTGCAACCGATCAAAGACGAGATGCTTGCCCAGCAGGGCAGCCTGCACGCCTTCGTCGACGCCCTGGTGGCCGCGGCCGACACCTTCGGGCGCATCTCCGATTCGGTCTATCGCATCCGCAACCGGATCCTCGATATCGTCGATCAGGCCACCCGCAAGATCCGGGAGGTGCACAGCGAAGATTCCTCGGAGGACGATTCCGAGGAGGCGGAGCGGGCCGAGGCGGCCGCGGACCGCGAACGGGCGGCCGGAATCATCGAGCGGGCCAGGTCGGAGGTCGAGGAGGCGGTCGCCCGCGCACTCGCGGACATCAGCCCGCAGGGACTGCCGGAACTCGACCTGCTGGCCAGGCTGCTCGGACAGCCGGGGCCGTGGGACCCTGTGCATCCGGGACAGGGCGGCCCCCGCGAATATCACGACGGCCCGTATCGGCGGGGCGGTCCCTATCGGCAGCTGCCACGCGGGTTGCTGCCGCCGGGATTTCGGCTCCCCGCTGAGGGTTACGTTCCATCCATACCCGAATTGCGTGGTCTGGAAAGGCTTTTGGAGCGGCTGGGGCAGCACCTGCCCGTTGCTCATCTCCCACCCGGATTCGTCGAGGGTCTGCTCCCTGGTGGGCCGCCGGGTGGTGAACTTCTGCTGCCGCCGCCCGAGGCGGCGACTCCGCCCGCGAACCCGTCGGAGGACGGAACATCAACGGTGCCACCGCCATCGGCGTCGACGCCCGGGCCCGCGCCGGGGCAACCGGTTGTGGGAGCAGCGCCACCGCCGGGCGAATCGGTATCCGGCCCGGTGGGTTCGGGACCGACCGGTGCCGGGTCGGTGGATGCGGGATCGGCGGATTCCGGAGCGGTGGATGCGAAACCGGTGGATACCGGGTCGGGGGACAACGCGTCGACACTTTCGGAATCACCTGATACTGCGGGAGATTCGGCCGACGAGGGAACAGATTCCGGTGCGGCGGCGCGGTCGGACCGCGGCAGCAGGTCGTCGGAAACCGCTGCTGACGACACGGGTACGGGCGCTCCCTTCAGCGCGCTGGCGGGAGCGCAGGCCGCCGCGGCGGCGCAGTCGCCCGTGGTGCCCCAGCCGGTGGCGTCGGCGGCCCCCGCTGCCCCGCCGTCGGCGCCGCCGGGTCAGGTGAGCGCCCCGGGGCAGGCCGGTGCAGTACCCGCCGCCGATTCGAGATTCTCTGTTGCGGCGCCGAAGGTTTCGGCAGCACCGGGCCCGATCGCGCCGGGCCCCGCCGCAGGTGTCTCGGCGCCCGGAGGACCGGTCCCGCCGGTCAAAGGCCCGCCGATACGGCACGACCAGCAGCCTGTCCCGGCCAACGGTGAAACTCCCGCGAAGCCAGGCGATTCCGTCGAGAAGGACGGCAGCGACGAACTGGTGCGCGATGCGGTGGGCGCCGCGATGATCGCTGCGGCCGCCCCGACCTTCATGATCGGCGAGCGGGTCGACGGTGACCTGGTGCTCGCCCGGACGTTGCTGAGCAGCCTGCTGGCCGCCGCCCCGGTGGTCGGGCCCGCGTGGGCGGTGTCGGTGATGCGCAGTCCGGACGGGATCAGTGCCTTCGTGACCTCGAACGAAGGACGCGGATGGCTACCGTCGGGGCTGTTCCTGCCGCGGGAGCTCTCGACTCCCTGGGTGTGGTCGGTGTCGGAGGGCGCCGGCTGGGAGGGCGTCGCCGATCCGGCGCGAGTGCTGGCGGAGTTCGCGCTGGCGTGGGGCGGGAAATCGGGGGTGCGATTGTCTGCGCTGGCTTCGTCGCAGCCGATCGAGGAGAGCCTGCGCACACAGCTGGGCGATGTGCCGACCGCCGGTTCGGTGGATCCCCAACCGACGATGGGCTTCTCGGCTCCGGGAAAGGGTTTGGCGGACCGCCTGGAGCTGGTGGGAGCACCGCAGTTGCTGGATCGGGTGCGAGGAGTGCCGGTCGAGCAGATCCGTGGCCGCTGCGCCGACCTGGCGGGCAGCGCGCATCTGCGGTTGGCGCGACTGGGGTCCAGTGTCACGGCATCGCTGGGAAGCGCCGCCGTGCGGGAACGCATCCTGCAGGCGTTTCGGCAGGGGCGCGAGGTCCCGGAGCAGTGGTGGGACGAGCTACAGGATTCCGACGACCTGGTGGTGGCGTCGATGCTGTCGCTGAAGTCCGACGTCTCCCGAATTCCCCTGGGGGAACTTCGATCCGAGAATCCGACCGCCCCGGACCTGTCGGCGCTGCGAGCGATGACGTTCGAGCGCCGCTGCAACGAGCTGGTGTCGATACTGGCGGGCGAGCCGACACGGCAGTCGCTCCGCGACGCGATCTACGCACACGGGCAGTTGGTGGATCATCCGCTGTTCGGTCAGACCGCCTCCGCCCCACCGGAAGCGGGCCCGGTCCGGCGGCCGACGATTACGGCGCCGCCTACCAGATGAGCAGCTCCGGAGACAGCGATTGCGCCCCGATTGCCCGCCTTCCCACGGCCGGGAAGAGCTGACAATAGTCGCGAGGTTGGTGGTGGGAAAGGATTGGCCCGGACATGCCAGACAGCATGGATATCGACCCTGACGTCCTGCGCGAATTGGCGGAGCAGCACTATCGGGTCGCGGACGACACCGAGGCATGGGCCGAGCCGCCACAGTCCTGGCTGGACAGCTTCATCGACAGCTACGGCACCATCGCCGCCCCGGTCAAGCGGGCACTCGACGACTACTACAACGCTCGCAAAAATGCCGGATACGCGCTTGCCGGTCAACACCGGAAGACCGGCGATTCGCTGCGTGCCGCCGCCGACGAGTTCGAGCGGGTGGACAACGAGTCTGCCCGCCAGCTCGGACGGGCCGGTGAGGAAAACGGGAGCGGGCCGCAGTTGCAGACACCCACCCAGCACCAGCCCCCGGCCGTCGGTCCGGGTGACTCGAGCACTGCCCCGCCGCCTTCCGGCGTCGGCACTCCGGTTGGTGACACTCCGGCGGGTGCGGTGCCGCCGGGGGCAACGCAGGCGGGTGCGCCCAACGGTGCCGCGCCGGGGGTCGACGGCGCAACTCCGTCCGACACGGCCGCGGCGGGCGAGGACTCTCAGGGACCGGGTGTGGGTGCGGCCCAGGCCGGAGGCGTCAACGGAGCAGCGGTGCCCACCGGATCGGCGGTACCCGGTGGATCGGCGGTGACGGCCCCCGGCGGCGTTCCGCCCACCGTGTCCGCGGGTTCCGGCGGCCCGGGCGGTCCCGGATCCGGTCCGGCCGACGACCGGTCGGCGCAGCCGCCGACGGGCGCGACCGGGCGCACGGACCTGCCGCCGATGCCGATTCCGACACCGTTCGCGGCGGCCGTCTCCGCGGCGAAGGAGAAGGAAGCCGAGCCGGCCTACATGGTGGGCGATGCGGTCGACAACGACCTGCTGCTGGCGCGCACGCTGCTGAGTGCCGTTCTCGCCGCGGTGGATTCGTCGGTACTGGGCCTGAACTGGGCGGTGGCGGTCATGCGCGGGCCGGCCGGTGCGGGCGTCTTCATCACCTCGAACGAAGGACGCGGCTGGCTCCCGGCCGAGCTGTTCCTGCCGCGCGAGGTCTCCACCCCGTGGGTGTGGGACGAATTCCTCGCCGACGGCTCCGGCGACGCGGGATCGCCGTGGGAGGGGGTTGCGGACCCGGCGCGCGTACTGGTCGAGTTCGGGCTGTCGTGGGGGGCGAAGGCCAATGCCCGTCTGTCGGCGCTGGTTTCCTCCGGTGCGATCGATAGTGGGTTGCGGACACGGTTCAGCGACGTCCCGATGGAGGGTCTGGTCGGCGCGGCCTACGACGTCGATCTGCGGGTGTTCACCCCCGACACGGCCGACCGCCTCGGCCTGGTGGGTTCCGTGGAATCACTGGAACATGTTTCCGCCGTGCCGGATTCGCAGGTGCGCGAGCGCTGTGTGGAACTGGCGGCGGACGCGCACGCGAAGGTGGGGCGCACCTCCGCCGCGACTCCGGACGCCGCCGGATCGCGCGGCGTGCGGGAGCGGATCCTGGCCTCGGTGCAAGCCGGACGCGACATTCCGGCGTCCTGGTGGGACGAACTGCGTGACGCGGACGATCTGCTGGCGGCCGCGATGCTGTCGCAGCGTGTGGACGTCGGCCGGGTCGAGCCGGGAGACCTGCGCGTCGACGAGGAGAGCGCCGGTCTCCGTGCCATGGTCTTCGAACGCCGCTGCAACGAACTGGTCATGCTGCTGGGCGAGGAGTCCACCCGCCAGCAACTGCGCGACGCGGTCTACGCGCACGACCAGATCGTGAAACATCCACGGTTCGAGGAGATTCCGGCCGCGGTCTCGGTGGCCGAGGATTCGCGGGTGTCTCGCCCGGCGGTTTCTGCGGGCGCGGTGTCGGCGCCGGAAGTTACCGGTGGGCCGCCGCCCAACGCTGTCGCGGCGCCCCAGACACCCCCGACCATCGTGGCCCCGGACACCATCGAGCGGTCCTGACCGTAGCGTCCGGGTCACCTTTTGCGGGCGGGCCCGGCGCAATCGGTTCGGAGGAGTGAGGATCCAGTGGCAGATTTCCACCCTGACGTGAAACTCGCGTTCAGCGTGACACGCGAGTTGCGGCATCGAATCGCCGAGGTCCGCGAACGAGCCGACGCGATCGTCGCGCGCCGCCCGTCCCCGAGCGGCCTGGTCATCCCGGAGGTCGACGCCACCGGCCGGTTGCGGGACCTGTTTCTGGCGCCGGGTACCTGCGACCGATTCGACAACCATGAACTGGTGGCCGACATCATGGCCGCCATCATCGAAAGCACGGAGGATGCGCAAAGGCAATACCGGTTCGCGATGCACGATCCCGACAGTAGGCAGCGGCCGATCTCCGAAATCGTGCGCGAGTGGCGTGCGGAAGGCGATCCTGGCCAGCAGGTTCCCAACTTCGGGAAGGTGGAAGAATGATTCCGGGGTGCCGGGCGTGACGATTGGCCGAGTATGCCGGACTATATGATCATCGAGCCGGACCAGCTGCGTCAGATCGCCATGCAGCACGAGCGGCAGGCGGCGGATATCCGGAAGTGGGGTGAAATTCCGCAGGATTATCTCGATGACTACGAATCGAGTAACGGGGCGATTGCCGGTCCGTTTGTCGAGTCCCTGCGCAAGTACTACGACAGACGCCACAGAAAAGCAGAGCGGCTCGCCCGGAACCATGAACGGACGCGCGACAATCTGCTCGCTGCGGCGAACGCACTCGAGGAATCCGATGACTCCGGTCGGCGTGGGGTCTCCCGCGTCGGGGAATCCGGAGGGCTCGCCCCCGGCGATGCACCACAACATGGCCCTGTCGACCAGCCGATGCCGACGGGCGACGGGCGTCATGGCCCGAACGGGGATCGTGCGCAGCTCGGGCCGCAGCTGACCGGTATGCCGACCCACCTCGGCGGCCCAGGGGAGTTCGATCGCGCGGGCCAAGGGCCGGTAGCGCTCGGTGGGGCACCGCCATCGACGCTTCCCGGCGCCCCGGACGGTGCCGTTGCGCCCGGTGGAGCCGTCCCCGCCGGAACCACGAATCCATTGTCCGGCGCACCGGAGTCATCGTCCGGCGCACTGGAATCCGGTGACGCCGACGGTCTCGGCAGCGACACTCCGGTGCCGGCATCGGAAAGTTCCGCTGCGCCGGCTGTAGGCGCTGCACTTTCCGACCCTGTGGTCGGGGTGCCTTCGCCCGGTATGCCGCCCACCGGTCCTGTAGGTGACGGCGAGGATGTGCCGCCCGGCCCGCCGGGCCCGTTGCCGCCAACTCCGCTGCCGCCGGGTCCATTCGCCGCGGCAGCAGCACCTGCGGGACGTCGGCAGTCGCTCCCGTCCTTGACAGTGGGAGCCCAGGTGGATCAGGACCTGGTGCTGGCCCGTACCCTGCTCGGCGCGATCCTTGCTGCCGTGGAGGATTCGTTCCCCGATCTGGGGTGGGGGGTCGGGGTACTGCGAGCGCCCATCGGTCCGCTCGTCATGGTGACTTCGACGGAGGGTCGCGGCTGGCTACCTCCCGGATTATTCCTGCCCGCAGAGGTTTTCGTGCCCTGGAGATGGGACGATCGTTTCGGTCCCGCCGGTCGCGAAATGATGGCGCCGTTCGAAAGCAACCCGGATCCGGCACGGACGCTGGCAGCATTCGGGTTGTTGGCCGACGGTCTGGGACTGGGTCGAATCGCGGCAGTGGCCTCCTCGTCGGCCATCTCCGACGGCGTGCACGCGGTTCTCGGCAATGATGCCGCGACCGAGGGGAATGTGCGCGCGGCGGAGTGCACGGTCGACCTTTCCGTGCCCGGCGTCGGGTTGGTGGATCGGCTCGGGATGGCAGGCTCGGACGAATCGCTGCGGCGGGCGGTGGAGGTCCCGGAGTCCGAAATTCGGACGGTGTGCCTCGAGCTGGCGAGAGTCACGGATGCGCGGGTTCGGAGTACTACTCCCGCAGCGGGTTTCACCGCCAACCATGCCGGACGACAACGCGTCCTCGACGCGCTGTATGCCGACCTCCCCGTCCCGTCGGACTGGTGGGAACAGGCCGCTCCTGACATGGTGGAGTCGCCGGAATCCGCGCACGGCACGGTTTTCGACCGCCGGGCCTACGAAATCCTGCTGTTGCTCGCCTCGGGCACACCTGACCGGCGAATCCTTCGTGATGTCCTCTACGCATACGACCAAATAATCGAGCACCCGCAATTCTCGGCGACGCCGGAACCTGCTCCTGTCATCGGTGGCAGTCCGATCAGTGTCGGTGCTGTCGGCCGCAGAGAAACACCGCCGCCCATTGTCGAGCTGTCGAGGGCTATCGCAGGGGTTGGAAGCCCGGATGAAAGAGGGAGAGTCTGATGGCCGAGACGGACAAGCCCGAGGCAAACGCGGACAAGCCGGTAAAACCCGAGGTCGATGAGGACAAGGCAGTAAGAACTGCCCTCGAGATCGAGAAGGAGCACGAGGAATGGGGTGATAATGAATTCTCCGAAGACGAAGCAAAGAAAGCGATGGATAAGCTCAACCAGCTGAATTCTGAAGAGATCAAGGTTGCATTCGATAATCTCCAGTGGGATACCAAGGATGATCTGGCTCGTTCCAGCGACGAGCCATACTCCGGTTGGAACCTGACAAAGGACAAGAAATACGGAGAGCTCGCCAAAGCGCTTTTCGATGACGATAAGGAAAAGGCTTCCAAGCTTAAGCAGGGAGAGGAGGAAAAGGAAAGATCCAAGGATCCGAAGTTCGTCGAACCCACAAAAGGTTATTCTGAGTCCGATATAGGCACAGGGACTCATCTCATCAATATTGAGCTGTACCCCCCGAGGGGGACTGAACCGGGCAGCGCGCTGGATAAGCTGGTGAAAGATACCAGGTACGCAATGCAGCTCTCGATTGATACGCTCGGCACCGGTAAACCGGTCGACACCACAGCATTCTCCAAGCTGCTGGACAGCCCACTCATCGACGACGTCGACGGATGGTCGGCTGTGCGTAAGGAGCACTCTGGCCTCACAAAAGAATTGGCAGATCTCGAAAAGGAACGGAAAGATTGGAAGGCAAAGGTCGATGCCGATGCATTCGATGCCGACAACAAGGGGAAGAAGCTGTGGAGAGAACTCGTTGACGTATATCAGGGGCTGCAGCAGGTCCTGAATTGGGATGTCCCGGTGGTCAAGAACAAGGGTGAGGGTGGACTGTACGCCAGCAAAGACGGTAAAGAGCTCTTGTACTCGCCCGCGGAGAACGGGAAGGGGGACCCGAACAAGGCCAAGCTCAAGGATACCGATTACCACCCGGAAATTGACCTCAAATCCATGGGCGACCATCCGTTGTTCAAGATGAACAAGGGTGGAGACAATGATGGAAAGTTCTCGCTCACGCCGGAAGCGGAACAGAAATACATCAAGGTAATCGACGAAGCTGCGGAGGTCTGGGACAAGCGGTACAACGCCGCGGCCGAATACATCCGTAACAAAGCGGGCAACGCGAACGACAGCGATTCTGACGGTGACGACGGCAAGGGCAAGCCGACCGGTGACGGTAAGGAGACTCCGACCGGTAACGGTAAGGAGACCCCGACCGGTAACGGCAACGAGACCCCGACCGGCAATGGCAATAACACTCCCGACAGCGGGAACAACACCCCGAGCGGCCCGCCCGACACAGGCACCGGTACACCCGATGCCGGGGAGCGGGAGAGCCTCGTCGAGCAGGCTGCTTCCAAGCCCGAGGACGGTGCCTTCAAGCCTGAGGACTCGAAAGACCTGGGCCTCGATGAGGAATTGACCGGATACGAAAAGGAAGAGAAGGACGACTCCGGCGGCGACTCGGATGCTCTCGAGAAGATAATTGATTCGGCCGACAGCGGCGAGAGCGGCGAGAGCAGCCAACAGTCCGGCGGGAACCCCCAGACGCCCAGTCAGGCACCGGACCCCATGGCGCAATTTGCGGGACAGCTCGGACAGATGGCCGGCCCAGCGATGGGCGCGTTGACCAACCCACTCCAGCAGATGGCGGGCGGCGGCCAGATGAGACCGGAAAGCGCCGGGACCACCGCGCAGGATGCGATGTACCGGCAGCAGCCCGGTTCAGCGCAATCATCGATGCCCGGCTCAGCAGCCGCACAAGCCTCCGCGGGTGGCGCGCCGACCGGCGCGACGGCCCCGGCGGGCACACCGCCCGTGCCGCCCCTCGGGACCAATCCGCCGGTGAACGTGGATATGAAGCTCCCGGACGGGTCGCAGCAGAAGGTGCCTTCGGCGGTGGCGGATGTGGTGAACAAGGAGCTCAATAATCCGAACGGCAGTAATCCCGAGGGTGCCTACGGAAGCTCGATGGGCGAGGCCAAAGAGGTCTCTCAGGCCGGAGCGAATACCGGGGACATCGTGCGGTGGAGCAATGGCAGCGCGATTCTGGTGCGACAAGGTCCCGGCGAAATGTTCCTGGTGATCGACGGTCAGATGAAGCCGTTCAACGTCCCCGCCGACAATCCGGAATACAAGTATTTCCATCCCTCCGGTGCCGATGCGAAGGGCGGTGAGGGATCGGCGCAGCAAGGCAATGGCTCGTCCGCGGCCACAGCGGTCTCCGCACCGGGGAGCGGTGCATCGGCCGGCCGGCCACCGACCGTACAGACGTGACGGAGGCTGCCGTTGCGGCCGGGGATTACCTGGTCGACTTGGCCGAACGGTTGGACCTGGCGTGCGATCCGGTGGCGATTCGGGCCATGGTGGAGCGTGCGTGCGGGGGCCAGTTGATCGCGCTTGGGCCGGAGGGACGCCGTGCCAGCACATTGACTCTGTCCGGTACCCCTTTCGAGACCAGCGTCGTCGGTGGGAACGGGAAGTACGCACCCACCGTTCGCTTTGTCACCGAGGCCGGGACGCAGGCGACGGAGTTCCCCGCGCGGGTCGTCGCGCAACTCGCCGCGATCCGGGAGCTCGTATCCTGGCTGCCGAACGGTGACGACGGCATGGCCGATCTGCTGCAATCCTTCGTCGCGACGCTGTTCCCGGACCTCGCGAAAGTTCCTGCGCGAGTACGTTTCGCGACGTGGGTCGGGGTCGTCCTCGACGCCGCGCTGCCGGACCACGCGGCCCGTCTGAAGGTATACGGCAATCCGCTGATGATGCCTGGGGGGATGCGCCGGCTCTACGAACGATGGCCGGGGTTCGACGGCCTGATGTCCGTACCCGAGCACGACGAGCACTTCAAATACGCCGGTGCGGCGATCGAGGTGGATGGCTGCGGGGCTATCAGCTACAAGCTCTACCTGAAGTCCCGGCACCGCGATCCCGCCGTGCCGATGAAGCTGGTGCGTTACTTCGGTGATCCGGCATGGGAGGCGCTGTCCGAGCTCGTACGGTGTGGCGTCGACCCCGCCCGGTTGTACGACCACGACTTCGTCGCCTGCTGCTCGCGCGGTACCGGTCCGCCCTCCTTCGCCATTTCAGTGGCTACGCGGGGACATTACGACTTGACCAAGATCGTCCACGAACTCGCCTCCCGGCACCACGGCACGACGTTCGCCGTCGATGCCCTGGCTCGGGCGGCAGAATCGCGGGGAGCGAGTTGGCGTTATTCGTGGGTCGGAGTGGGCATCTCCGGCGCGCACGGCGTCGATAAGCTCAACATCTACGGCACACCTACCTGGCCCGATCGGCAGGCCGTCCTGCGGCCGCCTGCACAAGGGGCAGATGGGCGTTGAGATGTTCCAGATGATGTGCGGAGCGCAGGTGCGCCAGCCTGTCCAGTTCAGGGCCGTAGAGACTGTCGGCCAGCGAGCCGTCCAGGTCGGCAACGCCGTAAAGGTAAGGCCGCCCGCCCAATTCGCAACAGAGCTGTAGCAGCTCGCGAAACACCCTGCGGACGGCCACGATCGCGGCCGAGTCGCGATCCGGCGAGGTGTAGACACCCACACCGATCGAGACAGGGGCAGTACCGGCCGGGGAGAAAGCGAACGAAGTGCTGCCGGTGCCGCGGCGCACGATCAGGGAGTACAGCATGGTCGGAACATGCGCCAGAGGCGATTTCCGCGTCATCGCCTCCACTCTCTCGAGCATCGGCGCGAGTTGGCCCGCCGGGACGACATAGTCGGCCCACATGCGCACGCGGTCGGAATTCCGAGACGACTGGCCGGTGTCGGGATGCCTGGCGAACGTCAGGTCGGAGACGACCGCGCAGTCCTCGGTGTCACACCGTGAATCGCTGCCACGCCAACCGACAACGGAGGAGATCCTGCCCCTGCGCAGCATTGCCCAGTAGATGTCGGCATCGCCGCGCCGTGCGATCTCCTCGGTGTGCTCGGCGAGTTCCGCCAAGCTGGCGTGGTTTGTTCTGTGCAGATGGGTCTCTCGCTGATACGGCACGGTGTGCAGTACCGCACGCTCGATCAGCCCGACAGTGCCGAGCCCGGCGAGCGCGAACCGGAACAGCTCCGGATGATCGACTCGCGAACACCAACGGCTGGTTCCCGTTCCATCGATGAGCTGGATTCGGTCCACGTGATCGACTTGCATCCCGCGCCGCACCGAATCGATCCCGATCCCCCCGACCGACAGGGTGCCGCCGACCGACATGTGCAGGTAGTTGGGTAGTACGGGAAACGATCGCCCGCGACGGTTCAGATATCGCTCCAGGCCGTACCAGCTCATCCCGACGGGCACCTCGACCAAGCCGTCGCCGACCTCCCGCACCTGCGGCGCTGCGGATTTCGGTGCGTAGGTGACCAGGAGTTCACCGTCGGTGACCGTTTGCCCGTCACACGAATGCCCGGCGCCCCGGATCGTCAGCGGCCGACCGGAGCCGAGCAGAGCGGAGGGGAATGCGGACGGCATCCGGTGGACGGCTCGCGGGGTGGCGCGCCGCAAACCGCCGAAGTCGGTGTCGAACTCGTCGATGAGAGCCTCACGGATAGTTGTGGTGTTGCCGTCGCCCGGGTAAGTGTCGAGATCGCCCCACCGTACCTACAGATCTGGATAGTCCGGGAAAAATGTCCGAATCATGGACTCGGGCATCCGATACTGCGGAAACATTCGCACACTGCTGCCAGGATGCAGCATATGCAGCACAAGGCCCTCGTGGTCGGGAACGGCAAGTGTCTTGAAACCTGCGGACTGTAGTCGCCGTGAAAAGTCCAGATCCCAGCACAGTCCCTCGGCTGGATCGTCCGGTATCTCGATTTCGGGGAATATGGACTTGCGCCACACGAACGAAAATCCATAGCCCCAAAGATTACCGTCGATCGAACTCGGATCCCAACCCTGGGTCGATATCATTCTCGGTGGATCCCAGGGCGACAGCATAAAATGATCAGAAGACAACTCGTCCGTGGACCAATACCAGAAAGTGCGCCGAGCCGTATCGCAGATGAACCATTTGCTCAGTGTGACGAAATCGGCGTCGCCGAGAAAATCTACCATCCGTTGCACATAGTATGGAGCGTAGTAATCATCGTCATCGAACTCGACGATGATTTCCCCGCGCGCCAATTGTGTCATAAGATTTAGTTTTGCTCCGACCGTCAACCGTTTGCCGGGCAGGTGGAAATATCGAATGCTTGGCTCATTCGCCGTCACATCATCCGTGGAAAGGCACGGCTCCGGGCTGTCATCGAGGATAATCAGCTCGAGCCCTCCGTCGAACCTTTGAGCGCGATAGTACTCGAGCATTCGACGTAGCATTTCGGGCCGCTGATAGGTCGGGCAGACGAGAGTGGCCCTGGGCACCGGAGAACCGTCGATCGCGGGTTCGATTCCCGGCATCAGCTGCTCTACACGCGACGTGGCGGGTCGCAGCGGTGGAAGCTTCTCACGCAGTACACGCTTCCATTCCGAGATCCGGTCGTATTGATGCACGATCGGATACAGCTTTCCGCCGGCGGTCTTCACACCCGCCGAATCGAGAACCGGCTCCGGCTCCAGTGCGATCGGCCGCAACGCCGGCACGGCCAGGGTTCCGGCCTGACAGGCGAACCCGTCTTCGGACACGGCGAACTGGGTGTTCGAAAGATACGGTTCCATGGTCAGGAGCAAGTTGTATGCGCTCTGGTCCGCGATCCTCACCCCGGACGACCGCGCGACCATGGAGATGACCAGACAGAGATCCGCCACGACCGGAACGGCACCGGCGAGCACCCCCACATTGTTGACGATTTCCGGCATTACGCGATCTTCATGTGCGGGGAAACTGGCCAGTAGATTTTTTCTGTTCCATTGTTCGTCGCGGTAGCGAACAGCCTCGCTCACTGCCAGGAACGGCTTCGTGAGGTTCTTCTCCAGCCATACACTCGGATCCGACTGGAAATAGACATCGCGAACGTCGGTCACGATCGCATACCGGTAAGTGTCCGCAAGTGCACGAAGGGCATGCCCGATATCCTCGAACCGTTTATTGTAAACACTCGAGGGCGACTCGGCGGGTACCGTGGTCACGGTCAGGCCGAGAGCGGTACATCGCTTCTCGATATCGGTGCCGTGCGGATCGTCCTCGTACACAATGATGACGCCCAGCCCGGCAAATCCGCAGTGGACAAGGCTCAGCACCCAGGGCTCGATCGTCTTCCAGTCGTAGCCACTGGCGACGCCGATAACAACATCGCTTTCGTCTGCGAGAGAGCGGTCCGCTTCTACCATAATATTTCGATCCACCAGGAGCTACCGGCTCACACGTCGACTGCCGTGTCCTCGGACTCGGATTCCGCAGCGGTCGACTCCTCGGATTCCGTTGTGCTCGAGTCGGTTTCCTTGCGCCTGTCGGCCGGGCGTGCGGTGACGTTTCGCAGTCGGTTGGCGGCGGGGGTGATCGTCGGTGTGCTCGGCGCCGGGGCGGCGGGCGGCGGAGTATTCGCCGCCGGGACCACCGCGTTGGCCGGTGGCGGTGCCGCGCCGGGGGTGGCGGGGGCCGCCACCACCGGGGCATTGGGGTCGGCCGGGGGAGCGGCCGCGGGGCCCTGTCCGGCGTTCTGTTGCTCGGCCTTCTGCTGTTCGGCCTTCTGCCGCTCCATCTCCTGCCGCTCCTGATGTTGCTGCAGGAGCTGCATGCCGAGCGGTGCCAGGGACATGATTCCCATCGGCACCATCATCGCGAGCATCGGCAGGAGCTGCCCGATTCCGCCGCCACCCGCGCCGGCCCCCGCACCGGCGCC
>NZ_BDBV01000047.1 GCF_001613165.1 Nocardia mexicana NBRC 108244
GGCCCGGCACGGCGCGCCCGCCGCCGCACGCCGCGGCGCAGGCATGTTCCAGGACGCACGCCGCACCACGCACGGCCCACCACGGTGCGCCCGCCGCCGCACGCACGCCGCGGCAATCCACCGCACGCACACCAACGGGCCACGCCGAGTTCGGCGTGGCCCGTCCGGGCTCTCTGACATATGGCCGGAAGGATTCCCCCCGAGCGCCGGGCGTTCAGTTCGTCGGAGCCGCTTCGGCCGGTCCGCCGAACACGGTGTTGATCATCTTCTGCTGTGCCGCCTGGAATGCGGCCGCACCGGAGAGGTCGGCGTCGTCCACGTAGTTCAGCGAGCCGGTCAGGGTCTTGCTGCCGTCGGCCGTGCTGTACATCAGCGCGCCGTGACCGCCGTGGCCGCCGTTGTGGCTGATGACGGTGCCATCGCCGGTCTGCAGCACGAACACTCCCAGGCCGTAGTCCATGTTCGGGATGCCCGTCGGGTACGGCGTGACCATCTCGGCCCGCAGTTCGGCCGGGAGCAGCTTGCCGCCCGCCAGCGCCGAGATGAAGGTGTGCAGGTCCCGGGTGGTCGAGATCATGTCGCCGCCGCTCGAGATCCAGGACGGATTCGAACTGGTGACGTCGACCGTCTTCTCCTCGCCGCCGTCGGAGTACCGGTAGTAGGCGTGGGCGTGCGGCTCGGGGAGTTCCGACTGGGTGGTCGGCGCCACGGTGCCCGACAGTCCGAGGGGTCCCAGGATCAGCCGCTGCATCTCCTGGGCGTACGGACGACCGGTGACCTTCTCGATCAGCAGCCGGGCCAGCACGTAGTTGGTGTTGGAATAGCTCCAGCCCGTTCCCGGCTCGAACCGTGCGGGCTTGGACAGTGCCAGCCGCACCAGCTCCTCGGGCTGATAGGTCTTGAAGCGGTTCTCCACCCACTCTTTGCCCTGCCAGGCGATTCCCGGCACCATCGTGCCCTCGCCGAACGGGGTCCCCCCTTCGACCTTCCCCTCGAAGTACTCGCCGGTGTGGTTGAAGATACCGCTGGTGTGCTGCAACAGCATTCGCACCGTGATCCGCGGGTCGATCTCGAACTCGGGCAGGTAGTCGACCACCGCGACATCCAGCCCGATCTTGCCCTCGGCCACCAGTTGCAGCACCAGGGTCGCGGTGAAAGTCTTTGTGTTGCTGCCGATCCGGACGTGTCCGTCGATCGGCGGCGGCGCGGTCTCGCCGAGCTTGCTCACCCCGGCGCTGCCGACCCACTCGCCGCGCTCGTCGTGCACGCGCAGCGTCATCCCGGCGAAGCCGGACTCGACGATCTCCTCGATGGTCTGCTGCAGTTCCTGATATTCCGGTCCCGCAACGGAATTCGACGAGGCGGGCGCGAGGGCCGCGGTGATCTTGCGGGTCATCTCCGCCATGGTGGGGCTGGGATCCTGGTGGGCACGGGCGGACTCGACGGCGACGAGGACGGTGGTGCGGAAGTTCTCCGCCTCGGCCGGATCCTGTTCCAGCAGGCTCATCGCGGCGGTCAGGGCGGGCAGCACCTGATCGGCCAGCGCGGCGACGGACTTGCCCTTCAGGTCGATGTCCTTGGTCTTCTCGGCGAGCACATGCCCGACCAGACCGGTCGCGGAGGACAGCGCCACGGTGCCGTCGGTGGCGATCCGGTGCGGCTTGCCACCGGCCGCGGCCAGCAGCGAGACGGCGCCGTACGCGGCGGTCCGCAGGGTGGTCTTGTCCTGGGCGGTAAGGGTGATCGACATGAGCTGTACTCCTTCAGCGTGGCGAACTCGGTTGCTGTGAGTACTTTCGCCAGCCCCGCTGATACCGGCCTGATGCCGATCTGACACGCCCCCTGACACGTCGGCGACCGGCCACACGGGCCGAACAACCGTCTGGCGCAGTCGAAGCCGCATTCATGCCCCGGTGGTACTTGCGGATCAAACGTTCTCTCGCAGGCGCGAGTGGCGACGGCCGTAGGCGGCGTAGATCAGCAGGCCGAGCGCCAACCACACGGCGAACCTGATCCAGGTGAGCACCTCCAGGTTCAGCATCAGATACAGGCAGGCCAGGGCGGCCACGATCGGCAGCACCGGTGAGAACGGCACGGTGAACGGCCGCGGCAGATCCGGCCGCTTGCGCCGCAGCACCGGTACCGCCACGGCCACGATGATCATCGCGGACAGCGCGCCGATGCTCACCATGTCGGACAGCTCGGTGATCGGCACGAACGCGGCGAGCAGCGCGATCAATACCGCGCCGATGATCGTCACCCGATGCGGTGTGCCCCAGCGCGGATGCACCGTACCGAGCCGTTCCGGCAGCAGGCCGTCACGGCCCATGGCGAAGCCGATCCGGCCGATGGTCACCAGTTCCACCATCATCACCGAGGTCAGCCCGGTCACCGCCCCGAGCGAGATCAGCGCGCTGACCCAGTGCATGCCCACCGAGTCGAACGCGTCGGCCAGGGGCGCGCCCGCGTCGATGTCGGTGAACGGCACCATGCCGGTCAGCACCAGCGACACCGCGATGTACAGCACCGCGCAGATGCCGAGGGCGCCGAGAATTCCCACCCGCAGGTCCTTGCTCGGGTTCTTGGTTTCCTCGCCGAGGTTGGCCAGCGCCTCGAAGCCGGTGTACGCGAAGAACACGACGGCCGCGGCGGTGAGCACCCCGGCGATGCCGAATGCCGACTGCTCCAGGCCCAGCCCGGCCTCCACCACCGGCTGGTGCAGCACATCCGCGCCGTCGCCGACGGGCCGGGACGGCGGGATGAACGGCGTGAGGTTCGCTCCCTTCACGAAGAACACGCCGACCGCGACGATCAGCACGCACACCGCGACCTTGACCACCACCAGCACGTTGGTCACCCGCGCGGACTGCTTGATCCCGGCCACCGCGACGACCGTCAGCACGGCGATGATCAGCACCGCGCCGATGTTGATCGTGGCGTCCTCGCCGAACCACTGCGGCGGCAGGCCCAGCAGGTTCGCCAGATATCCCGACCAGCCGCGCGAAACCACCGCCGCGCCGAGCGCGAACTCCAGCAGCAGATCCCAGCCGATGATCCAGCCGAACACCTCGCCGAGCGTGGCCAGCGCGTAGGTGTAGGCACTGCCCGCGGTCGGCACGCTCGACGCCAGTTCGGCGTAGCAGAGCGCGGCGAGCCCCGCGACCACGGCGCCGATCACGAAGGACAATGTCACCGCGGGTCCGGCATGCGTCGTGGCCTCGACCCCGGCGAGCGTGAAGATTCCGGTGCCGATGATGATGCCGACCCCGAAACCGACCAGGTCACGGCCGCGCAGGCGACGTTTGAGGCCACCGGTTTCCTGCCGCCGGAACACCGTGTCGACATTCATGGTGCGGGTGATTCCCATCCAGGCACCGTAGAAGTTCCGGCCGCATCCCGCAGCGCTACCCCCGGATCGCCGGAAGGATCTGCCCATTCATCGCCTCTCGGCCGGGTGCCGATGGCGGACCGGCCGCTACCAACCGTTCCAATGGGTCAGCCGGTGGGCGGGCAGGCGGTTCGCCGGGCGGAAGTCGGTGCCCTGCGTGTAGGCGATCGGGAACAGTCCGCCCTGGCTGTAGTTGTCGAACGGGATGCCGAGCAGGTCGGCGGCCTGCCTTTCGCCGTCACCGGCGAGATGCAGTGTCGTCCAGGCCGACCCCAGTCCGCGGGAGCGCAGCGCCAGCATGAAACTCCACACCGCAGGCAACAGCGAACCCCAGAAACCCGCACTCGATCGGCCCGGCACGTTTTCCACACGGCCCTCGAGGCACGGGATCAACATGACCGGGACCTCGTGCAGGTGGTCATTGAGGTATCTGGCGGAGTCGCGCACGCGAGACACTCGCAGGTCGCGCTCGTCCCCGAACTCGGATCTCGGCGCGTCGAGGTAGGGCGTCGCGTAGGTCCGGTAGATGTCGGCCAGCGCCTTCTTCCGCTCGGCGTCGTCGACGAACACCCACTGCCACCCTTGGCTGTTCGAACCCGTCGGTGCCTGCAGCGCCAACTCGAGGCACTCCATCAACACCTCACGTGGCACCGGCTTCTCGAGGTCCAGCCGTTTACGCACCGAACGCGTGGTACCAAGGACTTCATCGACGGACAGGTTCAGTACATTCCCGACTGTCATTACCACTCCTATCCCGAGCCATTGCCGTCGTGGCAGGTTCCGGTTCTCCCGCTCGATGGTCCTACAGCCCGCCCGGCGGCCATCGCGCAGGCCCGCCGCCGCCCTCGGGCCAGGGTTCACGGTGAACTTCCGTTCACCGCTCGATGTCTGCCTGGAAGGATTGGAGGAGGTCGGCGGCGACGCTGACGGCGATCGTGGCGGGGTCCTTGCCCGTGATTTCGGGGAGGCCGATGGGGGTCTTGATGCGGGCGATGGTCGACTCGTCGTGGCCGCCCTCGGTGGAGAGGCGCTTGCGGAAGCGGGCCCACTTGGCGGACGAGCCGATGAGGCCGATCGAACCCACATCGGTTGTGCGCAAGGCGGCGTCGCACAGGGCGGCGTCCTCGGCGTGATCGTGGGTCATGATCAGGATGTGGGTGCCGGGCGGGAGCTCCGCGAGCACCTCCTCCGGCAGCAGCGGCGTGTGATGTACGTGCACCTGCGCCACCGCATCCGACAGCACGGCCAGGCGCTCCTCGGTGAGGACGTCCGGGCGGGTATCGATCAGGTGCAGGTCGAGATCCTGGCGCGACAGGACGCGGGCCAGCTCCAGTCCGACGTGCCCGATGCCGAAGATCGCCACGGCGGGCACCACGGGCAGTGGTTCCAGCAGGATCGAGACCGTGCCGCCGCAGCACTGCACGCCGTGCTGGTTGGTCACCTTGTCGTTGAGGGCGAAATCCATCAGCTCGGGCTCCGGCTTCGCGGCGGAGAGCAGCTCCCGCGCCCGGTCGATCGCCACGGCCTCGACATTGCCGCCGCCGATAGATCCCCACGTCTCGGTATGCCCCACAACGAGTTTCGCTCCGGGATTGCGCGGGGCATGGCCGCGCACGGTCGCGACGGTCACCAGCACGCCGGACTCCCGGCGTGCTCGCAACCGCGCGACCGCGGCGACCCAGGTCATGTCAGGCACCGCTCAATGCGCCTGTGCCGGTGCGGGTTCGGTCGTCGCCGTGGCCGTTGCCGGTTCCAGCTGCGGCATGTCCGTTGCCGGATCCGTCGGCGGCGTGCCCGTTCGCGGAGCTCGAATCGGCAACACCGTTGCGCGCCTGCCCGTTTCGGGACACATCGCCCCGGCGAGCGGCTTCGACGGCCCAGAACACCGCCTCCGGCGTCGCGGGCGAGGCCAGCTCCACGCTGACACCGCTCGGCCCGAACGCGGCGGCGGCCTGCCGCAACGCTTCTCGCACCGAGAACGCCAGCATCAGCGGCGGCTCGCCGACCGCCTTGGAGCCGTAGACCGCGCCCTCCTCGGTGGCGTTCTCGAGGAGCGTGACGTTGAACTCCCCGGGCATCTCCGAAAAGCTCGGCAGCTTATAGGTACTCGCGGCCTGGGTGAGGAACCGGCCGCGGTGCGGGCCGTCGCCGGTGTCCCACCGCAGATCCTCCAGCGTCAGCCAGCCCGCGCCCTGCACGAAACCGCCCTCCACCTGACCGATATCGATCAGCGGGGAGAGGGTGTCGCCGACGTCGTGCACGATGTCCACGCGCCGGATGCGGTAGGCGCCGGTGAAGCCGTCCACCTCGACCTCGGTCGCGGCGGCGCCGTAGGCGAAGTACTTGAACGGCGACCCCCGGAACGTCTTGGCGTCCCAGTGCAGCCCCTCGGTCCGGTAGTAACCGGACGCCGACAACTGGACCCGCTGGAAGTACGCGGTGCGCACCAGCTCGTCCCAGGCGAGTTCCTTGTCGCTGCCCAGCGCCCGCGCGACACCCTCGACGATGCGCACATCCGCGGCGTTCGCACCCAGCTGGGAGCCGGCCACCTGCAGCAGCCGCCCGCGCAACTGCTCGCAGGCGTTCTTGATGGCGCCGCCGTTGAGGTCCGCGCCGGCGCTGGCGGCGGTGGCGGAGGTGTTGGGCACCTTGTCCGTTCGCGTCGGAGCCAATCGCACCTTGTGCAGCGGGATGCCCAGAGTGGTGGCGGCCACCTGCATCATCTTGGTGTGCAGGCCCTGGCCCATCTCGGTGCCGCCGTGGTTGATCAGGACCGAGCCGTCCTTGTAGATCAGCACCAGCGCGCCGCCCTGGTTGAAGGCGGTGAGGTTGAACGAGATTCCGAACTTGATGCCGGTGATCGCCAGCGCCCGTTTGGTATTCGGGTGCGCGGCGTTGAAGGCCGCGATCTCGCGCTTGCGTTCGTCGATGTCGCCGTTGCCGCGAACCTGATCCCAGGTGACGGCGATCCGTTCGGGGTGGCCGACCGGCTGCCCGTACGGCGTGCACTGGCCCAGTCCGGGCCGGTAGAAGTTGCGCTCCCGCAGGTCCATCGGGTCCAGGCCCAGCAGCGGCGCGCACCGGCCCAGGATGTCCTCCATCACGAGCATGCCCTGCGGTCCGCCGAAGCCGCGGAAGGCGGTGTTGGAGACCGTATTGGTCTTGGCGATGCGGCCGTGGACGCGGGCGTTGGGAACCCAGTAGATGTTGTCGATGTGGCACAGCGCACGCGCCAGCACCGGCTCCGAAAGGTCAAGGCTCCAGCCACCATCCGCGGTCAGGGTCGCTTCCAGGGCCAGGATGCGGCCGTCGGCGTCGAAGCCGATCTTCCACGAGGAGTGGAAGCCGTGCCGCTTGCCGGACATGGTCAGATCCTGAGTCCGGTTGAGCCGCACCCGAACCGGGCGCCCGGTGAGCTTGGCGCCGAGCGCGGCGACCGCCGCGAACCCGTGCGGCTGCATCTCCTTGCCGCCGAAGCCGCCGCCCATCCGCAGGCACTGCACGGTGACCTCGTGGCTGGACACGCCGAGCACGTGCGCGGTGATTTCCTGTGTCTCCGAGGGATGCTGGGTGCTGCTCTGGATGAACACCTGCCCGGCCTCGTCGATCTGGGCGAGCGCCGCATGCGTCTCGAGATAGAAGTGCTCCTGCCCGGCGAAGGTGAACTCGCCGGTGAATACGTGCGCCGACTCGGCGAAGCCCGCCTCCACATCGCCGGTCACCATCACGGGCCGGGCGCCGTGAAAGCTCTCGGCCGCGATGGCCTCCTGCACGGTGATCAACGCGGGCCGCTCGTCGATGTCCACCTCGACGGCGGCGGCGCCTTCCCGGGCGGCCTCCAGCGTCTCGCCGAGCACCCAGGCGACCGCGTGGCCGTGGAACATGACCTCGTCCGGGAACAGCGGTTCGTCGTGCTTCATCCCGGCATCGTTGACGCCGGGCACGTCGGCGCCGGTGAGCACGCGCACCACACCCGGCACGGCCAGCGCCGGCTCGGTGCGCAGCGCAGTGATCGCGCCGTGCGCCTTCATCACCTGCACGGGGTAGGCGTGCAGCACGTCCTTGGTGCGGTACACCAGATCATCGGTATAGAGCGCGGCCCCGGTGACGTGCAGGGTGGCGCTCTCGTGCGGCATCGCAACGCCGACAACGGGTTTCTCGGGTCGCTCCGAAAGATGGCTCATGACTGCACCTCGCTGAATGCCTGATCGACACTTCTCCTCGTCACTCCGGCCCGCCCCCTCGTCATTCCGGCGTGTCTACTCGTCATTCCGACGTGCTTTTGGCTGGAATCCACTGCGCTGCGGGAGATCCCGGCCAAAAGCACGCCGGGATGACGGATGGAATGTCGTCTTGCGCCGGGTTGGCGGATGAAACGCTCGCTCATGACAGCACCGCCTCGGTGGTTTGGGCGTGTAGCTTCCGCAGGCTCTGGCCGAGCATGGCCGAGCGGTATTCGGAGCTGGCGCGGTGGTCGCTCATCGGCGTGCCCTCGGCCTGCAGCACGCGGGACGCGGCCTCCACCGTGTCCGTGGACCAGGGCTGGCCTTCCAGAGCCGCCTCGGTGTCGCGGGCGCGGATCGGTGTGGCGGCCACGCCGCCGAGCCCGATGCGGGCCTTGCGGACGATCCCATCCTCCAGATCGAATGCGAAAGCGACTGCGACACTGGATATATCGTCGAAACGCCGCTTGGCGATCTTGTGGAATGCCACGATCGGCGACAGCGGCCGCGGGATGCGCACCGCGCGGATCAGCTCGCCGGGTCGGCGCACGCTCTGCCGGTAGCCGGTGAAATAGTCGGCCAGCGGCACCTCGCGCTCGCCGTCAACCCCCGCGAGCACCACCGAGGCATCGAGCGCGAGCAGCACCGGCGGGCTGTCGCCGATGGGGGAGCCGGTGCCCAGGTTGCCGCCCAGGGTCGCGCCGTTGCGGATGAGCCGGGATGCGAACTGCGGGAACAACTCCGCGAGCAGCGGCACGCTGCCGTCGAGCCTGCGTTCGATCTCGGTGAGCGACAGCGCGGCCCCGATCTCGAGGCGATCCGAATCTACGCGCAGCTCCCGCAATTCGGGAAGGCGATCGATAGCGATCACGTAATCCGCCCGCCGCGCACGGATATTCACCTCCACACCCCAGTCGGTGCAGCCCGCGACGACCATCGCATCCGGTCGATCACGCAGCAGCTCCACCGCCTCGGCAAGCGTGCCCGGCCGCCGAAACGCACGGTCCCCCTGCGCGTAGTCGGTGGCGACGGCCTCGGGCGGCGACTGCCCGCGCCGCTGCGCCAAGGGATCGTCCTCCTCCGGCGCGCCGACGGCGAACGCCGCATCCCTGATCGGCCGATACCCGGTGCAGCGGCACAGATTCCCGCTCAACGCATGCAGATCGAACCCATTCGGCCCGTGCTCGGCATCGGAGTGGCCCGCTGCGGCCACTGCACCCGCTACGCTCGTTCCTCCTGCTGTACCCGCAGTGCCCGCTGCCCCTGCTGTACCCGCCGTGCCTGCGGCACCTGCCGTGCTTGCTGCACCTGTTGTGCCTGCGGCACCTGCCGTGCTTGCTGCACCCCTTGTACCTGTTGTACCCGCTGCCCCCGCAGCACCCTCTTGCTTCCCCGCCGCGCAGCGGTCGGGGCGGTAGTACTCGGCGGCCATGCTGCAGATGAATCCTGGTGTGCAGTAACCACATTGGGAGCCGCCGCGGACCGCCATCTCCTGCTGCACCGGGTGCAGAACCGGCGGCGTGCCGGGTGCGCCGGCGGTGGCGAGGCCCTCGGAGGTGACGATCTCCTGGCCGTCGAGCGAGGCGACCGGCACCAGGCAGGCGTTGATCGCGACCCAGTCGGTGGGCTGCTGCACGCCCGGGCGCGCGACCAGAACCGAACACGCGCCGCATTCGCCCTCGGCACAGCCTTCCTTGCTTCCGGTGAGCCCTCGCTCCCGGAGGAAATCCAGCACCGTTGTGTGGGGTGCGGCCGGGGAAATCGGTGCGACTTTCCCATTGACCGTGATCCGCGCCGCTACCATGGCACATCCTCATTTCGGTGCGCGGTCGATACGATAATCCTAGTCGCCATTTCAAGAGCTTTCTATTTTCGGTGGCGCGGCCCGTGAACCCGGAGCGCAAATCGGCACGCAATGACGTGCGGCGGGCGGTGCCAGAGATCGGAAAATGCCCGGGACGCACGCGGGCACGCCGGGAAGAAGGCTGCTCAGAAGCCGTGGGCTACACGACCCGGAACCCATGCGGTCCGGTGAGCGAGGCGACGCAGGTCGGAGATCGTCGGCATCCGACTTCGCCTCCTTCCAGCTAAACGAGTCGGTGTGACCGAAACTACGTCCCCGCGGGCCGCCCGGTCAAGCTGCCGCGGGAGGACCGGACACAGTTTGGAGGAATCTCCGACGGGCCGCCCGGGAAACGTCATTCGGATCGGTTTATCGCACAGCGGGATATGGCGGCAATGTTTCTCGCGGTAAACAAATCGTTGCGACCGGCCGCGGTTTTCCGACTCTTGTCAAAGTCTACGAAAAGCCGCTATCGGTGCGCCGGTGTCTTCATGCCTTCCATCCCTAGCTGACTGCGGGCGATCGGCTGTGTACTCCTCACACAGAAGTTGCGACAAGTCAGGGATGAGTGCCGTGGTCCGCACGGGCAGAGCATCCGCCCACCGCATCCGAGAAGGAGTGACCGTGACCGCGCACACCCGAGAAGTGGACATCCAGGAGCTGGAGCGCGCCTGGATGGACGAGGCGATCAAGGTAGCCACCAACAGCGTGGCGAACGGCGGCGGTCCGTTCGGGTCGCTGGTCGCCAGGGGCGGCGAGATCGTCGCGATCGGGCACAACCAGGTCACCGCGAACCTGGATCCGACGGCGCACGGCGAGGTGAGCGCGATGCGCGCCGCCTGCCAGGAGCTGGGCACCTTCTCGCTCGAGGGCTGCGTCCTGATCACCTCGTGCGAACCGTGCCCCATGTGCCTGTCCTCGGCGCTGTGGGCACGGGTCGACCGGATCCTCTATTCCGCCGATCGCCACGACGCCGCGGTCGCCGGTTTCGACGACCGCAAGTTCTATGAGCTGTTCGAGAAGAAGGACCACTCGATGTGGCCACTGCGGATCGAGCAGCTGGACCTGCCCAACCGCACCGCGCCCTTCGACGCGTGGCTGGCCAAATCCGACCGCATCGACTACTGAAGCCGGATGCACCGGCGGTGGCCCGCTCCACGCGAGCGGGCCGAGATCGGTGTTATCGGGTCCCGTTCGCGTGCAGGTAGAGGTCGCGCAGCAGGCTGACCTCGGACAGGTGGTGGATCAGCTCGCGGTTGATGTGCAGCACCAGGTCGGCGACGGGGAGGTCGGGGTAGGGCTCCTTGTCGCCGATCGGGGTCCGTAGCGCGGCGTCGCTGAGGCCGCGCACTCCGGTCGTCCAGATATCCAGTTGCGTTTCGAGCTGGTCGAGGGCGGTGGCGGCGTCGCCCGCGTACTCCCATTTCTCGTACGAGGCAGCGGGGGCGCCGAAGTGCGCGGCATTGCGCGCGGCCAGCACGCCGACGATCACGTGGCCGAGGCGCCAGGCGATGGTGGTGAAGGGTGCCGGATCCGGCGGCGGGAAGCCGTAGTCGATCGTGAAGTCCCCGGCACCGGCCTGCACGGGCGCCGTCGACGTGCCGCGCGGCCGCACGTTCCAGGCGTCGGGCACCGGCGACCAGAAGTATTCGTCGTCGGTGAGACCCGCGAGGCGGTCCCGGATCTGATGATTCCAGTGGAACTCCCACTGTTCGCGCAGTGTCCGGTTCCAGTCGAAGTGTTCTGCATCCATGCCCTCACCCTGACATTCCAAGCGGACAGGATCGGTCCGCTATCTCGGGCCGCCATGGTTGCTCGTCGGACCTGACCCGGGTGCTGCTATCGGCATGACCGCCTCGCGAAGCTCGGCGGTGGCCTCGGCCATGAGCTGGGCGAGGGTGGTGTCCGGCTCGGCCAGCCAGCGGGGCATTGCGCGCCGGTGGATCGCCAGCACCACGTCGATGAGGAAGCGTGCCTTGCCGGGCTCGACGCCGCGGCGCTCGATCGCCGGCACCAGTGCGTCGGCTATGTCGGCGAGCTTGATCAGGTCGCGTTCGGCCAGTGCCGGGTTGGCGGCGATCACTCTGCCCCGACGCAGCAGGAACTCGCGCGGGCGGAAGGTCTCCTCGGCGCTTCCCAGCGCGGTCAGCAGCGCCTCGATCGGCGTGAGGCCCGGGTCGGCCGCCTCGACCTGTGCGACGAGGTGGGCCTCGAGCTCGTCGCCCGCGAAGAGGACTTCCCGCTTGTCGGGGAAGTAGCGGTAGAACGAGCGCTCCTTCAGACCGGCGGCGCCCGCGATCTGCGCGACCGAGGTGCGCTCGAATCCCTGCGACTCGAACAGCTCGAGCGCCGCGCGCTCGAGCCGGCCCTGTGCGTCGGATTCCCATCTCGGCATACGCATCACCTTACGACAACAGCATCTGTTGTCACGATGCTAAGGTTAATGACAACAGATGCTGTCATCACATGAGAGGGCGCCATGAGGGCACTGCAATTCGACCGGTTCGATTCCCCGGACGCGATCGTGCTCCGCGACGTCCCGCAGCCGGAGCCGGGACCCGGCCAGCTCCGGATCGCCGTGCGGGCATGCGGCCTGACGCCGGCCGACTGGCACCTCGTCGACGGTCTCCTCGCCGACCATCTGCCGCCGCTGCCGCGCGGGCTCGGACTCGAGGTCGCGGGCACCGTCGACGCACTCGGTGAGGGTGTCGACGGTGTCCAGCTCGGCGACCGCGTATTCGGCCCGGCCACCTTCGACGGTCCGACGGCCGGTGCTGCCGAGTACGCATTGATGCCCGCCTGGGCGCGTATCCCCGACGGCGTCACCGACGAGCAGGCCGCCGCGCTGCCGATGGCGGCCGAGACGGCGTGGCGCGCACTCGACGACCTCGGCGTCCGGCCGGGTGAGCTGCTGCTCGTCCACGGCGCGGGCAGCACAGTGGGCGAAGCGGCGGTGCGTTTCGCGCTGCACCGGGGTATCCGGGTGATAGCCACCGCCGGGCCGACCAGGGCGGCAGCGCTGGAAGAGATCGGTGCCCAGGTGACCGCTTACGGCGACGGCATGACCGAACGCATCGGGGCGCTGTCCGGGGGCGCCGTCGACCGCGCCCTGGACACCGCGCCGACCGGCGGCCGGATCGACCGCGCCGATCAGCCCAGCCCGGCCGGGGGCGCACTACCGACCTTGGTCGAACTGACCGGTGACCCCGACCGTGTCCTCACCGTCTCGGACTTCGCCGCCGCGGCCGACCTGGGCGTCCGGATCACCACCGAGATCCGCTACGACCGGATGGACGAGTTCGCCCGGCTCGCCGGCGAAGGCATTCTGGTCGTACCGGTCGCCGGGACCTACACGCTCGAGCAAGTCCAGAAAGCGGCCGAACTGAGCCGATCCCGCCACCCCGGCGGCAAGCTCGTACTCGTTCTGTGAGGCATAGACGCCCCGCCAGCTTGGGGTAGGCGAGGCGGAACTCGGGCGAGGGAGCTGCGGGCGACAGCCTGTTCACTTCGGCTACCGTCGGTGGTCCTGCGACTGGCAACGTGGTGGTGTCGATCTGTTGGCAAACGACAGCTCGCGGTTGCGAGCCCTGCACGGTTGCGCCGGGAGCAAGGCCACGGGGGCTACGAGGTCGGGGTAGGGGCCGGGCTCGTGCCGAAGACGAAGCCGCGCAGTGCGAGGAAGCGCATGCCGCCGATCGATGCCATGACGGCCAGTGCGGCGCCCGCCTGCGCGAACTCGCCGAGCCCGGGTGCCCAGAAGTCGAGACCGGCCAGCGCGGCCGTGCTGACCAGGAGGCCGATCAGCGCCAGTCCGCCGCCTTCCCACTGCGCGGTGAACCAGCCGACCCGCCCGGCCGCCCGGAAGGTGAGCCGCCGGTGCAGCTCGTTCGCGATCACCGTGCTGACGATCGACCCGGCGACGTTGGCGACCAGCGGACCGGTCTCACTCATCGCCGTGAACAGCAGGACATAGGCGATATTGCTGGCCCCGCCCACCAGCGCGAAGCGAATCAGCTGGGCGAGAGCATGATCGCCCCGCAGAAACCGCCCCACGCGGCTGAGCAACCCCGTGCGCCGCAACCATTCTGCGCGACCCAACCATTCCGCGCGGACCACAGGGTAGGCGCTGGCTTTGACGGCCCGATCGAAGCCTTCGAGGACCATGCTGTCCCCGAACCCGTTCCGCAGTCCCGAAGCGGCAAGCGCAGTGCTGTTCACACCGCCTACTGTCGCGAGCCCACCTGATACCGCCCTGACGCCGATCTGACATCCCCGCTGACACAACGTAAGGCCTGGTCACAGCCCCCTCTTCGCTGCTCCCGCGGGCCCGCCCGAACCGGCGTCGACGAGGCGGCCGCCGCATTCATTGCCTTCGAGGAAGTGGCTCCGGCCGCCGATGCTGCCTCGAATATCGTCGCCTCACAACGAATTCGACGTCGAGTAGCAGAAGAACAATGACCGGATGGTTGATCGATCTCGCACTCGGGCTGGCCGCAGCCCTCCTGCTGGCCTGGCTGGCTCTCGTGGCGATGCTACTGATCCTCCGCCCGCGCGGCGGATTGCTGCAGGAAGCGCTGCGCATCCTGCCCGACACACTCCGGCTGATCCGCCGCCTCGCCGCCGACCCCAACCTGCCACGCGCGGTCCGGATCCGGCTCTGGCTCCTGCTGGCCTACCTGGCCGTCCCCTTGGACCTCATCCCCGACTTCATCCCCGTCCTCGGCTACGCCGACGACGCCATCATCGTCACCGCTGCACTCCGAAGCGTCGTCCACCACGCCGGAATCGAACCTGTCCGTCACCACTGGCCCGGCACCGACGACGGCTTCACCGCACTCACCCGCCTCACCGGGCTGAACAAAGACCGAAACAGCTGATCTCCAACCCAACAGCCGGACTCGACCGGGCCAATCTCCGCCGGAGCCTCCGAGCCCGACCGTGCAGTCCTTAGCGCCGAGGAGATCGCGGCGGATGTGTCCCGCTTCCGTGAGCGACTGACAGCGCGCTGGCCCTCGTGCCAGGACTACCTTGCCAGGATCGCCTGGCCCGCGATTCACTTCACGGTCACCAACTGCGAGAAGTCCTTCCTTGAGGATGTCGAGGTGAAGGGATAGCCAGCCCTCTGAGTACATCACGTGAAAATCGGCATGTGCGTGCACTGAAACTGCCCGAGTTCACCTCGGGCCGTTGATCTTCTGCACGGTGCTGCCGACCCACGCCGGACCGCGCGGGTCGCGGCATTTCCGGACATTCTGCGAGAATCACCTCTTCGACCGTGAATAGCCGGGACGGAGATGGCGTTAAGGAGTGCAGATGGCAGACATGACCATGACCTGGGAGCTCGCTGGTACAGGCTGGGTTCGTGTTCACGTCTCCGACGAGGGCAACGAGGCTAAAGCTATCGCTTCGTACCTCACCGAAGCGCCGGAAGACATGCTCAACGCTGTGGCCAGTCTCCGGAGCGGGGACGCCACTGCCCAAGTGTTTTTCGAAGCCGAGCCCAACGCCTAGATCTGGCTGTTCGACCGCACGGACTCAAACGTAGGTATCCGTTTGGTGGGACGGGCCTACAGCGATGACCCGAACTCCGCCGAGACACAGTTGTGGTCCACCACCCAGACGCTGGACCATCTCACGTACACGGTGATCGGAGCGTTCGAGGAAGTAGCACGGCACCACGGCGACGACGGCTATTCGAAGAAATGGTGTAGGCCCTTCCCACATGCCGAACTTCAGGCGCTTGTCGAGGCACAATCCAGGGCGAGGCGTGACTGGGAAGACCGACGATCTCTTTCGGGCCGGCGCGTCGATCGAGGCCATAATCGGCATGAGCGCACACTGAAACGGCCCGAGTTCACCTCAGGCCGTTGGTCTTCCGTGAGGACTCCAGGCCGCGCCGGAACGCGCGGTCGCGGCAATAGCGGATGTTGTAAGTTGCAACGCGTCCGCTTGCTGTCATTGGGCCTTTGTCGGCGTCGGCGTTCCCAGATGGCCCGCGCGACGTCGGGCCTGAAGGGGCACTGCCGCAGCCATCAGCGTTCGCTTCCCCGAGTACAAGCGTGGCGGCAACGAAATCGGTTGACGGCGAACCCAATCCCCCCGCCGACGGCGACCGTATCCCGCATGGACGACCGCTACTGCGCAGGCGCGAGGGAACCAGCGGGTCAACGCCGAACGGCATCCGGGCCTGTCGGGGCCTGCGCTCGATGTCGGTGATTCCGGTTACGCTGGCACCAAAGGTGAGTCAGGAGAACAACTGTGGGGAACTTGCACGAGCCGGGCCGTCCGGAGGATCTGCCGGACGCGGAGCTGCTGTGGAAGCGGTGGGCAGGGGTCGCGATCGCGACCTTCGATCGGGAGGAGCAGGACGTGCCGTCCCAGCATCGTGCGGGTCATTGGATCGATGATGAGGGCCTGCATTGGGACGATCGCGGGGGCACCTGGTGGGTGATGAAGTGGTTCGGTGGCGGTCGCGCCCTGCTCGTCGGCGAGGACGAGTCGAGCAAGGTCAAGTTTCACGAGAACCCCATCGATCTGCTGGCCGGTGCGCCGGAGTGGGTACCTGGCAACTACCTACGTAATTTGATCGACACGGCCATGGTCGGCTGCGTCTACTGGTTCGACGAGGGTGCCTGGCATCGCGCGCCCTATCCGGACGATCTCACCGACGACGGACTCGACTCCGGTATCTCGGCGTTGACCACGCGCGCCGACGCGGTAGAGAAGATTACCGATTGGCTGATGTTCGGCGCAGAGGACGCGGGCGTAGCGGACCTGTGTGACCAACTGGTCGACGCCGGCGAGCGGGGCACGGTGACCGAGAGCGTGCTGCGAAATTTCGCCACGGAAATGACGAGGTTGCAGGAGCAGTACTACCCTGCCGACGAGTACGAAGACGACGAAGGCTTTCAACCGAAGACAAGTGCCGACATCGCCACGATGTTCGTACTGGCGCGCCGCGCCGGACTCGACACTCCGTCATGGACCGGCACTCTCGGCGTCACGGACTGATACAAACGGTCGTTTCCACGACTACCACACCGGCCCGCCGATGAGGTTTCGTCTGCGGAGACGTCAGTACCGGCATGACGACACACACGCTCGAAAACGCCGGCGCGACGCTCAACTACGACCTCCATGGGCCACTGCCGACCGCCGACGGCCGACCGCCGCTGATGATGATCGGCCTGCCGATGGATGCCAGCGGTTTCACCGCGCTCGCTTCGCATTTCCCCGACCGCACGGTCATCACATACGACCCGCGCGGACTCGGACGCAGCCCCCGCACCGACGGCGAGGTCGACAACGTCCCCGCCGTCCACGCCGAGGACGTGCACGCCCTCATCGAGGCCCTCGACGCCGGCCCGGTTGAAATCTTCGCTAGCAGCGGGGGGCCATCGTCGCGCTCACACTCGTGACCGCGCACCCTGATGACGTAACCGTATTGGTGGCACATGAACCGCCGCTGCTGTCCGCCCTTCCTGATGCCGCGGCGGCCCAACGCGCAGCGGACGGGTACCGAGACGCCTATGCGTCGAAGGGCTTCGGCGCGGGGATGGCCTTCATCGCGATGACATCCTGGGAGGGCGAGTTCACCGACGACTATTTCGCCGCGCCCGCTGCCGATCCCGCGGCGTTCGGGTTGCCGACCGAGGACGACGGTTCCCCCGACGACCCACTCCTGTCGAAGCGTTCCCGGCCCGTTGTCAACTACCGCCCCGACATCGAAGCTCTCACCGCGGCACCGACCCGCATCGTTCTTGGCTACGGCGAGGAGTCGACAGGCACCGTCACCGCCCGCACCACTATGGCGATCGCCGCCCGGCTCGGCCACAAACCGGTCCTGTTCCCCAGCCATCACGGCGGCTTCACCGGCCCCGAATCCGGCTACCCAGGCCAACCTGAGGCTTTCGCCCATGTCCTGCACGAAACTCTCGACACAGTCAGCTGATCACCCATCCGCGCGAAGCCCGGGCCACGACTCCTGCCCACCCAGGCCGCCAACGTCTTCGGGATCTGCAACCGCAAGGAGACATCCATACTCAGCCCCAATCAACGCGCGCCTTGCGGCTACTTAAGAGTGGTGTCAGGACCGGGTCCCGGCCATGACAGGGCGTCGGAGTCACCACCCCTCGTAGGGATCGCCCCATTTCACCCTGATGTCAGCATCGGGCGCTACAGCCGAGACGCACTTCTGAAAAGTTCGTTCGAACTCCGAACACCAGAGGTCTATCTGACTGACCGTAAAGGGATGTTGCGATTCACCACCCACCATCCAACCCCAGTCGTTGAGAACGCTCCAACCCATGGCCACGTCATCACGGAGCCCCTACTCGCGAAGCAGTTCATCAATTGATGCCATGACGGACTTCGCCTGATCCTCATCGACCAACCGTCTTACCAGGAAAGCGAGCTCGATATTTTCCGACACGCGGCAAACCCTAGCTGCACCCCATGACAGACCGTACCTGCGAGCCGTCACACGATCATCGGCATGTGCGAGTGTTGAGTCCTCATGTGCCCGAGGCCATGTAAGCAGCAAGGACGTAGTTCGGGTGGCGGTCGAGGTTGGTGCGAGCACGGTCGCAGCGCATCGTGGTCCGCGGGTCAGCATGCCGGGCGGCGATCTGAACATCACGCAAATCGACACCGGTTTGGACGGCCGACCAACGCGCGCCTCGCGGCAGAAGAGGACGTTCGGCTGCCACGGGACCAGCGCTGACAATGACCAGCCCGGCGAACTCTCATCGCGAGGCCGCCCACGACCTACTTCGTGGCCTTGTTGAGAACGCCACTGACGTAGAGCACGCCGCCCATGCGCAGGTCGTCATCCGTGATGGCCGGGAGGTCGTTGGCGGCGAACAGGTCTCGGTTGCTGGTTCCGTTCAGCGTCCAGCCGTGGCCGGTCAGGTAGGGAGCCGCTTCGTTGCGCTCACCGAAATACCGCAGGCTCGCGTGGTCGAGATCAAAACCGTGCGCACGCCAGCGTTCGGAGATGCGGTGCAGGCCTTCCTTCGTCTTGTCTTCGTCGCCAGGTCGAGGGTTGGGCCTGCTCTCGGTGGCCACCCGGCTTCCTGGTGCGCTGAGTTCGGTGATGGTGTCCAGCAATCGGTCCTGCGCCTCGGGCGGCAGGTAGCCCAGCAGTCCTTCGGCGCTCCACGCGGTCGGCTGGGCCGGGTCGAACCCGGCCGCGTGCAGTGCGGTGTACCACTCGTCGCGCAGGTCGATCGCGACCACTCGCCGGTCGGCGGTGGGCACGGCGCCCAGCTCGGCCAGTGTGCGGGTCTTGAATTCGATCACCTGCGGCCGATCGACCTCGTACACCACGGTCCCGGTCGGCCAGTGCAGCCGGTAGGCGCGGGAATCCAGCCCCGAGGCCAGAATCACCACCTGCGTGATGCCCCCGTTCGTCGCATCGAGGAAGAACTCGTCGTAGAACTTTGTACGTACCTTGGCTCCGTCGATCACCACCTGCCCGACCAGGTCGCCGGGGTCGGCTTCACCGGCCGCGAGCCGGGTGAGGATGTCTGTGCCGACCGCACGGACAAGTGGTTCGGCGAACGGGTCGTCGATGAGCGGGCGCTCCGTGCGTGCCGCTATCGCCCGCGCCACCGCGGCCAGGGTGGCGGTCGCGCCGACACTGGACGCCAGGTCCCAGGTGTCTCCGTCCTGCCTGGTAGAAGTCATGCGCCGTCCCGCCTTTCAGTCGATTTGGATCGTGTCCGGTTGATCAGCGGACCCTACCGGGCACCCTTGTCCGTTTAACTAAAGTGAGAGCGGTGACCGCTCGTTTGCCTCGCAACCCGCGTTCCGACGCCCAGGACAACCACGACCGCATCCTCGACGCGGCCCACGCGGTGTTCGTCGCCGATGGCCTTGACGTGCCGATCCGGGAGATCGCTCGACGTGCCGAGGTCGGACCCGCGACCGTCTACCGCCATTTCCCGACCAAGGAGCGGTTGGTCGCCGGCGTGTTCACCGAACAGCTGCGTGCATGGCGATCCAGCATCGATGAAGGGCTCGCCAACCCTGATCCCTGGAACGGCTTCTGCGTCGCGGTCGAAAAGCTCTGTCAGCTGCAAGCACGCGACCGTGGCTTCACCGCGGCCGTCAAGTCCACCTTCCCGCACGCGATGGACTTCGCTGCACTTCGCACTTCCTCGCCGACCGCCGCGGCCGAACTGATCCACCGCGCCAAGGAAGCCGGCCGCCTGCGCCCCGACATCGTCCTGGACGACCTCACCCTCATGATCATGGCCAACAACGGCATCCACGCGCGTACATCAACCGCACGACTCGCGGGCTCCCGGCGGTTCGCCGCACTCATGATCCGATCCTTCCAAGCCTCACCGCTACCGTCAGCGCCTCAACCGCCTACCGCGGAGCATCTCAGCGCGAGCGCGTCACGAAAGTGTGCCTGATCCAAGATCGGCCCGGAGTTGACAGTGCTCCCGTCATCCCGGCGTGCTGGGCTCTTCGTCGTCCGGGTGTGCTGTGCCTCCCGGCGTGCTGTGCCGCTTGTTTCCCGGCATGCTTTTGGCCGGGATCCGCACCGGACGGGCCGGGTCAGCCATAGCTCTCGGCCGAATGCTGGGACTGCCGTTGTGTTCTCAGTGCAAGCGTTTGGCTCGCAGAACGGTGTCGTGGGTGTGATGTGAGGCGGAGGTAGTTCGTTTGCGGGTTTCGTTGATTTGGATCGACCAGTTGTTGTCGAGGAGGTCGGCGATGTCCGAGGGCTGGTAGTAGTCGGCGAGATCGATGCCGTGGGTGTCCTCGGGAGTCAGTCCGGCGAGGTCGTGGCCGACGAACAGGAAGGTGCCCGCCGGGGTGACGGCGTCGAGCAGGCCGCGCAGGGCGGCGTGGTCGGGTAGGCGGCGCAGCGGGAAGTAGTGGGCGGACACGAGATCGAACGCGTCGGCCGGGGGCGGCGTGACGTTCAGGTCTGCCCGTGCCCATGCGATGCGGCCGGAGCGGTCCGCCGCCGCGGCGCGCTGTAGTGCGGTGGATGCGATGTCGACGGCGGTGACCTGCCAGCCGCACTCGGCGAGCCACACCGCGTCCGCGCCTTCGCCGCATCCCACGTCGAGCGCCTGACCCGGCGGCACTCCGGCGATCTCGGTGACGAGCACTCCGTTCGGGTTGCCGCTGAAAAGCCGGCCACGGCTGCGGTACCGGGTGTCCCAGAAGTCGGCGTCCATGGGCATCTCCTCGTCGTGGGGTCGAGCCACCACTGTGGCCGCATCCATGACAAAGCGACAAAGAACTTTGCCGAATGAGCAAACTCGTCGGCATAGTGAGGGCATGAGCGAGCGCAGGGTGGATGCAGCCGAGTTATCGCTCGTGGTGGAGCCGAGCGTCGGCGAGGCGGAGGCATGAGCAAGCGCAGCGAGCGGACGGTGGATGCAGCCGAGTTATCGCTCGTGGTGGAGCCGAGCGTCAGCGAGGCGGAGGCATGAGCGATGAGTTCGATGCAGTGCTGGCCGCGGTCGGGCCTCGTCTGCGCGACTTTCGCCGCCGCGGCGCGATCACGCTGACCGCGCTGTCGGAGCGGACCGGGATTCCGGTCAGCACGCTGTCGCGGCTCGAGTCCGGACAGCGCAAGCCCAGCCTGGACATGCTGCTGCAGCTGGCCAAGGCCCATCGGGTGCCGATCGACGAACTCGTCGGCGCCCCGGCTACCGGCGATCCCCGGGTGTATCCGCAGCCGTTCACCCGCAACGGCATGACCGTCGTCCCGCTGACCCGCAATCCCGGCGGGCTGCAGGTGTTCAAGCAGATCGTGCCCGCGGGCCCGGCCGATCTCGTTCCCGATCCCCGTTCGCACGAGGGCTACCACTGGCTCTACGTCCTCAACGGCCGCCTCCGCGTCGTCCTCGGCGACCAGGATCTCGTGCTGGCGGCGGGTGAGGTCGCCGAATTCGACACGCACCTCCCACACTGGTTCGGCAACGCCGACACCCGCCCCGTCGAGTTCCTGAGCATCCTCGGCCCCCAGGGCGAGCGCTTCCACATCCGAGCCCGTTACCGCCCCGAATGACGTGACCGCTGCGCATCGAGCGAAATCCGTTGATGATCGGCAATCGAGGTAGTTACGCTGGGCCGTTCGAAAGTCGGTGAGGGGCGGAATGGACGAGGACAGGTTCGAGGCCGTCGCCCGGACGCTTCGGGCGTCGCAGGCGGGCGGCACGCGGCCCGTGGAGCTGGCCCGGATGGCCAAAGACGAACTCGGGGAAGACTTTCGGGCCATCAACGTCGTCAAGGTGTTCCGGGATGCCTTCGAGATCCCGCTGCCTGTCCTGAAATCCGCAACCTGCTGGCAAGGATTCGCATTGGCGCCCGACGACACCGCGTTGTCGGACGACGAGTTCGACCGGTTGCTGGAGCCGTGGCTGGGCCCGGAACGGTGACGGCGGTCCGGTGGCTGTAGGTTCGGAACGGGTCGTCCTTGTCGCCGGGTGAGCAGCGGAAGCCAATTAGCATGGCGCCCATGAGCGACGAGTGCGTGTTCTGCGGCATCCTGTCCGGCAGTCTTCCCAGCGTGAGGATCGCGGAAGACGACCAGACGTACGCGTTCATGGATATCAACCCCGCTACGGACGGTCACCTGCTCGTCATTCCCAAACGGCACAGTCGAGACCTGCTGGACATCCCGGCCGACGATCTGACAGCGGTAACCCTTGCGGCGCAACGGATTGCCGGATTCGTGGTCAGCGAGCTCGGGGCCGATGGGGTGAACCTGCTCAACTGCTGTGGCGCCGACGCGTGGCAGACGGTTTTTCACTTCCACCTGCACGTGATTCCGCGGTACATCGATACATCCAAGGATCGGCTGGTACTGCCTTGGCAGCCGGGCATTCGAGGCGAGATGAACACGATCGCGTCTCTGGGTGAGCGGCTCGCCGCGGCATGCGCGGGTATGGACTGATATCGGCGGCCGGGTAATAGTTTCGAGGCCGAGTGGGGGCGCTCAGATCCAGCGGTTGTATTCGGGGCGGGCCAGTTCGCACCAGAGGATGGTGCGGCCGCGGTTGGTGTGTTGGCCGCAGCGGACGCTGATGTTCTCGATGCGTGGGCTGATGAGGTTGCCGGATTCGGTTGTGATGTGGGCGTTTTCGGGGGAGTCGTGGAGTTCGACGATGAGGCGGGTGGCGGAGGCCGCGCGGAGGCGGAGGGTCATGCGGGTGGGGTAGGGGAGCTGCCGGGTCTCGATGACGGCGACGAAGGCCTTGGTGAGGTCGTGCACCGCGCGGTCGGCGTCGACCATGACGTCGGCCCAGAGCCAGCGGGTGAGGGTGTTGCGGAGGAACATTCCCGCGATGGGGATGGCAGTCCACTGCGCCGACAGGTCGATGCGATCCGTCCCGGCGCCCGGCAGGGTGCCCGGCGGCGGGAGGCCCCGGCTGCTTCCGGCCCGAGTGGCTATGTGTGTGGCGACTTTCGTGAGTTGTCTTGCCAGGAACGTCATTTCGCCATCGCTGAGCGCCAGGGTCACCGCGTCGAGATCGGTGCCCGCACAGGCTCCGACCCTGCGGATCTCATCGAGCAGGTCGGTGTCGCGGGCCGGGTCGCTCATATCCTGCTCCTGCTCGATCGAGTCTTGTTGTGAATACGGGTATCCGAACGTCGCGCGAGTCTCGCGGGCGGCATAGGCATGGTCAGTCCTTCTGCCCCAACATCTTTCGAAACCGCCTCGGATCGAATCCATGGGCAGTTGTGGAATATTCGGTGCGGGGCATAGCTATTGCGGGGTCAACCACGAGAACCTCCGAAAACTGTACGGCTGCGCTATTTTGGTTTACCCGGCGATCGAGGACGTGTTTCATGAATCCATGCCACCCCTGTGGGATGGCAACGGAGCCAGGAAGTTTGGTCGACCCGATCGCCGGGCACATGGCCAGTAAACACCGAATTGCGTTATGATCGAAGTGCTCCGGGGAGTTTCCAGGGAAGAAAAATCACTCCGAATAGTCTGACCTGTTCCATCCAGTCTGACATGGCGCTGAGCCAAGCTAACGAAAGGCGGGTGGCCGTCTCGTGCCGACCGAATCGAACAACACGACATTGCCGCGCCGCGTGCTCGGTCGACGCCTGCGCGAGATGCGAGAGGCGCGGCAGCTGAGCCGCGCCCGCGCCGCCCAGCAGTGCGAGATGGGCTCGCAAACGTTGTGGCGCTTGGAGTCCGGACGCAGCAGTGAGGTCAAGAAGATGGTCGTCAATGCCCTGTGCGATCTGTACGGGGCTGATGATGAGGAGCGTCGCGTGCTGTTGTGGTTGGCGCAGGAGTCGCGGAAAGAAGGGTGGTGGCAGTCTTATACCGATGCGATCATCCCTGAATTCGAAATGTACGTCGGGCTCGAACAAGCTGCCTGCCACATAGTCTCCTGGCAGTCGACAACGTTGCCGGGTCTCCTGCAGACACCTGACTATCGTCGCGCTATGTGGAGGGTGTCCGCCGTACTGGGTGGGTCCGTTGATATCGACCGCGAAATCGACCTCATCGCGAAGCGTCAAACCCGCCTTCAGGATACCGGTCACTTCACATTCGATGTACTGCTGAGTGAATGTGTGGTGCGGCAACGCATTGGCAGTGATGAAGTCATGGTGCGCCAGCTGGAGAGGCTGATCGAGGTCGGATCTTTGCCGAACATATCGATTCGGATAGTACCTTTCAGCGCGCCGAACCACCTCGGATTGATAACGAAAGACTTTGTGTACATGGAGTTTCCGGGTCAGTTGAACCCGGCGCTCAATGAGTCGCCGGTGGTCTACGTGGAGGGCTTCACCGGCGCGCTGTACCTGGACAAGGTGGAAGAGGTTGACCAGTATCGAGCGGGCTGTGCCGACATCCAGAGGGTAGCGTTGAGCGAACAGGACAGTTTGAGTCTTGTTCGGGCGATTGTGGAGGAGTACGAGGCGTGAACGTTGACCTGTCCGGTGCTCAATGGTTCAAGAGCACCCGTAGCGCCAGCGGCAAGGACTGTGTCGAGGTTGCGCATTTGGACGGCGGCATGGTTGGCGTTCGGGACTCCAAGAACCCGACCGGACCGGCGCTCGTCTATGACGCCGCCGAGTGGGATGCGTTCACTCGAGGGCTTGCGAACGGTCAATTCGACCTTCGCTGAAGTGTTTTGGGGTTGCCTCGGGTCAGTGTTCGGTGATTGCCGCGCGGACCGCGGGCACGACTTCGTCCGTCCAGAGGCGCAGGGATGTCTCGTCGTGGCTGGCGCCGGGGCGGATCAGGTAGTTGAACCCGGTAGCGCCGCCTTCGAGTACGGCGAAGGTGAGCTCGTCCACCCACTGGTCCACGCCGCCGCCGACCCAGCGGCCCTCGGCGTCGCGGGTCTGCGCCGACGGCCTCGGATCCCGGGTGATGGACCCCGCCACCAGGTAGACGGTGCCGATGTCGGTCGGCTTTCGCCCCGCCGAAACCGCCGCTTCCTCGATGACAGGTCGTGCCGAGGCCACCAGTGTGCTTCGCCAGTCGGCGGCGTGGGGCGGGATCCAGCCGTCCGCGTGGCGTCCGGTGACGGCGAGACCCTTCGGGCCGCCCACGCCGACCCAGATCGGCGGCGTGGGTGACGGGGTCGGCATCAGGTCGGTGACCTGGTAGAACTCGCCGTCGAAGGTGACCGGCTCGCCGCCGTCGGTGAGCGCTCGCACGACGATGATCGCCTCCTCCAGGGCGCGAATGCGCGCACCGGGCGAGAGGCGGGGGATACCGAGCGGGTCGACTTCCGCCGGTGCCCCGTTCGCTCCGAGTACGAGGATGGTCCGGTCGCCGGAGTGCGCGGACAGTCCGGCGATGGTCCGGGCGAGCATGGGCGCGGGGCGGCTGAACAGGTTCGTGCAGATCACCCCGCCGCTGATCGTGCGGGTTGCGCCCAGCACGAACCCCAGCGTGGCGTACGCGTCGACACGATCGGCGGCAGTGGGGTGGTCGCTGAGGCTGAAGAAGTCGAGACCGGCCTGGTCGGCGTTGCGGGCGTGCCGGTGCATGTCCTGCACCTGGTGATATCCGTTCTCCAGCCCGAGGCCGAACAGGACTTCGCGGTGGTGACTGGTGGACATTGGTTCTCCTCCGGAATAGAGGTCGAATCGGTGCCGGGTGCTCACACGTCCGACCATAGAACAGCGTTCGTAACGAACATTGTTCGTGACGAACAGAGTACGCTTGGGCAGAGTCGATCACCAGACCGGCCGCTGTTCGCCACGTCACGCACAGGAGCTCCACCACCGATGAACCCCACAAGCCGCCGGCGCTCGACCCGTGACCGTCCTGCCAAGGCGCCGCTGAGCGAGGAGGTAGTCGTCGACGCAGCCCTGGCACTGCTGCAGTCCGAGGGCCTGCGGGCGGTCACGATGCGGAAGGTCGCGGCCACCCTGGATACAGGACCTTCCTCGCTCTACGTCTATGTCTCCGGGCGCGAGGGGCTGATTCAGGCAATGCAACAGCGCGTCTTCGCCACCGTCGACCTCGAGCCGCCGGACCCCGCGCGGTGGCGCGAGCAATTGCACGCCCTGCTCGAACGCGTCCGGCGAGCGCTGGTCGCGCATCCCGGAATCGCCACGACGCTCCTGGCCGAGGCGCCGGCCACCGACGCGAGCCTGCAGTTGGTCGAGAATCAGCTGGGAATCCTGCTCGCCGGCGGGCTCGCACCCCAGGAATCCGCCTGGGCCACCGACATTTTCGCGACCCTGGTGACCCACGCCGCCGTCGAGGCCGATATGCGGCGCACCGACAGCCGCGAACAAGGCGACGGGAGCTACGAAACTTTCACCGGCCTCCCGAGTGACCGGTTCCCGCTCCTCACCACATACGCCACCGAACTCGTCACCGGCGATGTCGACCAGCGCTTCCGTGTCGCCGTCGACGTCGTCATCGACGGCCTGCTCGCCGGCGGCACGACGCGTGCCAATGACGACGAAGTATGAGGTCCCCGCAGTTCAGCGGGCGGTTCGCTCCCGGATTCCGCTGAGTACCGCGTCCAGCATGCGATCGAATTCGGTCTGGGAGCCGAAGTCGGCCATCAGGGGTGCGAGGGTGGCCATGGTCGGGTGTTCGGTGGGGTCGATTGTGTGTGCGGTGGCCGGATTGCCGTTGAGGACCGCCAGTAGGTAGCCGTTGAGGAAGCCGAACAGTGTCAGCGGCGCGTCCGCGACCACGCGGTCGGGCAGGTTGGCCGCGCGCATCGCGGTGACCAGGTGTTCCAGCGCGGTGAGGGCCACGGGGGAGTTCTGCGGGCGTGTGGCCAGCAAGGGGAATGCCTCGGGGTGCCGGTAGGCCATCGCGCGATAGCTGTGCGCGGTCGAGCGGGCGATCTCCTCCCAGTCGCCGGGGGTGTCCTCCAGATCGGCCGCCATCTCGGTGAGTACCGCCTCCGTAACCGCGTCCAGCAGTGCCGTCTTGCCCTTGACGTGGTTGTAGATCGACATCGGGTCGATGCCGAGTTCGTCTGCCAGGCGGCGCATTCCGAACCGTTCGAGGCCGTCGCGGTCGACGAGTGCCACGGCCGCGGCCGCGATTCGCTCGCGGGTCAGGCCCGCGGAGGTGCCCTGTGTGCGCCTGGCCACTATCGCTCCCTTTCCTTGTCAAACCTACACCGTAGGATATACCTTCGGCTGTGAAACCTACGGCGTAGGTTTGGTGTGGAAGTCTTCGGTCATGGGCCGTCCGAAGTCAGCGCTGAAAGCCGTCGTTCGATGGAGGAGTCCGAAAGGTGTTGACCCGCAGAACATTTCTTCGCAGTGTCGCCGCAACGTCCGCGCTGGCCGGTCTGGCGGCTACCGGCTGCGGTGACTCGCCCGCATCGATCGTCACGACGCGGGCCGGGCGGGTGCGGGGGAGTGTGACCGCAGGCGTCCACGCGTTCAAGGGAGTGCCCTACGCCGCACCGCTGCACGGTGTGGACCGCTACCTCCCGTCGCGCCCGGTCGAGCCGTGGAGCGGGGTGCGCGACGCGCTCGTTCTCGGTCCCACCGCGCCCCAGCCCGTGGCCGCGCCGCCGATGGACTTCTTCGCGCCGCCGATCCCGGGCGCGGACTACCTGAACCTGAATATCTGGACCCCCGAGCCGGGTTCGGCGGGACTGCCGGTCATGGTGTGGATCCACGGCGGCGGCTTCGACACGGGCAGCAACGGCCTCTACGACGGCAGCGCATTCGCCCGCGACGGCGTGGTTCTCGTCGCGATCAACTACCGGCTGGGTGCGGAAGGGTTTCTGTTCCTCGACGACGGTGTGGCCAATGTCGGTCTGCTCGACCAGATTTCGGCCCTGGAGTGGGTGCGCGACAATATCGCGGCCTTCGGCGGTGATCCCGGCAATGTGACCATCTCCGGCCAGTCCTCGGGCGCGATGGCCGTCGGCAGCCTGCTGGCGATGCCTCGGGCCCGGGGCCTGTTCCGTCGCGCGATCATGCAGAGCGGTGCGGGCAATATCTGCTACTCCGCCGATACCGCCCGCGAGATCGGGCAGCGTCTCGTCACGAAGCTGGGCGTGGCGCCGACGCGGGAGGCCGTCGCGTCGGCCGGTACGGAACGGGTGCTCTCGGCGACCGCCGCGGTCATGAGTGATCTTGCGCGACAACCGGATCCGCAGCGGTGGGGTGGCGAACCGGGGTGCCGTGTCAATATGTGGCGCTCCACGCTGGACGGCAGCACCCTGCCGGAGAGGACCATCGATGCCGTCGGCCCCGACGTGGATGTGCTGATCGGCCACAACGGCGAGGAGGGACGGCTGTCACTGGTGCCCTTCCGCAGTCTCGACTCGGTGAGCGAATCCGAACTGATCACCGCGATGCGGCTGTACCGGCTGCCCGTCGACCGGGCCCTGCCCGTCTACCGCGCGGCCTACCCGGGCGCGAATCCCGGTGCGCTGCTGGCGATCCTGCAGGCCGACTGGTTCTACACCATCCCCGGCCTCCGCCTGGCAGACGCCCGCGCCACCGCCCGGGCCGCCACCTACATGTACGAATTCACCTGGCGCTCCCCGCAATTCGACGGCCAACTGGGTTCCTGCCATTTCCTGGAGGTCCCGTTCGTCTTCGACCAGCTCCGGGATCGGCGCATGCACTGGATCACCGGCCCGAACCCGCCACAGCAACTGGCCGACCTCGTCCACGGCACGTGGGTGCAGTTCGTCACCGGCGGCCGCGTCGATTGGCCGCGCTACGAACCGCCCCGCAGAACCACCATGCGACTGGACCTGCAGCCCACGGTGGTCGACGACCCCAGTCCCGTTCGCGGCCTGTGGGACGGAATCGACCTGTACTGAGCCTTGTCGTTCGCCAACGGTGTGTTGCCTGTGGCGCATCACATCATCCCCCGGTCGGAGTGCAGCACCCTTCCGTGGTACGACGCGCGTCATGGCCCGCGGTCGTAGCGTTGTCGGCGTGGGTGAGGAAATCGACGCAATACTCGACGGTGATTTCACGGTTGCAGTCGCTCAGGTCACGCCGCTGCGCGGCGTCGTGCTGGCGCCGGTCAACAGCTTCGGCTGGGATGCCGGAAACCGCACGTTCCGGTTCACCAGTGACCTGGCGGCGTACAAGAAGCTCCGGCGGATGGAACGAAATCCGAAGGTGGCGATCGTATTCCACACCCGCGACCATGGCGTGGCCTATGGCGAGGGCTACATCGTTGTACAGGGTGACGCCAGCTTCTCCTGGCATCCCGACCACGACGAACTGGCCGATTTCTATCAGCGTCCCGGCACTGCGCTCGGCCCCGACGACCTCGGCGGCCCGGTGTGGGATCGGTGGCTGGCGCCGTTCTGGTGGGACCGAGTCGTGGTGCGAGTGCGGGCGCATCGGATCATCGCCTTCGCCGATCGTTCCTGTAGCCGCCGTACATCGGTGCTCGGTGCCGTCGAGCCGCTTGGTCGACCCGCTCCGCAAGCGCCGCCGAGGAAGGGCGCCGGGCCACGTGTCGACGTCGATCGCGTTGTCCGGGAACTGGATTCGCTGCCGCCTCGGCTGCTGGGGTGGGTCGGCGCGGACGGCTATCCGATGGTCACTCCGGTCCAGGCGGTGAAGTCGGCAGCCGACGGGCTGACCCTCACGACCCCGGCAGGGCTGGTCCCCAGCGGCGGGCGCCGGGCCGGACTGACCGGGCATGCGTTCACCGCCGGAACCCTGGGGCAACGTCAGGTCACGCTGACAGGCTGGCTCGAAAGTGACGGTGCATCGGTGCATTACGCACCTCACACCCGGTTGAGCTATACCGTGCCTGCCAGTCGGCTCGTGTGGCGCACGGTCGTCGGCACCGTGACCCGGGTCGGCCTCGAACGAGCACGCCACGAGGGCGTGCCGTCGCTGCCGCCGCGCCGGATCCACCACATGCGCATCCCGTTCGTCGGGACTCGCTCCGCGCGTTGCGCTCCGACCAGCGGCAACACATGAGACTATGTGCCGCGTCCGGCTCGTCCGTTGGTCGAAGGGGTTCCATTGCAGGCAATGAGGCTCGTGGCGCTTCCCGGTCTGGCGTTTGCGGTAGCGATGGGATTCACCCTGGTCGGTTCGCCGGTTGCCGCGGCCGCCAGGATCCCGCTGACCAACAGCGACGGCGGGAGAACGATCAAGGCCGACGTCGGTGACACCGTCGAGGTGCGCCTGACTGCCTACACGGACCAAGGTCGCCGCTGGGTTTGGGATGAACCGAAACATTCCGGCGCTGGGGTGCTGAACAGGCTGCGCGGCGCCACCGAGTCGAACGGTAACGCGCGGGCGGTCTTCGAGGTGACCGGGTCGGGACGGGAAGACGTTACCGCCCAGCGCATTTGCGTGAAGTCCGCCGAATGCCCGAAGACCGCCGATGGCTGGAAGGTCACGATCCGCGTCGACTAGACCGGGGTTGTCGCCGACTCAGCCGTGCAGGGTGGGTATGTAGACGAGTTCCTGGATGTTGCGGTCGAGGGTTCGGGTTTCGATCAGCTCGAGGTCGAAGTCGGCGGCGCCCTGGAAGATCGGTTCGGCACCGTTCTGGCCGGTGATGACGGGGAAGATCGTCACCTGGACGCGGTCGACGAGGCCCGCGGCCAGCAGTGCCCGGTTCATGGACAGGCTGCCGTGCGAGCGTAGAGGCACGTCGGACTCCTTCATGAGCCGCGCCACGACGTCGACGGCATCACCGGCGGCGACGGTCGCATCCGGCCAGTCGAGGGGGCCCACCAGTGTGGACGACACCACCGTCGCGGGCAGATTCCGCATGCGGGTGACCCACGGATCACGCACATCGGATTCCTCGGTACTCTCGGCCAACATCTGCGCGAACGCACGATACGTCTTGGCCCCGAACACCATTCGCTGCTCCTCCTCGTACAGCCCGAGCCGATGTCCCAGCAACTCGGGCCCCTGCTTCCCCCAATACCCACCCCAGTCCCCACCACTGACACTGCCGAAGCCGTCGAGGCTGGAAAAGACGTCGAAGGTGTAGCTAACGCTCATGATTCTCTCCTCGTGTAATCGGTCGTATGCCGGTACAGACGGAGAGCGGCGGTGAAACTCATCGCCGTAGGCCTGCCGGACCGACCGCGGAGCAGTCGTCGACAGCCTCGATGCTCCTATCGGAACAGTGACAGAATCCAGAACAAGCGTTTCGTCGAGGGGTGCGGAGGTGGTTTCGGCAGGTCGGCGATCGCCTTGGCCTGCTCGATTCGCCGGTCGATCCCGGAGGGGTCCCACTCACTCGTCAGCCGTGTGATCGCATCGTCGAGTCGGTTCGTCCGATGGAGCTTGCCGATGTATTCATAGAGCGGGGCGTAGTCGTAGTCGGTGAGGTCGCCGCGTGCCATATCGTCGGGCAGCGGGTCCAACTCCGGTTCGTCCCCGGGTATGAAGGTCTTCCCGTAGGTGCCGCGCGCCGGGTCCTCGTAATAGTTCCAGGACTCACCCTGCACTGAAGTCTCCCTCGGTCGAACTTTTCATCTTACCGGTCTATCGCGATGCGCGGACTAGGTTCGATCCTGGCCCGTCACCGATCTTGTGAAGTTTCTGTAACGAATGAGAAATGTTGCCGTCGAAGCGATCACGAGTACGACGGCGGTCGCCAGTGAGAAGTACCAGAAATATGTCCACCCGTGTGTCGGGGTCTTCCTCCCGCCGATCCGGCTGACCTCGATCGCGTAATACACCATGTTGTAGACGGCGAGCATGGTGGCGCCGATGGTCAACCAGAATCCCGCCGTCGACGGTGTGAGTGCTCGTTTGAATGCGCCGACGAAGAAGATCGCCAGCGCCGCCAGGCTGGCGGGGAGCGCGATCGTCGCCGCCGTAATGTCGGATTGTGTGGGCCCCGATCCTGCCGTCAGCATCAGAACCACCGTCACCAGCAGGAGCGACCAGGACACGATCATCGCGAACAGTTCTGTCCCGGTGGGTCTTTCGGATATCCGGGCCCGAAGACTGAGCCGAAGTGAGAGCTTGCTCAGATTCCGTCCGTACACATGAAGATTGGAGGCGGATTTGGCGACCGGGCGCAGATACGGCATACCGGTCGACAAGGTATCGGGGTCGGGTTTGACCGAGACAACCCTGCCTTCGAGCTCGGCGTTCCGTTCCGAATCGCCGCCGTCCGGAGAACTCTCGTCGTCGCCGGGTCGCTTATCGGTTCCGTGAATATGTGCGGGCCCGATGAACGATCCCTCGGGAGTCCGCACGTGCATATGGTAGGACTGCGCATGGCTGGCCCGGGTCAATGCGATCACCAGGTAATTGCTCGGAATTCCGAGAAGCCTCTTCAAACTCCTGGGCGCCCAGGTGCTTTCGGCGGGTGTGGCATGCTGCTGCAGGCTTGCCGTGGCGCGCTCATAGGTGTATTTGAGCTGAAGATGCCCGGCAAGGCCGCAACGGACGATGACGATGTAGTGATCGACGCCGGTCTTCGCCATTTGCACGAGTTTGGTGAGTGCCGCGTCCTTTCGCTTGCGGCATATCTGCCCACGAGCGTGGAGCCTACTGTGCAGGCCTTCCCGGTAGTACGCGACCGCCTTGGCGTTGTACCTCGCCGCCGCTCTGGCGTCGTCGATCACGCGGCCTTCCTTCTCGGCGATCTGGGCGGCCTTTCGCCGCAGCCCGATTGCCGACTGGGACACGATCGCCACCATGTCCAGAAACAGCGTCTTGTCCTCGGTGTCCCATCCGTCGAAATCCGGCTTCAAATCGAATGCCATTCGGAACTGGTGCATCAATGCGGCCACATACGCTGGGGTGGAGCGGGAACCGTAGGCCAGCGACATCACATCCGATCCCGCAGGCGACTGGAGTTCCATCCGATCGAACAGCCGTCCTTTGTCCGGCTGTACCAGTGGCACCAATATGTTGGTGTCGTTCTGCGGCGCCCGGCGTCGCAGGCGCGGGCCCGGGGGCGGTTGGAACTGGCGTAGATCGATGACGATGTCCAGGGTGACGGCTCGCCGGGTAATCTCCCGCTGAAGATCGACATTCTCCGTGACGCGGTGTCGATAGGTCTCGGGTGTCACGATCATGTCCGCGAGCAGGGCGAGCACTGTCTGGCTGTATTCCTGACTGGTCACCGTCGCTTCCCCGACGAGCTCCGCAATGACCTGCATCTGATCGCGTTTATAGACGATCGGCCGGCTGCCGTACATCTCCCTGGTTGCCGGAACCTGGCTCCGCTCGTTGTGCCATAGCAGCGCCACGAACGCCAGCAACACGATGACATCCAGCCGCAGCATGACCGCCGGATGATCGGTGGGAAAGCTCGCCAGCGCCTCGATCCACGCGCGCACCGTGTCCGGGCTGTGGCGAAGATTCGCCCAGAGATCGGACGCGTCGATCCGCCATGCCAGCGAGAACACCCAGAGCCAAATGCCGACCAGGCCGACAACGGACAGGTAGTTACTTGCGCGTCGTGTCTTGGACGGTTTCGGAGGAGTTGCCACACTCTCTTGCGCATCCATGCCGGGCCACCCGAATTCGCTCAGAAACCATACCGAGCGACCGCCCCGATCGGATACTCGCGTTCATATGGCGGGATTATGCCCCTGCCACAAGGCTTTTCGGAAGGGTAGTCGACGACAGGCCCGCGCGACACGGCCCAGTTGCCAAACCGTGACCGACGTCAGGCGGTCAGAAGATTTCGGGCGTTGCGGACCTCCGGAATTCCGATTGCCTTGGCGGCGAGGAGGAATACCGCTGCGCCTGGTGGTCGATGGATGGTCGGGTGTGGGTGATCAGGCGGTGGATCTCGGTGGCGATCAGGTCGGGTTCGGTGAGTGGGGGGTAGTGGGCGGACTGGGTGGCGATGATGTGGCGGCCGCGGGGGGAGTTGGCCGCGCGGCGGGCGTGGGATTCGTTGAAGGCGGTGCGGAGGTCGGGGTTCATGCCGTTTCCGGGTAGTCCGCCGGAGATGACCGTGAGGGGGAGGGCGCCCAGGTTCGGTGGGTTGTCGCGGTAGGCCGAGAGGTCGTCGAGGAAGGTGCGGGACTGGTCTGCGAAGGTTTTGACGGCCTGCGGTGTGAACGCCTCACGGCGCATATCTGCCCGGGCGTCCGGGGGGAGCGGTGCGGTGATCGATCGAAAGAGGGGGCGCAGCAGCCGCATTCGCGCCGCCATGAGGAACAGTGCGATGTTGCGTCGTTCCGCTTTCCGGAAAGCGTTGCCGAACAACAGGTCCAGACCTTCGTCGGTCGGATCGATCAGGACCAGCCCGGCGATGCGGTGCGGATTCGCGGCGGCGGCGGTGCGTGCGATCGGGCCGCCCGCGCTGTGCGCGACAAGCACATACGGTCCCGCGCCGAAGTGGTCGAGCACCTCGCCGAGATCGTCGGCCATGCGGCCCAGCGTTCGCGACCGGGGATCGGGCGCACTGCGGCCGAGCCCGGAACGGTCGTAGACGATCGCCCGCGCCCAGTGCCCCACCAACGGTTGAACCAGTGCCCACGTGGACCGGCTGGCCATGGCACCGGCCTCGAACACCACGGTCGGCGCGCCCTCGGGGCCGGGCAGTTCCATGGCGTGCAGCCTGCGCCCGTCGGAGGTTGTCACCCAGACGCTGTCGCCCTGGGTGTGTGGTGGGGAGCCGGTCTTCGGCACAGGTTCAACCTTCCTTCGAGAGGGTGTGGGGCTCGGGCGAATTCGCAACAGCCGCGGCACAGCGCCGCCCGATCGTACGCAGGGCGGCCAGCACCTCGGGCGGACCGTCGACCTCGTAGTCGGCGTCGATGAAACCGATGTGCGCGGCGAGACTGTGCGCGGTGTCGCCACCGGCGTGCACCAGGCAGCGGTGCTCGTCGACGGGTTCGACCGCGATGCCGTCCGGCATCCAGTCGACGAGTTCGCTCGCCGGGCGATACACGGTCACCCTCGCCCGATAGCGCAGCCGCGCGATGCGGCGTCCGGCGCTGACGAAGGAGACGAGGTCGTCGGTCGGTGGTTCGCGGGGCGTGAACCGGGGGCCGGTCGGGGTCACCGGCCGGACCCGGTCGACCCGAAAGGTACGCCAATCGGACCGGTCGAGATCCCACGCGACGAGGTACCAGCGGCGGCCCAGATAGACCAGCCGGTGCGGCTCGGTGCCGCGGCGCTGTTCGTCGCCGTCGTGATTGCGGTAGTCGAAACGCAGCCGATGGTGGTCCCGCACGGCCGCGGCGATCGACGTCAGCACGACGGGGTCGGCCTCGGCCCCGGAGTGGCCGGGGATCACCGTGGACGCCTGCAGCGAATCGATGCGGTGGCGCACCCGCGACGGCAGGACCTGCTCGAGCTTCGCCCGGGCGCGCACCGACGCCGCCTCGAAACCGGCGACCGATCCCGGTGCGGCGCCGCCGAGCCCGAGCGCCACCGCGGCCGCCTCGTCCTCGTCGAGCAGCAGCGGCGGCAGCTTCACCCCGGGGCCGAGCCGGTAACCCCCGGCGACCCCCGGCGTCGAATACACCGGATATCCCAGCTCCCGCAGCTTGTCGATATCGCCGCGGACGGTGCGCGGACTGACCCCGAGTTCGCCGACGAGTTCGGGCCCGGTCCACATCGGTCGGCTCTGCAGCAGTGACAGCAGATGCAGCAGTCGCGCCGAGGTTCGGATCACGATTTCTCAGAGTAGTGATAATTGAGGCAAGTAGTCTGCCGCAATTCGTTGTCTACTACTCGTATGAGCGACAACAGCACCGAGATCCGCCCGTTCCGCATCGAGATCGCGCAGGCCGACCTGGATTACCTGAATCAGCGACTGGAGCGGTTCCGGCTTCCCGACGAGCTGCCGGGCACGGGCTGGAAGCTGGGCGTGCCGAAAGACTATCTGAGCGAGCTGATCACCTACTGGCGCGAGGATTACGACTGGCGCGCCCAGGAGAAGACGCTGAACGACCTGCCGCAGTTCGTCACCGAGATCGACGGGCAGAGCGTACATTTCGTGCACGTGCGGTCACCGGAGCCGACGGCGACGCCGCTGATCGTGACCCACGGCTGGCCCGGATCGTTCGTGGAGTTCCTCGATGTGATCGGCCCGCTGACCGATCCGCGGGCGCACGGCGGCGACCCCGCCGACGCGTTTCACCTTGTGCTGCCGTCGATTCCGGGATACGGGTTCTCCGGCCCGACCACCGAGCGGGGCTGGAATGTACACCGGGTGGCGCGGGCGTGGGCCGAACTGATGAGCCGCCTCGGCTACGAGCGCTACGGCGCGCAGGGCGGCGACTGGGGATCGGGAATCTCGCAGGAGCTGGCCCGGATCGCACCCGGCAATGTGGTCGGGCTGCACGTGAACTTCCTGATGACATTCGGCGATCTCGGCGATCCGACGCCCGACGAGCAGGCGCGGCTGGGGATGCTGGACCGGTTCCGGGACGAGTTCGGCGGGTACCTGGCGATCCAGTCGACCCGGCCGCAGACGCTCGCCTACGGACTGGCCGATTCGCCGGTGGGCCAACTCGCCTGGATCGTCGAGAAATTCAAGGACTGGACCGACAGCGCCGACCGCCCCGAGGATGCGGTCGACCGCGATCGGATGCTCACCAATGTGATGCTGTACTGGCTGACGAATACGTCGGCCTCCGCGGCCCGGTTCTACTACGAATTCGCGCAGGACATGGCGCGCGGCGGGTACCCGTCGCGGATCGAGGTTCCGGTGGGTGTGGCGGTGTTCCCGAAGGAGATCGTGCTGCCGATCCGCAGGCTCGCCGAACGGGCTGCCAATATCGTGCACTGGAGCGAATTCGAGCGCGGCGGGCATTTCGCGGCCCTCGAACAGCCCGGGCTGCTCGTCGACGACATCCGGGCGTTCTTCGGGCCGCTGTCCGATTAGCGAGGAGGGGGCGTAATCCCCAGTCCCGCAACGGCTTCGCGGGTGGCGGCGGCGACCAGCTCGTTGTCGGCCTGGGCGTGCTGTTCGGATTTGGCGGTCAGTACGGCGATGACGAGGGGGGCGCGGTCCGGCGGCCACACGATGGCGACGTCGAGGGCGCCGCCGTACGCGGGGGATCCGGTCTTGTCGCCGACCTTCCAGTCGGCGGGCAGTCCGGCCCGGATGCGCTTGCCGCCGGTGGTGTTGGCGAGGAGCCAGGAGGTGAGCCGCTCGCGTTCGGGTGCGGGCAGGGCGTCACCGAGGACCAGGGCCCGGTAGTCGGCGGCCAGCGCGGCGGGTGTGGTGGTGTCGCGCTCGTCGCCCGGAATGGCGGTATTCAGCTCGGTTTCCCAGCGATCCAGCCGCGAGGTGGTGTCGCCGAGGGAGCGCAGGAATGCGGTGAAACCCGCGGGGCCGCCGATGAGTTTCAGTATCTGGTTCCCGGCGGTGTTGTCGGACTGGGTGATCGCGGCGTCGCACAGTTCCGCGACGGTCATCCCGGTGTCGACATGCTTCTCCGTCTCCGGCGAGTACTCCACGAGATCGGTTGCGGGATAATGGATCACCTGGTCGAAGTAGCCCGACGACAGCGGATGCGCCTGCAGTACGGCACCGCACGCCAGGCCCTTGAACGTGGAGGCCATGGGGAAGCGCTCGCCCTCGCGGGTGGCGACGGTGCGGCCGGTGCCGGTGTCCACGGCGAAGACGCCGAGCCGGGCGTCGTGCTTCGCCTCCAGATCGGTGAAGTGCGCGACCGGAGCGGCGGCGGCCGGAGGGTTCGGCTCGGCGGTTCCGGCATCGCACGCGGCGGTGGTCGACAGCGCGGCCGCCGCCAGCGCCGCGGCGACGAACCGCCGGCGGCGGTGGGGGAGTGTTGAGTATTTCACCGCCGCAGGACATCATCGACGCGGTGCCCCGCGCCAATATCCGATCTCGGCCCGGACGAGTCGAGTTCGATATATCCGCAGGTCGATGCGTATGAGCAGGTTCCGGTGGCGGCGTCGGCGCGCCGAGTCCGCGGGCGCATCGGCCCCTGCTGGTTCAATGACCGCATGGACCTGATCCGCCACCTCCGCTACTTCGTCTCCGTGGCGGACGAGGGGCACTTCGGTCGGGCGGCGACCGCGCTGGACATGACCCAGCCGCCGCTGTCGCAGGGGCTGCGGCGACTGGAGAACCACCTGGGCGTCGAGCTCATCCACCGCACGCGGCAGGGGGCGGTGCTCACGTCGGCGGGCCTGCGGCTGCTGCCCCGGGCGCGGCTGCTCGTCGACGACGCCGAACAGCTCCTGGCCGAATCGCACCGCATCGCGCACGCCCGCGGCACCGTGCACTGGGGCGCGACCGCCGCGCTGCCCGACCGGGTGGTCACCGCCGGTGTCACCGCGCTGCGCGCGTCCGTCGGCGCGGACGGCGCGGTGTCCACCGCCGTGGGAACGACCGTCGACCTGGTCACCGATGTCCGCTCCGGCCTGTTGGACCTGGCGGTGATCGAACACCCGGCCCTCGTCGACGGGCTCGCGGCCGGGCCCGTGGTCAAGCTGCCGCGGTGGCTGGTGGTGCCGTCGGAACATCGCAGCGCCACCGCCGAACGCCCCACCTTCCCGATGCTCGCCGGGCTGACCTTCGCGCATCCGCCGCGCTCGGCCAACCCGCCCGCCTTCGATACCGTGATCGACCTGCTGCGCGAGCGCGGCGTGGACGCGGCGACCGGGACGGCGCCCGACGATCGCACGCTGCTCGCCGCCGTCGCCGCCGGGACGAGCTTCGGATTCACGGCGACTCCGCCGAGCGCGACGCCGGGCGTGACCTGGGTGCGCACGGCGCCGCAGGCAATTGCGTTGCGGGTCCGCGTCATTCGTCGCCCGAATGCCGATTCCCACGCCGAGGCGTTGGACCGCCTGCTGTATCGGGAGCGGCTGCGATGAGACGGACTTCACGCGTCGATACGCCGGGAAACACCGGTCCCGCGGCGGACCGGATTCGTGCGGTCTTCGCCGATGCCGGATGCACCGGGTGGCTGCACGCCCGCCGGTGCGGCGATCCGGCCGCGGAGATCTCGGTCGGCGGCCGATCGCGCGTCGTGATGGCCTCGGTGTACAAGCTGCCGCTGGTCGTCGCGTTCTGCCGCGGTGTCGATGCCGGGCTGATCGATCCCACCGCGCATCTCACCGTGCGGCCCTCCGACTGCACGCCCGGCCCGACCGGCATTGCCGCACTGCACGATCCGGTCACCCTGAGCCGGCGCGACCTGGCGACGTCGATGATGACGGTGTCCGACAGCGCCGCCGCCGATGTGCTGCTCGGCGAGATCGGGCTCGCGGCGGTCGAGGAGTTGCTCGGCGAGATCGGCCTCACCGAGACGCAGGTCGTGGGCGGCACCGCCGACCAGCTCCGCAGCCTGGTGCGCGATACCGACACCCACACCACCGCCGAGGCCTTCGCCGCCCTGGCCGACAACGACGAGGCATGGTCGGTGTCGGCCTACGATCCCGCATTCGCCAGCGCGACGACGCCGGAGGAGATGACCCGCTTCCTGTGCGCCGTCTGGTCCGGCGGCGTGCTGTCGGCCGGGCAGACCGATTTCGTGAAATCCGTGATGCGCAGGCAGATCTGGCCGCATCGCGTCGCCGCGGCGTTCCCGCACCGCCGGGTCTCGGTGGCGGGTAAGACCGGCACCATCGGGGCCATTCGCAACGAGGTCGCCGTGGTGGAGTTTCCGGACGAGTACCCCGTCGCGGTGGCGGTGTTCACCCGCGCGGCCCGCGCCGACCCGATGCTGCCCGTCGCCGACGCGGCCATCACCGAGGCGGCCCGCATCGCCGTTACCGAGCTGCGCCGTCCGCTGCCGGACGACTAGGGCGCCGCCGAAATTCGCTTGGCTCGCTCCGGGCGACATGTCACCATCGGATTCGCCATGAATACGCCAGCGATCGTGATCGGTGCGGGTCAAGCGGGGATAGCCGCAGCATTGGCCCTGCAGGACAACGGATTTCGGTCGACCGTGCTCGAATCCGGTTCGGACACCGCGGGTTCCTGGCCGCAGTACTACGAGAGTCTCCGGCTGTTCACGCCCGCGCGGTTGAACGGTCTTCCCGGCAGGCCGTTTCCGGGCGATCCGCACCGATATCCGGCACGCGACGAGGTCGCGGACTACCTCCGCGGCCGCGCGGCCGATATCGAGGGCGACGTGCACACCGGACAGCGGGTCACCTCGGTTCTTCGTGACGGGGCCGGGTACCGGGTCCGCACCGCCGTGGGCGAGGAGTTCGCCGCGCCGGTCGCCGTCTCGGCGACCGGCGGTTTCGCCAACCCGTACCGTCCGAATATCGCTGGGCTGGAAGGGTATTCGGGACAGGTGCTGCACGCGGCCGACTATCGCGCCCCCGATCCGTTCACGGGCCGCCGCGTCGTCGTGGTCGGTTCGGGCAATTCCGCCGTGCAGATCGCGGTGGAGATCGCGGCCGTCGGTGAGGTGATACTCGCCTGCCGGACGCCCATCCGCTACGCGACCACCGAGCCGATCCCGCCGGACTCCCGCTTCTGGCGCGTGCTGTCCTACGCGGCGAAACTGCCGATCGGGAGGTTCTTCCACCCCGGCACGATTCCGGTCATCGACACCGCCGGATATCGCCGGGCCTTCGACACTGGAAGTCCCGAGGTGCGGGAGATATTCTGCGCCGCAGACGGATCCGTGCTGCGGTGGCCCGACGGGCGCACCGCGGAGGTGGACGCCGTCGTGCTCGCCACCGGGTACCGGCCCGCCCTCGGGCATCTCCGCGACCTGGTCCGGCTCGACGATGCCGGGCTGCCCGAGCACCGGAACGGGTTGTCCCGCTCGCATCCCGGGCTGGCGTTCCTCGGCCTGGAATATCAGCGCAATATCCTGTCGGGAACACTGCACGGCGTCGGCCCGGACAGCCGGTATCTCGCGCGTCGCCTGGCCCGCTTCCGGTAGGTTTTCGTCCCCCGAAACCCCTGGTAGCCGACCTGTCGGTGTGGTTTGCCCGGCATGCATTCGAGGACCAAAGACCCCAGTCCGCGGCCACCGCAAGGGCATAAACTGAGGGAACTTTCACCACGCATCTTCGTACCGAGTCCTGAAGCGCGGCTACGTAATTCGTCAGCCCCGTGCCGGGTACGCAGTAATCGAACACGTGGGGTCTCGGGGGAAGTGGATATCGATCGAACCGCACTATTCGAGTGGCCGAACGAGGAGGAGTTCCATGGCCCTTAGACCGTGCGCAGCGGGACACTGCCACAACGTAGATTTGGAGCTTGCGGATGCTTGCAAGGCGGCAGGGTGGCCCGTCGGGTTCCCCGTGCCGACGAATGACGGCAGCGGGCTCTGCCAGTGCCCATGTTCTTGCCTGGCGTTCGGGACGCTGGTGCAGGAGGGTGGCGGATCGTTCAAGGCCATCGAGACCTACGAGGTCGGCGACGAGGTGATGGCCGCGGGGAAGTCGCTCGACTTCAAGTCGCAGCGAGTGGTTTTCAGCGCCGGCAGCACGGGGGCCTCGCGGGAGAAGAACGCCGTCGTGGTGGTGTACGGGGATACCGCGATCGTGACCACCGGGGACCATCTGTTCCTGATGCATCCCGACCGCACCCTGAAGCGTGCCGACCGGTTGACCACGAGCGACAGCCTGGTGGCGGCGACCGGGGAAGGCGTGGCGATCAAGGGAGTTCACGTCGGGGACTACCTGTCCGGATTCCATCACGTCGCCGCGACGTCGCGCGAGGAACCGGACGAGAATCTGGACGGTCACCTGCTCAATACCAACGGTGTCGTGAGTGCCGACTACAACGTGCAGATCAGGGCCCGGTCGGGAGACACCGTCGCCTTCGACGCGGCCGCGAACACCGCACTGCCGATCGTGGGTTCGCCGGAATACGTTGCGGCCAACGGTGAAGCCGCGCTGCGGGCCCCGGCGCTGGAGGCCGAATTCGCCGGGAACGTCAACTTCACCATGCAACCGTTCGACGCACCGTTCGATCCGGCGGTGGTGCCCGCCGCGCCGGGCACGTTCATTCCCGCCGAGGCCACCAGGGTCACCGTCCCCCCGGTCGCGTGCAGCTTCCTGCCACCCGACTTCGCCGAGGCCAAGAAGGCATCGCCGAAGCGGGCGTTCAACGATCCGTTCTCACGGGAGGCCACCGAGCAGCTGCTGGTGTTCCACAAGGCGTTCTACGGGGATATCAACTACACCATCGACTGGGCCAGCGACGAGGTGAACGCGTTCGCGTGGGTCGAGAACGGTGTCCGGCGTGTGGATCTCAAGGGCGGCCTGATCCGCGACAACGATCTGGACGTCGAGGGCATCGCGGTCGTGATCGCCCACGAGATCGCCCACCACCACGGTGGCCCGCCGGTAGGCGGGAGCGGTCTGTCCTGCGAGGGACAGGCGGATTACCGGGGCGTGCGCGACGTCATGCGCAAGGTGTGGTTCGGGCAGGCCTACGGATCCACCACCGATGCCGGGATCGCGCAGATGGCGGCATTCTTCGGCGTCCCCGACAGCCCCACCGCACCCGGCGGCAGCGCGGGCTGCGCGCACCCGGCGGGCGCATGCCGCGTCGCGACGTACCACGCCGCGGTCACCCTGTCCGGCAAACCGAGCTGCAGCGGCTGATCGCCGAAAGTCCAACGCATAGAAAGGAATTCGGATCGATGGTGGAAACCGCCGCGCAGCAGTCGGCACCGACCCTGGACGACGTCGTCGCGCAGCTCGGGCTGCCCGCGGATGTCGTCACCGGCCCGGTGCTCGAAAAGATCGCCGCAGATCCACTGTTTCTGCACCATCTGCAGCTGTGCAAGAACGATCCGGTAATGCTGGGTCTGCTCCTGCGGGAGGTCCCGCAGGAGCAGGCGGCTCCGGTCAGCGAGGTCAAGGGAACCGAGCTGATCGCCCGTGCCGGTCTCGCATTGGCCCGGTGGACCGCGTCGGGGTTTCAGAAGGTCGACCGGGACACCTACGAACGGCGGCTCGACGCGTGCCGCGCCTGTGAGCATCTGTCGGTTCCGAGCGCCAGCAAACTCTACGGACTCGTCGGTACGCCGAAACGCGCGGAGCCGTCGGTGTGTGGATTGTGCGGGTGCGATGTCGAACGAAAGGCATGGATGGTGACCGAGCACTGCCCCGACAACCGGTGGGAGCGGCAGGAATGACCGAGAAGATCGTCGAACCGGTACGGATCACCGACAACGGGGTCCGCAGCTTCATCCCCCCGACCTTCTGTTTCGAGCTCAGAGATCTGGGCGACACGCTGGTCGAGACGGTATCGCGGGTAATACACGGCGAGCGTAGGGATTTCGATGTCGTAGCCGACCTCCGGCTCCGGCATATGGCGGCCCTCGGCCGCATCACCGACTACGACGCGGGCCCCCAGGCCCGGGTCCCCGGAAAGCAATTCACGATCGATCAGGTGATCCACGTTCCGGAGTGAAGGACCCGATATCCGATGGCTCTGCGAGACTGTTCGCCCGTCATCTGCCCATCGGAGCACTGCCCGGGTGGGCGGCCGATGTTTGAAGGTTCAGCGTTTCCTTCCTGCTGATATCGCCGAAAAGTGCCAACCGATCGTTCAACGATACGGTTGATGTCATGAATGCGGCCGGTGAGAGTTCGACGATCGAACTCGGTATGGACGAGCTGCGCGAGGTTGCGGGGTACGCCGTGGCCTGTGCGGAGCCCGCGCTGGCGATCTTCGAGCGCGAACGACCGGATGACCGGCGGCCGCGCGCCGCGATCGAGGCCGCGCGGGAGTTCGCGGAGGGCGCCAGGCGGTCCAAGGCGATTCGGGACGGTGCGTGGGCGGCGCAGCGGGCGTATGGGGAGGCGCGCGAGGCGGGACAGGTCGCGGCGAGTGAGGCGGCGCGGGCGGCCGTCGCCGCGTGCGGTGCGGCGTACCTCCACCCCCTGGCCAAGGCGACCCAGGTCCTGCACATTGTCGGCGCGGCCGCACACGCGGCACGCGCATTCGAACTCGATGCGGGTGACGATCACGGCGTCGGTGCCGAATACCTCGAGAAGGCAACAGGTTTGGCCAATCCCACGGTTGTCGGCGTCTTGATGCGTTACCCCCGGGCCCTGGGTGGTGGCCGCCGCGTCGGCGAGCTGGTGCGAGAGCTGGATTCGGCCTTGCGACGGCTCGGCTAGCGCTCGGCGGCTATGGATTCCGGCCACAGGCGTGCCGGAATGAGGGGCCTGACCTCACTCCGAAATCAACTGTGCCGCACCGGTGCCGGTGAGTTGTTCCCGTGTGACGTCGCGTCCGGTGATCAGCATCAGCAAGGCGGTGGCCGATCCCTCGACGATCGGTCCGTTTCCGGCGCTCCACGTGCCGTCGGTCGCCTGGAGTCGATAGCCGCCGAACTTCTTGCGGGCGTGGAACGGGAAGTCCTTGTCCCAGACCCGATTCAGGGACAGGGTTGCGGTGTCGACCGGCATCTGTCGCGGGATGCGGAGGGGGACCGCGATGTCCTGGCCGTGCACCAGCAGATCCATCAGCCGGTCGACCGGGGTCGTGCCGACCGGTGTGATGCGCGCGCCGACGCTGTCGTGCAATTCGGCGAGCAGCTGCGGCGTCGACCGGCCGTCGGCGTGGCGAATGGCGGTGTCGCGCACCAGGCGATCGAAGTTACCGCGGGCGCGAATCAGGTTGATCAGGATCGATCCGATCTTCGGCTCGGCCGACAGCACGAGATGCGCGACGACATCGCGGACCCGCCAGCCATCGCACAGCGAGGGGTGGTCCCAGCCGGTCTCGGGCAGGGGCCGCAGCAGTTCGACCAGGCTCGCGCGCTCGGCGGCGACGGCCTCCCAGATCTGATCCTCGGTCATCGACGTGGCCATCCGTGTAGCTCCTTCTCCCGATGGGTGTTCGAGCACGGTACGAATTCCAGTCAGGTGGAGATTCCAGCATTGGTGACAGAGGTCACATATCTCTGCCCGTCGGCCCTGGCCGCATGCGCCCACGAATTTCCGGTTGCTGCCGCATGTGTCCCGATCACCGGGAGGCGCGGCTGCGGGGCGCGGAATCACCGGTCACGCCCCCGCCGAGCCGATACAGTGCGTCCATGTCCACCGGGATAGACCAGGTTGCAGGGAGTGTCGGCGCCGCGGCGCGAATCAACACCGTCGACGCGGTGCTGCGTCGCAGCGCCGCACGGTCACCGCGACGGATCGCGCTGCGGTTCACCGATCGCGAGTGGACCTATCGCGAACTCGACGACGCGGTCGGGCGGGCGGCGGGATACCTGCTGGGACTGGGGCTTTCGCCCGGCGACAGGGTGGCCTCCTTCGGCAGGAACTCCGATGCGTTCGCGATCGGATTCCTCGCCTGCGCCCGCGCGGGCCTGGTCCACGTGCCGATCAACTACGCCCTGACCGGGGACGAGCTGGCGTACCTGCTGACGCAGTCGGGCAGCCGGGCGGTGCTGGTCGATCCGGCGCTGACTCCGGCGCTGGCGAAGGTCCTCGACGCGGTACCGGCCGAGCATGTCGTCGCCCTGCGCGACGAGCCCGGGTGCCTGATCGAACACGGCCGGTCCGGGCCCACGCCGGACCTGCCCGCGGTGGTCACCGACACCGATCTCGTACAGCTGCTGTATACGTCCGGGACGACGTCGAAACCCAAGGGCGCCATGATGACTCACCGGGCGCTGCTGCACGAGTACCTGTCCTGCCTCGCCGCGCTCGACTACACCGATGCCGACGATCCGCTGATCTGCATGCCGCTGTACCACTCGGCCGGGATGCACTGCTTCCTGCTGCCGTACCTGCAGATCGGCGCGACGATCCGGCTGCTGGAGGTCCCCGATATCCCGGAGGTGCTGCGGTGCATCGAATCCGAACGCATCGGGTCGCTGTTCCTCGCGCCGACGGTGTGGGTGCCGCTGTCGAATCATCCCGACCTCGAGTCCCGAGATCTGTCGTCGCTGCGCAAGGCGCAATACGGGGCCTCCATCATGCCGGTCACCGTGCTGCGGCGGCTGCGGTCACGATTTCCCCGGCTCGGCTTCTACAACCTGTTCGGGCAGTCCGAAATCGGCCCGCTGGCAACGGTTCTGCGGCCCGAGGAACACGAGGGGCGGGAGTCGTCGTGCGGCCGGCCGGTGCTGCATGTCGAGGCGAGGGTGATCGACGCCGACGGCAACGATGTCGACCCGGGCGTCCCCGGCGAGGTCGTCTATCGCTCACCGCAGCTGTGCCTCGGCTACTGGGACAACGACGCCGCGACGGCGGAAGCCTTCCGGGACGGGTGGTTCCACTCCGGTGACCTCGTCACCCGGGACGCCGACGGCTATCTGACCGTCGTGGACCGGATCAAGGACGTGATCAACACCGGCGGAATTCTCGTCGCCTCCCGCGAGGTCGAAGACGCCGTCTACACCCATCCGGCGGTCGCGGAGGTCGCGGTGATCGGCGTGCCCGACGACCGCTGGATCGAGGCGATCACCGCCGTCGTGGTGGTGAAGGACGGCGTGGCCGCGCCCGCCGCGGAGGAGCTGATCGACCACGTCAAGGCGCATCTCGCGCCGTTCAAGGTGCCCAAGGCGGTCCGGTTCGTCGACGAGCTGCCACGCAACCAGAGCGGGAAGTTGCTCAAACGCGAACTCCGGAGCTGATCAAGCCTTTCCGGGGTTCCTGAGCCACCGCAGCGTGGCGGGCCACAGCACCGTGGCGACGGCGGGGATCAGCGCAATCAACGCGGCCCACGCGAACGTCCCGTGCACCTCCCGCACCCACGGTGGGTCGACCTCGACCCACCATCCGCTGGGCACCACACCACCTTTCGGCGTGGAGATCAGCATCACGGTCACCAGGACGGACCACCCCACCGAGCCCAGCCCCGCCAGCGTGAGCATCGAGGCGCCACCGCGCCCCTGCCGCAGTCGGCGTGCGTACCAGAGGGTTCCGGCCGCCACCGCGGCCGTGAGCCCGGCGGCTACGAGAGCGACCGCGCGTTCGTCGGCCGGGAGGGGCACGAATCCGCTTCTGTAGGTGTGCTTTCGGGCGGTGGCCCCGATCAGCGCGGTGGTCACCGCCAGCACCGCCGCGCACGCCGCCAGGGCAGTCAGCGCGGTGCCCGCCACGTCGGCGGTGCTCGGGCGTCGGTTCACAGGGGTTGCGGCAGTGCGGATTCGGTGGGTCGTCGCGGGCGAGCAGGCCGCCACCACCGCGGCCACGAGGAACAGGGCCGTGAGCGCCAGCAGCGCCGCTCGTACCTCCGGGTATCCCGTCGGGCCGGACGCGCGTTGGTAGGTGATGGCGTCGCAACCCCGGCAGGTGGTCTCGTACATGAGTGGATACAACCCCCACTGCAGCAGCGACACGGCCGTCAACAGCGGCAACACGGTCATGCCGAGTGCGACGAGCCCCGGTCCCCGGGTGCGGTGGACCCACCACGCCGCCGCCCCGAGCAGTGCGGTGAACACCACCAGCGCCGCCAGCGAGTTCACCGTCCACGGCAGGAGCAGCTCGGCACCGGCGCGGTACCTGTCGCCGGGAAAGGCGACCGCGGTCCCGCCGACCCACACGCCGACGAGCGCCGCGAGATCGAGCAACAGCGTCAGCCCGGCGCAAGCGGTCGCCACGAGCAGCACCTGTCCCGGCATCGCACGACGCCAACCGATCATTGCCATCCCCCGTTTCCTCCGGCCCGCCATCGAGTCCTTCGAGAATCGCGGTCGCGGCCGTTGGGAACAAGAGTAGTAACACTCGGCTCGAGTACGGACCGGCTGCCGTGAACCCTTCTCGGCGATCACCGTGGGCCCCTGGTCGTGAGGTATGCGTAATATGTCGCCTGCCCGCAGGGAAGACCGGTGGAAATCCGGCGCTGTCCCGCAACTGTGAGGCTCGTGCGCGAGCCGGAGCCAGATACCTGCGGGTGAGGTACTGGAACGGTCATGATCACGTGGAAATGGTCGATGCGCCGAGGGAGCCGCCCGGGCGGCTCGTTTGTGCACGTCTTTCCTCGCGTGGGGTGCCGGACGCGATGGGAGTCGGACGTGCAGTCTGGAGTAGGTCGGCGCGGTTTTCTGCTGGGCGGATTAGCGGCCGCGGGAGCGCTGGCCGCGGGCTGCGGCAGGTCGGCCGGGGACGTCGAGACGTTCACCGCCGCGTTCCAGGGTTCCGGCGCCGGTGAGGGGATCGACCCCGGCGTGAACACGCTGTTCGTCGACGAGGCGCGGATGAAGGCGGTCTACGACGGACTGTTCGAGATCGACGGGGCCATGCGGCCGATCCCGCGGCTCGCCGTCTCGGGTGAGCCGAACGCCGACGGCACGCGGTGGCGGATCGCGCTGCGCGACGCGCGCTGGCACGACGGCAAGAAGTTCACCGCCCAGGACGTGCTGTACACGGTGTCGCGGGTGCTCGGCCCGCCGCAGCGGCGCCCGTTCATCGCCGCCTCCACGCTCGATCGGGTGGATCTGTCGCAGTGCCGTGCCGTGGGCGATATGACGGTGGAGATCGCGCTGCGCACACCGGATTTCGAGTTTCCCCTGGCGCTGTCGGCCTATGGGACGAAGATCGTCCAGGACGGCGCCGCGGACTTCTCGCGGCCGGTGGGCACCGGCCCGTTCGTCTTCGAATCGTTCGAGGCCGGACGGCAATTCGGCGCCACGGCCAACGAGAACTACTGGGACGGCGCACCGGGGGTCCGGCGGCTGCGGATCGTCAGCGCCGAATCCGATGCGCGGCTGGCGGCGGTGCAGAGCGGCCAGATCGACTACGCGGACAATCTCACGCCGTCGGCGGCCCGGACACTGCAGAACCGGCAGGGTATTTCGCTGGAGGCCACGCCGAACAGCGGCATCTACTTCTTCGCCATGAAGACTGATCGGCCGCCGTTCGACAATCCGGACGTGCGGCGCGCGGTGATGCGGATGGTCGATCGTGCCGAACTGGTCAAGGTGGCGCTGGAGGGGCAGGGCGACGTCGCCAACGACGTGTTCGGCAAGGGCTACCAGTATTACGCCGAGCTGCCGCAGCACGACTACAACCCCGACGAGGTGGGGCGGCTGCTGCGCAAGGCGGGCGTCCGTGATCTGTCGTTCGATCTGTTCACGGCCCCGGTCGCCTACGGATTCGTCGAAGCGGCAAGACTTTTCGCCGATCAGGCGGCGCGCTGCGGGGTGCGGGTGAATGTCGTCCTCGGGTCCAAGGACAGCTATTACACCGATGCGCTGAACACCGGTCATCTCACGATGGGGCAGTCCGGCCCGCTGTCGATTCCCAACCACTTCGCCTCACGCCTGCTGACCGGATCTCCGCAGAACCGGACGAAGTGGTCCGATGCCGAGTTCGACGCGCTGTACGCCCGGGCCCAGGCGACGCCGACCGAGGAGGGGCGCGCGGCGATCTATCGCACGATGCACGAAATACTGTACGACCGAGGAGGATTCGTGTTCTTCGGCATCACGAACTGGAACAGCGCCGCGCGGGAGAGTTTCCGGAATACACCGGCGGCCGTACCCAATTCGCACGATTGGGCACGCTTCGACAAGGTGGCGGCGCGATGACCGGGGCGGTGCTGGACGCGGCGCGTGCCCGCTACTGGATCGACCGCTGGGACCGCCAGCAGGAGTACTACATGCCCGACCGCGAGCAGCGGTTCGAGGTGATCGGCGACGTTCTGGACGAACTGCTGGAGCGGCGCGATCCGTTGATCGTCGACCTCGGCGTCGGGCCCGGAACGCTGTCCGAGCGGCTGCTGCAACGGTTTCCCGGCGCGACCGTCGTCGGCGTGGACGCCGATCCGCTCCTGCTGGGCCTGGCCGATCTCGCGCTGGCGTCACCACGTTTTCGCACGGTGTACGCCGATCTGCGCGCCGAGGGCTGGCTCGGCGCGCTCGGGCTGGACCGTGCGCCGGACGCCTTCGTGAGCACGACGGCGCTGCATTGGATGAACCGGATACCGTTGCGCGAGTTGATCGGAACGTGTGCCGACGCGCTGGCGCCGGGCGGACTGTTCGTCGACGGCGACCACCTCTACGAGGGTCCGGCCGGGCCCCGGCTCGACGCCCTGGGGAGGGCCATGACGGCTCGCCGCGCGCTGCGGCGGGGCACCTCCGAGATGGAGGATTGGGCGGCGTGGTGGGAGGCGGTGGAGCAGGCTCCCGAACTCGCCGATCTGGTCCGGTTGCGCGACGGCGGATTCGAGCACAAGGTTCACGACCGGCCGACCGCGCACGACTATGTCGATTTCGCGCGGGCGGCCGGGTTCGCCGAGGCGGGAATCGTATGGCAGTACGGCGACGACCGTGTCGTGGTCGGGATCCGGTAGCAGGTTCGTGGTCGCGCCGTCGGCACCGTTCGCCCGATTCCTGCTGCGCCGCATCGGAATCGGGGCCGGGCAGCTGCTGATCCTGCTCGTGCTGGTATTCGTGCTGTCGCTGCTGCTGCCCGGCGACGCCGCCGATGTGCAGAACAACGATATCCTCGGCGCGGACCAGCGAGCGGCGGCCCGCCGGCTGCTGGGGCTCGATGTCGCACCGGCGCAACGGTTTCTGGAATGGCTCGGCCGCGCGGTGACGGGCGATTTCGGGGTGTCCTACGCCAGCGGGGAGAGCGTCGGCGGCCTGATCGTGCAGCCGTTTCTCGTGACCGGTCTGATGGCCGTGCTCGTGCTGGTCGTGCTGCTGCCGACCGCGACGGCCGCGGGTTTCGCGGCGGGGCTGCGGCCGGGGTCGGTGCGGGACCGCGTAATCACCTCGGCCAGTATCGGATTCGACTCGGTGCCGGACTTCGTGCTCGCCGTGCTGCTGGTGACCTACGTGGCCATCGAACTCGACCTGGTGCCCGCGACATTCCTCGGCACCGACCCGGACACGATCCTCGCCCGGCCCGAATACTTGATCCTGCCGCTGATCGTGATGGTTGCCCGTGTGGTGGCCCCGCTGGTACGCCTGGTGCGGGCCGGGGTGGTCGATGTGATGGCGCAGCCCTATATCGCGCAGGCCCAGCGGCTCGGCGTCGGGCGGCGATCGCTGCTGCTGCGGCACGTCGCCCCCAATGCGCTCGGCCCCGCGCTGCAGGAACTCGGGCGGACCGGGGACGGGCTGTTGTCGGGGGTGCTGATCGTGGAGGCCGTATTCGTCATGCCGGGGATCGCGTCGGAGCTGATCGGCGCCATCGGGAATCGCGACGATCCGGTGATCCTCGCGATCGTCTCGATCACGGGGGTGCTGGCGATCGTGATCAATCTGGTGATCGACGTCGTGGGGCAGCGGCTGGTGCCGCGGTCCGCCGAGGGGGCGCGGGGATGAGCGCGCGTCGATGGATGTGCCTGGCGCTCGTGGCCATGCCGCTGGTGTTCGCTCTGGTCGGGCCGCTGCTCGCCCGGTCGGCGCCCGAGGGTAGGCAGGTGCCGTTCGGGCCGTCGCAGTGGTCGCCGTTCGGCACCGACCGGCTCGGGCGGGACGTGCTCGCCGCCGCGCTGACCGGCGGGCGCACATTCCTCGTCGTCGCCGCGCTGACGGTGCTCGGCGCCTATGCCGTGGGATTCCTGATCGGCGTGGCGGCCGCCGCGGCGCCGCGGGTGTGGCTCGACGAACTGCTGATGCGGCCGATGGATGTGCTGCTGTGCCTGCCGTCGCTGCTGATCATCATGGTGGCCGCGCTGCGCACCCGCGGATCGGCCGTGGCGATCGCGTGCGCGATCGGCATCGCGCTGGTCGCGCCGATCGCCCGGTTCGTCCGCATGGCGTCGCGCGGTGTCGTGCACGGCCCGGTCATGGACGCGCTGCGGATGCAGGGCGAGGGCAGGGCCTACCGGTACGGCAATTACGCTGCGCGCCAGATGATCCGGCCGATCGCCGCCGATGTCGGGGTGCGGTTCACCGCGGCCGTCTACTTCCTCGCCTCTGCCAACTTCCTCGGCCTCGGGTTCGACACCACCTCGACGGACTGGGCGGTGTCCGTGGCCGCCAACAAGGATGCGCTCACCATCGCCCCGTGGTCGGTGGCGTTGCCTGCCGGGCTGATCGTGCTGCTCGTCGTCGGAATCAATCTGCTGTGCGACGATCTGCTGTCCGATCCGCACACCGTCGCCGCCCGCGCCGCCGTCTCCGGGGGTCGTCGTGAGTGAGGGTGCGGCGCCGGTGGTTTCGGTTCGCGGCCTGAGTGTTCGCGCGGGCGCGGCCGTGCTTGTCGAGGATGTCGATTTCGATGTTCACGCGGGACGGATACTGACGTTGTTCGGGCCCTCCGGGGCGGGGAAGACGACCATCGCGTCGGCGCTCGCCGCGGTGGACCGGCCGGGAATCACGGTCACCGGCGAAATCCGCCGCGGCAGTGGGGAAGACGGCATCCGGATCGGCTACCTGCCGCAGAACGCCGCCGCGACACTGAATCCGGCGCGCCGGATCGGTGCCGCGCTCGGCGAACTGGCGGACCTGCACCACCGCCGGAACGGCCGACGGCGGGACGCGCGCGGGCACCGTCTCGCTCATGTCGCGCAGTCACTTTCGGCTGCGGCCTTCGACGTCGACGCGCTCGACCGCGTACTGCGCAAGTTCCCGCACGAATTCTCCGGTGGCGAACGCGCCCGCCTCGCCCTGGCCCAGGTCCTCTCCCGCGACCCCGACGTCCTGGTCGTGGACGAGCCCACCGTGGGCCTCGACTCTCTGGCCCGCGCCGAACTCCTGGACAGCCTGACCGGACTGCGCCGCGCGGGCACGGCGGTCGTCCTCGTCACCCACGACGAACACGCCGTCCACCAACTCAGCGACCACACCCTCTACGTCCACGCGGGCCGCCTGGTGGATGACCGTGCCCACCTGCAATCCGACGATGACGAACGACCGCACATCACCGACGGGCCGACGCGTACCTTCCCGCAGCTGAGCCGAGACGGTGTGCTGCGGGCCGACAAACTTACGCAACAGCCGAACGATGGCCCCCTGGTGCAGTCGAGTGCTTCGCGGATCAGCGGGGAACCGGTTCTGGGCGAGGTCCCTTCGACGCATGCAGGGGAGGGGGAGCCTGCGCTTCGGTTGTCGGATGTGGCTGTGACGCTGGGGGGTTCGCCTGTTCTGCGGGAGATCGACCTCGAGGTTCGGGATGGGGAGTTGCTCGGGGTCAGTGGGGTGTCGGGGGCTGGGAAGTCGACTATTGCGCGGTGTATTGCGGGGCTGGTTGCGCCGGGGAATGGTGAGGTGGTGGTGGACGGGGTGCGGATACCGTTGTTGCGTAAGCGATCTCGGGCTCAGATCGCCGCGGTGCAGTATGTGTGGCAGGAGTCGGCCGCCTCGTTCGATTCGGCGCGCACGGTGGTGGATCAGGTCGCGGCGACCGGGGTCCGGCTGCGTGGGCTCGATCGGGCGTCCGCGCGCGCCGCCGCTCTCCAATTGCTCGACGAGCTGGGAATCGGTGCCGACCAAGCGATTCGGTATCCACCCGGGCTGTCGGGCGGGCAACTGCAGCGGGCCGCACTCGCTCGCGCGCTGCTGGCGCGTCCCCGGGTACTGGTGTGCGACGAGATCACCACCGCCCTGGACCGCCCACTGGCGCAGCGGATCCTGGACCACGTCGACCACTACCGGCGCAGCACGGGCGCCGCGGTGCTGTCCATCAGCCACGACCTGCGCGGCCAGCTCGACCGCGCCGACCGCCTCGCGATCGTCGACCGCGGCCGGATAGCCGAAATCGGTACGCCGAAAGACCTTCTCGCCCACCCGGAAACAGCAATCCTCCGCCGATTGCTCGAGGCCGAACAACTTCCTCCGGCCCGACCGCGGGAGGTGGACGGCTCGGCGAGCGTGGTGGCAGATCGACGCGCTGACGCCGCCGTCTTACTGGATCGCCGAGAGTGAGGCGTGCTGAGGCGAACGACCAAGTCGCCCTCATCTTCACGACTTATGAAGCTAAAGCTTGTTAATTTCCGGAATAATGCCTGTTGATGGTCCAGGGTATTAAGTGTTAGCTTCCATATATGGATGATGACTGCTGGGCGACCGCGCAGGAACTGCGGTGGGGCGTGTCCCGCCTGGCGCAGCGCCTTCGCGCGCAGCAACCGGGGCGCGAGGACGCCCTCACGCGGCTGGCCGCCTCGATCCTGGCGAACCTGCGTCACGACGGGCCGCTGACGCTGACGGCGCTGGCCACCATCGAGGGCCTGCAGCCGCAGTCGCTGACCCGGACCGTGAACGTCCTGGAGGCGGACGGATATCTCACCCGGTCCCCGGACGAGGCGGATCGCAGGCAGCAGGTCATCGCGATCACCGCCGAGGGGCGGCAGGCCCTGGACGATCACATTCGCGACGGAAACGCTTGGCTCGCAGGCGCACTCGAACGGGAACTCACCCCGGCCGAGCGGGCGTTGCTGCGGGTGGCCGCCGATCTGATGCGGCAGCTGGCGGAGGCGCCGGGCACCATGTCCGGGCCCGCGCGGGCGGGCGCGGCGGCACCGCTGTGACCCGCGCGGCCACCGGCAGCCGCGGCCATATCGGTCTGATTCTGACCTTGGCCGCCCTGACGGGCGTCGCGCCCATGGCGACCGATATGTACGTTCCCGGCCTGCCCGAACTGACCAGATCACTGCACGCGTCACCGACGGCCGTACAGCTGTCGATGACGGGATTCCTGGTCGGCGTGGTAGCCGGGCAGCTGGTGCTCGGCCCGATCAGCGATGCGGTCGGACGCAGGCGCGTCCTGCTCGCCGGTGCCGCGGCGTTCGCGATCTGTTCGGCCGCTTGCGCATCGGCTCCGACCGCCGAGCTGCTCAACGCCGCGCGCGTGGGCCAGGGCATCGCCGGTGCGGCCGGACTCGTCGTGTCCCGGGCCGTGATCACGGATCTGTTCGGCGCCGTGGCCGCCGCGCGGAAATTCTCGGCCCTGGCCGCAATCACCTCGGCCGCACCGATTCTGGCGCCGATGATCGGCGGGGCGGTACTGAGCGTCGCCTCGTGGCGCATGGTCTTCGCCGTGCTGACCGTCCTCGGCCTGGCGCAGGTGGCGGCCGTCGCGGTGTGGGTGCCCGAATCGCTGGCTCCGTCGCAGCGCGCGGCGAGCCGGCCGCTGGCGATCCTGCGCTCGATGCGGCAGTTGCTGCGCCGCAGGGCGCTGGTCTGCTACGCGATCAGCCTGTGCTTCGGGGGCGCGGCCGTCTACGTCTACGTGGCCGGTTCCAGCTTCGTTTTCGAAGGGGCATACGGGTTTTCGTCCTCGTCGACCAGCATCGTGTACGGCGTGAACGCGCTCGGCACCATGGCGGGCAGCGCCCTGGCCGGATGGCTGGTCACTCGCATCGGCACCGCCCGGTTGCTCGTGACCGGGATCGGAGCCAGCCTGGCCGCGGCGTGCTCGCTGGTGGTCCTCACCGTCGCCACCGGTGGATCGTCGGTCGTCACATGGGCCTGCCTGTTCGCCATGATCACGGCGTTCGGGCTGTACTTTCCGGCCGTCACCGCCGCCGCACAGGAACTCGGTCGTGACGCGCCCGGTGCGACCTCGGCGCTCCTGGGCGGCGGACAGTTCCTGCTGGGCGGCGCGGCGGCTCCGCTCGTCGGCCTCTTCGGCACCGGCGGCGTGCTGCCGATGGCGGTGCTGACCGCGCTGTGCCTCACCGCCGCAACGCTTTCCGCCCTCGCCGGGCGGCGGAGTGGCCCGGTGACGTGAGACGGCGGGTCAGGGCTTACGGCCGACCGCGCCGTAGGCGTCGAGCGGATCGGTGGGGCCGATGCGGCGCGCGACCGGGCGCCAGTCGGTGATCGGGACCATCCCCGGCGGCACCAGCTCCAGTCCCTCGAAACAGGTGCTCAACTGATCGGGGCTGCGCAGGACGTACGGCACGCCGCCGGACTGGACCAGCTTCTCGCTGCCCGCGACCACCTCGTCGCCGGTATCGGTGCCGTCCCACAGCACGAGATAGCTTCCCGCACACAGCGGTTCCAGCATGCGCGCGGTGATGTCGCGCAGCACGGCGAGGTCCGGTTCGTAGCCGAGGACACCCATGAACAACACCGCCGTGGGCCGCGTGAAGTCGATGACCTCGGCGGCCTCGGCCAGGATGAGATCGGGGTCGTGATAGTCGGCGTGCACGTAGGTGGTCACGCCCTCGGGGCTGGTGTTGGTCAGCAGGGCGCGCGCGTGCGCGAGCACCAGCGGATCGTTGTCCACGTAGACGATCCGGGACTCGGGCGCGATCTGCTGCGCGACCTCGTGGGTGTTCTGCATCGTCGGCAATCCGGTGCCCACATCGATGAACTGCCGGATCCCGGCCTCGCCGGCCAGATGGCTCACCACCTGCACCAGGAACTCCCGCGACAGCTTGGCCATCCGCACGATATCCGGATACACCTCGGCCACCGCATCACCGGCGGCGCGGTCGGACGGATAATTGTCCTCGCCGCCCATCCAGTAGTTCCAGATCCGGGCCGCGTGGGGGGTATCGATATCGATGCCCGCGATCGCCCGACTGTCCTCGGTCATAGGCTCAAACCTCTGTCTCGCAGTCGTTTCCGGGCTCGATGCCGGACGCCGCTCGGCTCGGAACGCGCCTATGCTACCTGCGGAGCATCCTTACCGCGCAACACTTTCCGACTGCCGGGGGTGGCCGGATGACGGCAGGCGCCGATGGCGGACAACTCCTGCTCGATCGCCCGCGCCGCGTAGTGCTGGCCCGATGTGTGCAGGTGCGCGATCCGCCCCCGGACGGCCTCAATGCCGAATTCCCTGGTGACGTCCGTTATTCCGATGCGGGACGTGGTCGCGGGCTCGAGCGCCTCGGTCACGGCATCCCCCTGCTCGATAGTGGCGCCGATGGTTCTAGATCGAGTGTACCGTGCCGCTGCACGTGCAGCAGCACGTGCGACCGCCGACCGGTGGGGTGGAAATCGTTGTGGCACACTCGATGACGCGACACCGCAGCCCGACAGGAGAAAAACCGTGGTCGAAGGCAATGCCGTGGCGGCTCGCGCCGTGGGTAACGACGGAGCGGGCGAGGATCCGGCGGTGCTGCGCCTGGTACTGGGCGCGCGATTACGCAGGCTGCGGGAGGCCGCGGGGATCAGCGGCCAGACCGCCGGCCGCGCGATCCGGGCCTCCCACTCGAAGATCAGCCGCCTCGAGGCCGGGCGGGTCGGATTCCGCGCGATGGACATCGACGATCTGCTGACGCTGTACGGGGTCGAGGATCCGGATACCCGCGCCGACTACCTGCGCCTGGCGCAGCGGGCCAACGGCACCGGGCGCTGGCAGGTCGACGACGATGCCGGGCAGCGGCTGGACACCTTCCTCGCCCTCGAGGACGCCGCCGCCATGGTGCGTTCCTACGCCCCGGGCGTGATCCCGGACCTACTGCAGACCGCCGCGTACGCCCATGCGGTGTCCGCGGTCTCGCGGCCGGGGCCGACCGCCGACGTGCAGCGGCGCGTCGAACTGCTGATGCGGCGGCAGCGCCTGATCCATCGCCGGGTCCCGCCGAAACTGTGGCTGCTGATCGAGGAGGCCGTGCTGCGCCGCCCCTTCGGCGGTGTCGAGGTCTGGCGCGACCAACTCGACCACCTGGCGAGCGCCGCCGCGCGCCCTGAAATCACCGTGCAGATCCTGCCCGACCACATCGGCGGGCCCGCCATCAGCGCGGTCCCGTTCACCCTGCTCCGCTTCGCCGAACCCGATCTCGGCGATATCGTGCACCTCAACCACGCCACCGGCGCGCAGTTCCTGGACCGGCGTGGCGATCTGGATGCGTACCATGCGATCTGGGACCGGCTGTGCGTGCACGCCGCCCCGCCCGCGCACACCGGCGACGCGATCGCCGCGCTCCTCGCAGACCGGACCGACTTGTGGACACGCTGACATGAACGAGAACCAGGCCGCCGAGCCGGTCGAGATCGACACCACCGTCGCGCACGAGGCGCGCGTCTACGACTACTGGCTCGGCGGCAAGGACAACTATCCCGCCGATCGCGCGCTGGGTGATGTCATCGCCGGGCATATCCCGACGATCAAGACCATGGCCCGCGCCAACCGCGCCTTCCTCGCCCGCTCGGTCCGCTACCTGGTCGCCGACGCCGGGATCACGCAGTTTCTCGATATCGGCACCGGCATCCCCGCCGCGGGCAACACCCACGAGGTCGCCCAGCGCCTCGATCCCGGCGCGCGCATCGTGTACGTGGACAAGGATCCGATCGTGCTCGCGCACGCCCGCGCGCTCATGTCGGGCACGCCCGTCGGCCGCACCCGTTTCATCCACGCCGATCTGGAGGATCCGCGCGGCATCCTCGACAATCCGGCGCTCGCCGAGACCCTGGACCTGGGCGAACCGGTCGCGATCATGCTCGTCGCGATCATGATGTACTTCCGCGACGCCGACCGGCCCTGTGACATCGTCGCCACGCTGCTGGACGCGGTGCCGCCCGGCAGCCACCTCGTGATCACCCACCCCACCGCCGATTTCGCCCCCGAGGCCATGGCGGCCGTCGCCGCCTCCGCGGAGGCCTCCGGCATCGCGTTCCAGCCGCGCAGCCACGACGACACGCTCGCGCTGTTCGCCGGTACCGAACTCGTCGCGCCCGGGCTGGTGCCCGTAGCCGCCTGGCGGCCCGATCTGACCGACGGGCCCACGGCGGTCGGCGATCCGCACAGTGCCTGGTACTGGTCCGGTATCGGCCGCAAGCCCTGACGCCGCGGGTCCGAAACGCTGCGATCGCGCTGGCAGTAGCGTCACGTTGCCCAGTGTTAGCCTGGTGGGGCTTGTGAACGACCTGTCCCGGTACGACTCACGATGCAAAAGGGGTCGAAGATGCTGCTGCGCCGCCTCGCCCGACCGTTGCTCGCGTCCACGTTCGTGGTGCAGGGGGTGGACACGCTGCTGCATCCCGACCGGCAGGTGCAGTCCGCCACCGAGTTGATATCGCGCGGCGCGTCGGACTCGTCGAATGCGGCAGTGGATCCGGCCACCCTGGTGCGGATCACCGCGGCGGCCCAGGTGGCGGCCGGTGGGCTGCTGGCGCTGGGGAAGATGCCGCGAATCGCCGCGACGGTGCTGGCGGCGACGGTGGTCCCGGCGACGGTCACCCAGCAGGACTTCTGGGCGGAACAGGACCCTGAGCGCCGGGCGAGCAAACGCACCGCATTCCTCAAGGACCTCGGCCTGCTCGGCGGTCTGCTGATCGCGGGCGCGGATACCGAGGGCAAGCCGTCGCTGGGGTGGCGCGGCCGGCGCGCGGCCCGCCGCTCCACCGAGGCGGTCCGGGCCGCGCTCCCGATCGGCGCCGTCGGCGGGGCCGAGGCGGGCGGGGCGCTGCGAGAACACGCGCACGACACCGCGATTCGCACTCGGCTGCTCGCCGACGCCGCGGCGGCCAAGGGGACCGAACTGGCCGGTGCCGCGCAGACCCAGGGCTCGCGGTGGGCCGACTATCTCAAGACGCACGGGCCCGAGTGGGCCGAGTACGTGAAGACGCACGGACCGGAGTGGGCCGAGTACGTCAAGACACACGGACCCGAATGGGCCGGGGCCGCACGGGAACAGGGTGCGGAGGTGGCGGCGGTCGCGCGGGAACACGGAGCGGAATGGGCCGATCTGGCGCGCGAGCACGGCGCGGAGTGGGCCGAGCGCGCGAAGGACCGCGGACCCGATCTCGCCGCTACCGCCAAGGAGCGCGGGAGTGGGTTGATCGGCACCGTGCGCGATCGTGCAAAGGACGCGCGCCGGGGTTAGCACAGAGCCCGGGAACATCTATGTGGAGCGGCTCCGAGTCATTCTCGGGAGCCCTAGTCATTCCCGGCGTGCTTTGGCCGGGACTTTGCAGGGCGCAGCGTGCAGCAACACCTACGGCGGTGACGCCGATGCTGGATGCGCTTGCCGGAAGGTTCCGAGATGGTAAAACCCGGTTTGACACGCTGCGCCCGAGCAGGCATGGACTTGTTCGGCTCATGCACGACGAACGCTACCGGCTTCCCATCGGTGGTTAGGAACGTCGGCGGCGGGGCAAACGGTTACCGATCAGCAACGGTCGGCCGCGCCTCGCCGACACTCCCGTATCGGCTCGGCACGATGTCCGCGAACGACATTCGATGCTCGGGAAGGGGAGCGCTTGGCGACGATCGACACCCCGGTGGCGCAGGTGTGGCCCGACCGGGTGGCGCAGCGGGGGGACCGGCGGCGATTGGCGCTGTGCGCGGTCGCCCTGCTGTCCTGTCTGCCGGGTGTCGATGCGGCCGTGCACGCCGTGGCGCTGGCGCAGGTCGAGCAGGAATTCGAGATGAGTTCGGCGGCAGCGGGTTTCGCGGCGGGGGTCGCCGGACTGCTGACTGCCGCGTGCCTGCTGGCGGCGGGGGTGCTCGGTGATCGCACGGGGCGGCGCCGGGTGCTGCTCGGGGGTGGCGGCGGGCTCGTAATCGGCTGTCTGATTACGGCTTTCGCTCTCGACCCGGTGATGTTCATCGTCGGACGCGCCGTCACCGGCACGGCCACCGCCGCGCTCGTCGTGACGGCCCTGGCCGTGCTGCCCGGGCTGTTCTTTCCGGAGGAATTACCCGCGGTGGTCGGCATGTGGCTGGCCGTGCAGGCGGCGGCCGTCCTGGTCTGCGGTGTCTCCGGGGGTTTCCTGGTCACCGGACCGGGTTGGCGCACAGGGTATTTGCTGACCGCGGTCGTCGCGGTGGTGCTGGTCGCCGCGGGGTGGGTGGTGGTTCCCGTCGCCGGACCCGGGCCCGGGCGGCGCCGCGACGTGGTCGGTGTGCTGCTGGCCGCGGCGGTGCCGGTCGCGTTGTTCGGTGGGATGTACCGGGTGTCCGAAACCGGTTGGCGCAGTTCGCCGGTGCTCGGTGCGCTGGTGCTCGCGGCGGCGCTGGCGGCGGCGTTCGCGTGGTGGGAATACCGCTGCCCGGAACCTGCGCTGCCGGTGCGGTTGTTCCGGGCGTCGCCGTTCACCGCCGCCTGCCTCGCGGGATTCGCGTGCGACGTGGCCGCGGTGGCGTACACGTTGCCGATCGCGACGCTGCTGGCGGGCCGTCCGGAGGGGTCGGCGACCACGGCGCTGATCCTCGCGGTCCCGATGTATCTGGGCATGGTCATCGGCGCGGTGCTGGCCGGGTCGGCACAGGATCGCGGTGTGCCGCTGCGGGAGATGCTGATATTCGGCCTGCTGTGCTGCGCGTTCGGGGTGTTCCTCGGCGGGTGCGTGGACGTGCGGGCGGAATCCTGGCTGTACGCGACCGTCGGAACCGTCGTGGGTTTCGGGGCGATGTGGACACAGGGCGCTCAGGCCGCGGTGACGATATCGGCCGTGGCGCCCGATCGGGCCGGTTCGGCCGCGGCCGTGCAGGCGGCGGTGAGCAGGCTGGGCCTGGTCCTCGGCCCCCTGGCGCTGGCGCCGATCATCACGGTGTTCTCCGGGGTCGGCTCGGGTGAGGACGCCTTCTTCCGCGGATTCTCCGTCGGCCTGTGGACCATCGCCGTCCTGCTCTGCGCCACGGCCCTGGCCTCCGGCGCCGCCATCCACAGCCACCGAGCCCGCACCACCACCGAATCCGCCACCTACTGCCGCTACCGAGCCGGCCACTCCCCGGCCGGTGCTCGCTGATCCCGTCGTCGCGGCCCCAGGGGGCCGCGACGACGGGAAATAAAAAGGGCCCCAGACCCGGGACCGAACTCGTCCTGGGTCCGCCGACTTGTCGCTCCCGACTTCGGGTGGTTGTCCCTGTCGTTCTCGGCTTCGGGTGGTTGTCCCTGTCGTTCCCGGCTTCGGGCGGTCGACCCTATCGTTTCTGTCCTCGGGCGGTTGTCCCGTTTATTCCCGTCGATGGCCGGTTCCTTCATTTCCCGTCGTCGCGGCCCCCTAGGGCCGCGACGACGGGATCAGGGGGCGGATGGCTCAGTGGGTGGTTCCTATGGTTCTCGTCGTGGTGGGTGGTTCCTGTCGTTCCCGTCCTTGGCCGGTAGTCCCCTTGTTCCCGCCGTCGGTCAGTTCTTTGCATTTCCGTCGTCGGCGGGTTCTTTGCATTTCCGTTGGCCGGTTCCTTTACCCCGAGGCCGGTCGGTTCCTTGCATATTCCCGTCGTCTATCCCGAGGCCGGTCGGTTCCTTGCATATTCCCGTCGTCTATCCCGACGCCGGTCGGTTCCTTGCATTCCCGTCGTCGCGGCCCCTGGGGCCGCGACGACGGGATCAGGTGGGCGGGACGGATTACTGGGTGGTGGGTGGGTCGAGGGCCTCGACTTCCAGGCGTTCGGCGTACTGCTCGTTGAGGTCGGGCCAGCCGTAGTTCAGGGCGTCGGCGCCGACGATCGGGCCGACGGGGGTGCCGGCGAGCAGGAGGGCGGCGACGTCCAGGCATATGTGCCAGCCCGCCGCTATCTGCGCCGCGACGGTGCGCTCGGGGAGTCGGTGGGTGAGCCGCAGTACGGTCCCGGAGCCGTGTTCGGTCAGCTCCCAGCGCACCACGTCGTCGCCCCAGGTGAATTCGAGCAGGGCCGGTCGCTCGGCGGTGCGGACCTCGCCGTGCAACTCCTGCTGTTCGTCGCCGTCGATCATGAGCAGGGTGACGGGTCCGGGCGCGGCGAGGGACCGGGTCGCGGTGTAGGGCGCCCATTCGCGCAACTCGTCGGGCTCGGTGAGCGCGGACCACACCGCCTCCCGGCCCTGCGGGAATTCGCGGGTGAAGACGAGCGCCCAGTGCCCGTCGTCCTGGACGAGGTCCACCTGTTGCAGCGGGCCGGGATGGTACTGGCGGGTGGTCATGGCGTGCGGTCCTTTCGGTCGAGGTGGCGGCCCAGGGCGTCGAGGTGGCGTGGCCACAGCCGCAGGTACGGCGTGAGCCAGCTGTCCAGCTCCTCGAAGGGGCCGGGGGAGAGGCGGTAGATCCGTTTCTGCGCCGCGACCTCGCAGGTGACGAAGCCGGAGTCGCGCAGCACCCGCAGATGCTTCGACACCGTCGGTTGCGGCAGTTCCAGGTGGGTGGCGAGCTCGCCCACGGTGGCGTCACCGGCGCGCAGCCGATCGAGGATCCGCCTGCGTTGCGGTTCGGCCACCACGGAGAAGAGGTCGTTCGCCACGCTCCTAACATACTCCTACACGTATATACGCTACAAGGCATATAACCTGATCAATCGGATTCCCGCCTGTTCTCCGGCGGTGAATTAGAACGCGTTATAGATTGAGTGGGTCATGTCGCCCGCATCGAAGCGCGAAGGATTGCCGATGTCTGCCACCGCACCCGAACTGCTGGCCACCGTCGAGCGGTCGCCGCAGGCCGTCGCCGTCCACGACCGGGCCGCGTGGGTGGGGTTGTTCGCGGCCGACGCCCGGGTGGAGGACCCGGTCGGCTCGCGGGCGCACGTGGGGACGGCGGCGGTCGAGCGGTTCTACGACACCTTCATCGCGCCCAACGGCATCGCCTTCGACATCGAACACGACGTGGTCTGCGGCATGACCGTGTATCGCGACCTGGCGATCGAGACGACCATGTCGACCGGCGTCACGCTGCGGGTCCCGATGCACCTGCGCTACGACGTCGTCCGCACCGGCGGTGACCTGAAGATCCGGCAGCTGCACGCCCATTGGGAGCTGCCGGTGATGATCGGGCAGCTGCTGGGCGCCGGAGTCCCCGGTCTGGGCGCCGCGGTGAAGCTGGCGCCGCAGCTGCTGGGCAATCAGGGTGTCGGCGGCGCACTGGGTTTCGCGCGGGGCTTCGTCCGCGTCGGCGCGGCGGGCAGGCGCGCCGCGATCGGGCTGCTGGAGGCCGCCGGTCGTGGCGACGGCGCGGCGGTGCGGGCTGCCCTGGCGGCGGACGCGGGTGTGTACTGGGCGGGAACTCCGATCGGTATCGAGGGATTCGTCGCCCGCACGGGTGGGCTGGAGGTCGGCAAGACCATCGCCGCCGGGCGATTCGTCACCGCCACGGTGGACACACCCACGGGCCGTGGCATCGCCGAGGCCGAGGTGGCGCGCGGCGGGAAGATCACGGCCCTGCAGGTTTACATCGCCGAGTAGCACCGGTCGTGTCGCGATGGATGCGGCTCGATGAGGTTGCGGATCGCGGGCATACCGGCGCATTGCGCGCGGAGCGGGGTGGGGGCGGGCAGAATGCCCGATATGGATGGCTGGGGTGGGCAGGCATCGACGGACCGGCGGGCGGGTGCGGGGCTCGGCGGGGCGGGCGCGCGCAAGCGGCACGGGCGGCATTACACGCCGGAGCGGCTGGCGCGATTTCTGGCCGAGCGGTTGGTCGAGCATGTGGTTCCACAGGGGGAGCTGCGGGTGCTGGATCCCGCCTGCGGCGACGGGGAACTGTTGCTGGCCGTGAATCAGGCGGCGGCGCAGCGATTTCCGGGGCTACGGGTGCGTCTGGTGGGTTTCGATCTGCACGCGGATGCGATCCAGGTGGCGCGAGAGCGCGCAGGAGGGCTCGGCATCGACTGGCATACGGGGGACTTTCTGTGCGCCGCAGAAGATTTGGCGAACGAAAGCTTCGACGTCGTCATCACCAACCCGCCGTACGTGCGGACCCAGCAGCTGGGTGGTGCGACCGCGCGGCTGCTCAGCCAGCGGTACGGCCTGCGCGGCCGCATCGATCTGACCCACCCGTTCGTCGCGACGGTGCCCCGGCTGCTGCGCCCCGGCGGGGTACTCGGCCTGTTGTGCGCCAACCGTTTTCTCACCACAAAGGCGGGGGCGAACCTGCGCGCGCTGCTGCGAGCCGAGATGTCGCCGGTCGAACTCTACGACCTCGGCGACACCAAGCTGTTCGAGGCCGCCGTACTGCCCGCGATCACGGTCGCGGTGCGGACCCGCCCGGTCGAGACCTGTCGTTATGTCTCGGCGTACGAGCTGGATACCGCCGAAAAGGCCGACGGCTCGGACCTTTTCGCCGCCCTGAGCGGCCCCACCGATTCGCTGGTGACACATTGCGGCCGCGCGATCGCCGTTGAGGTAGGCACGCTCGCCCCGACCGCAACTGCTCGGGGGACGGCGGCATGGCTCACGGAACCGCCGTTGTCCCGCGAGTGGCCTCTCGGGAACGGGTCCGAATCTGCCACCTCCGCAGAGGAACTGCCGGGGAGACGAGGTGTCGAGGCAACGATGGAACGCCGTGACTCGGTGAGAGCGGACGGTGCGGCATTGGAGGATCCGGGCGCAGGGTACGCGGGAGATCTGGTCGGCAGTAACGCGATGCCCGCGGACCCCGGGCGCGTCGTCTCGGTCGACGGCGATGAACGAACTTGTGCGGCACCGAAATACGAGAGCTTGCCGGTCGACGCGTCGGTGCCGTGGCGGATGTCTCGTCCGGGCCGGGACGCGTGGTTGCGACGGGTGGGGGAGCGGACGTGGCGGACATTCGGGGAGGTGGCGCGAATCCGGGTGGGTATCAAGACGACCGCGGATCGCGTGTTCATCTCGGATTGCTGGGAGGAGCGGGATCCGCGGCCGGAATCGGAGCTGCTGTTCGATCTGCTGACCCACCACGACCTGGCGCCGTGGCGGATCACGCGGACGAGCCCGCGGCGGGTGCTGTATCCCTACGATGTGACCAGGTCCCGGCGGACGCCGATCGACCTGGGCGAATTTCCCGCGGCCGCAGCGTATCTGGCCGAACACAAGGACACGCTGGCCGCGCGGGACTACGTCACGGCGGGTGGGCGGGAATGGTTCGAGATCTGGGTGCCGCAGCGCCCGCACCTGTGGTCGCGGCCGAAACTGGTGTTCCCGGACATCAGTGTGCGGCCCCGGTTCGCGCTCGACCGCAGCGGAGCGATCGTCAACGGCGACTGCTATTGGATCTCGCTGCCCGACATCGGCGACGATCTCCTCGCGTATCTGCTGATGGGCGTGGCGAATTCGACGCTGGGACTGCGCTTCTACGATGCGGTGTGCGGTAACCGCCTGTACGCCGGGCGGCGGCGCTGGATCACGCAGTACGTCGGCCGCCTGCCGCTGCCGGATCCGGCCACCCCCGCCGCGGTAGCGCTGGGCGTTCTGGTCGGCGAATGTATCGACAGCGCATCGAATCTCGACCAGGATGCGCTCGACGAGCTGGTCTCGGCGGCATTCGCGCTCGATCCGGGGGTCGACGCGCTCGCGTTCGGCCCCGGGTAGCTCAGGCGCGCGGCACCGCCACCATGGGCATGAGTGTGCGGCGGGCGAATTCGCGGGCGGCGTTCTCGTCGCCGAGCGGGATCATCCCCTCGGGCGTCAGGGCCAGCGACTGCGCCAGGCGCGCCATGATCTCGGCGACCAGGTCGGCGTCGAAATCCAGGCCGTCGTTGGCCTTCTGCAGCCCGCGCAGTTTGTCGGCGAGGTAGGCCCGGCCGACCTCGAGAATCGGGCCGGCCTCGGTGGTCAGCCGCGGCAGGATCAGATCCGGTTCGGTGCGAAGTAGCCGCTGCAGCAGTTCGTTTCGCGCCAGCAGCGTGATGAATGCGACGAACACCTCGGCCAGCTGGTCCTCGCTGTCGGCGATCCCCGCGACCCGCTGTTCGATCTCGGCGACGAACAGCTGCGCCTCGCGCACCCCGACGGCCTCGATCAGGTCGTTCTTCGACTCGAACCGCCGGTACAGGGTCGCCGGGCTGATTCCGGCGCGGCGCGCGATCTCACCCATGCTGGTGCGCTTGATCCCGAAGTCGAGGAATGCCGACAGCGCGCTTTCCAGTAGCTGTTCGCCGTCGGCCCGCGGCTTCTCCAGGATGCGAGCCAGGATCGGGGGAACGGATGGCATCGAGTCTCCAGTCGAATCGGCTGTGTTACCGCGTCGATGCGGAAGGGTGACAGTCATTATCTCATCGGACCGTGCGCGCGGCCGCAGCCACGCGTGTCGACGTGAGGCGTCGCACAGCCGACGACGCGCCGGACCCGATCAGCGCAGGTCCAGCTCCGCCATCTCCTGCTCGATGGCATTGGCGGCGAAATCTATACCGCTGGACCGTAATTCGTGGACTCGACGCTGTAGCGCCTCGATGCCCCCCGGCTGGGCCGCGATATCGGCCACGCTGAGCTTTCCCCTGCTTCGGTGCATACCGGACTGCTCGCACGACACCGCGAAACCTCCTGCTTGCCCTCGTCGCGGGCCCGCCGTCCGGGGACGGCTCGTCTCGCGAACGAGCCACCTGCCTCCGTTTCCGGACCCCGGGCACGCTGGCCAAATGCTAGCAAGCCGCAGACATGGTCACATGACCAGTGTGCGATGTATCACACCTCGACGCCGTCTCGGTGAGTGGCCGTGTTGTGCCGGTAGACCGCCGCGTTCAGCCGGATTCGGTCCAGCTCGGCCTCGCCGAGTTCGCGCCGTACCTTGCCCGGAACGCCGGCGACCAGAGAGCCGGGCGGAATCTGGGCGCCCTCGGGAATCAGCGCGTTGGCGGCGATGAGGCTCCCGGCGCCGACGACGGCGCCGTTGAGAACGGTCGCGCCCATGCCGACCAGGACATCGTCGCCGATCGTACAGCCGTGCAGGATTGCGTTGTGCCCCACCGAAACCCCGGACCCGACGGTCAGTGGGAAGCCGGGATCGGCGTGCAGCACGCAGCCGTCCTGAATGTTGGTGCCGGCGCCGACGCTGATGTCCTCCATATCGCCCCGGAGGACCGCCGAGTACCAGATGCTCACGTCCGCCGCGAGGCGCACCCGCCCGATCACGGTCGCGTTCGGCGCCAGCCACGCGCTGTCGGCGATCTCCGGCACATGTTCACCCAACTGGATCCTCATGATCCCGAACATAGCCGCCGCGGGCTCGTGGCATCACCGCGGCGTCGGCTCCGCCCCGCATCGCCGCACCGGTCCGTGCGATCCGTGCTCCGTCGTGGTCGCGCATACCGGCCCCGGAGTGCCTCGGTGGTGGCAGAATTCGCCGGTGCTTTCGAGATCGGCCGCGGTGGCGGCTGTTGCTGTGGCGCTGATGTGCCTCGTCGCGGGGTGCGCCACGGCGGTGGATCATCCCGACGAATCCGCCATGTCGCCAACGCTTTCCGGCCCGGTGCTCACCGAGCAGGACCGCCGCTTCGTCGCCGCCGCGCTGGCCGCGGGCGGTGGGCTGGAGCGCATGGTGCGGACCTCGGCGCTCGGCGCGGTGCACACCGGCCGCAACCTCGCCGAGGAGATCGAGCGACTGGTGCAGGCCGGACTGCCGGTCGAGGTGGCGCGCGAGCGGGTGGTGGACGCCTTCATCTCCGGCGACGGGCTGGAGCCCGGCTCGTTCACTCAGGCCGAGGTCGTCACGCTGATCGGGCTGGCGGTGGGGATGTACAAGCCGCAGCTGGCCTGAACGGGCCCGTCGCCGCGCGTCGCCCCGAACTGCGCACGTTGCAGACAATCCCGCCGTTCTGTTGCCGGTTGATTGCCATCCTGCGAATCGCCGAGGTGTGATCGTGGCGGCCGGGGTTCGGGTGGACGACGATGGCGGTATGAGGATCGGGGTTCCGCGGGAGATCAAACCGCAGGAGCAGCGGGTGGCGCTGACTCCGGCCGGGGCCGGCGAACTCGGCCGCCACGGGCACGAGGTGCTGATCGAGACCGGTGCGGGCGACGGATCCGGATTCACCGATACCGACTACATCGCGGCGGGCGCGCGGATCGCGCCGTCGGTCGAGACCGTCTGGCGCAAGGCCGAACTGCTGCTGAAGGTCAAGGAGCCCATCGCGCCGGAGTACTCGCGCATGCGGTCCGGGCAGGTGCTGTTCACCTTCCTGCACCTGGCCGCGTCCAGGGAGTGCACCGACGCCGTGCTGCGGTCGGGGATCACCGCGGTCGCCTACGAGACGGTGCGCGCCCGCGACGGATCGCTGCCGCTGCTGGCGCCCATGAGCGAGGTCGCCGGAAGGCTGGCGACGCAGGTGGGTGCGCATCACCTGATGGCGCCCAATGGCGGTGCCGGAGTGTTGCTGGGTGGCGTGCCGGGGGCTCGACCGGCGGATGTGGTGGTGCTCGGCGGCGGCGTCGCCGGAGCCAATGCCGCCACCGTCGCCGTCGGGATGGGCGCGCGGGTCACGGTGCTCGACACCAACCTGGCCCGCCTGCGCGAACTCGACGCCCGCTTCGGCGGCCGCATCACCACCCTGGGCTCCAATGCCGCCGAGGTCGAAAAGGCGGTTCCGGCAGCGGATCTCGTGATCGGGTCGGTGCTGGTACCGGGCGCGCGGGCACCGCGGCTGGTGCCGGACACGCTGGTCGAACGGATGCGCCCGGGGTCGGTGCTGGTCGATATCGCGATCGATCAGGGCGGCTGTTTCGAGAGCTCGCACCCGACCACGCACGCCGAACCCACCTTCCGCGTTGCGGATTCGCTGTTCTATTGCGTGGCCAATATGCCGGGTGCGGTGCCGCACACCGCCACCGTCGCGCTCACCAACGCCACGCTGCCGTACGTGCGTGCCATCGCGGATCTCGGCTGGAAACGGGCCTGCCGGTCCGATCCGGGACTGGCGCACGGGCTGACCGCCGATGCGGGACAACTGTTTTCGACCGAAGTGGCGCGGGCGCACGGGTTGGTCGCCATGGGCGCCCCGACTGCGGTCTGACTTCGAACTCGCAATCCGGCCTGTTCATCCACATATCGACGGCAGGCGGCAATTGTTGCCGTCATCAGCCGAGAAGTGGGCGAACAGGCCGGGTTCGGAAGCTCAGAGGTACCAATCCGGCTCGACGTCGTCCGGAACCTCGTGCAGTTTGTCGGGGTTGCGGACGATGGTGATGCCGGTGATCCGCCCGTCGTCGACGATGAACGAGAACACCCCGGTGTGGCTGCCGTCGAACACCACCAGGCCGGGCTCGCCGTTGACCAGCACATGCTTGCCCCAGGCGCCGGTTCCCGCCTTGTACCAGCCGAAGAACAGCTTGGCGATCAGTTCGGCGCCGCTGAGCGGCTCGCGGATGGCGGGCACCTTGCCGCCGCCGTCGGCGGTCAGCGTGACCTTCTCGTCGAGCACACCGAGCAGTGCGCTCAGGTCGCCGGACCGCCAGGCCAGCGCGAACGCCGACACCACCTTCTCGTGTTCGTCACGGCTGGCGGGGAAGCGCGGCGTGCCCTCCTCGACGTGCTTGCGGGCGCGTGAGGCGAGCTGTCGCACCGCGGCCGGGGTGCGGCCGACCACCTCGGCCACCTCCGGGCCGGTCATGCCGAACACCTCCTGCAGGACGAAGGCGGTGCGCTCGGCCGGTGACAGCGATTCCAGCACGACCAGCAGCGCGGTGGTGACCCGGTCGTCCTGGGAGATCCGATCGGCGGGATCGTCCATGGTGGTTACCTCCGGTTCGGGGAGCCATTCGCCGACGTACTGTTCGCGTCGGGCTCGGGCCGATCCCAGCTGATCCAGGGCGAGGCGACCGGTGACGGTGGTCAGCCAGGCCCGCAGATTGTCGATCTGCTCACCGGGGGAACGGGTGTCGTGCCAGCGCTGCAACCGGAGCCACGCGTCCTGGACCACGTCGTCGGCGTCGCTGAGACTGCCCAGCGTGCTGTAGGCGAGCCGGCGCAGGTATTGCCGGTGCTCCTCGAACTGCCGGGCCAGCTCCGTCTGGTCGATATCGCCGGGGCGTTCCTCGGTTGTCACGTGCGGGCCTTTCTTTCCGTTCGCCCGAGCTTATCGGTGCGTCGAGATGGTGACGCCGCAGCATCCGCGAGTGTGACATCGCCCCGCCACCATCCGCACCCCGCGCTCCCCGCATGTCGTGTAGGCGGTGCGAGAGCAGGCACGGGGTGCGGGAGTTCGGTGTCGCCGGTCCCGGTGGTGTGCCGAGGTGGTCCGCGGGATCGACGCCGGGCGCGTTCCGTCGAGCTGGTCGTGCCGGGGCGCGGGCCGGGGCTCGGGAGTCGGCTGGTTACTCTCGCTCGGTGCGTAAGGGGACTGCGAGGGCTGCCGGGCTGATGCTGGGTTTCGCGCTGGACCGGGTGCTCGGTGATCCGCGGCGGTGGCATCCGGTGGCCGGGTTCGGGTCGGCGGCGGCGCGGCTCGAGGCCGTGACGTACCGGGATTCCCGCGGTGCGGGGGTCGTGCACGAGGCCGTGCTGGTCGGGGGCGTTATCGCGGCGGGGGTGGTCGCGCAGCGGCTGGCCGGTGGGCCCGCGGGTTGTGGTGGGCGGGGTCGGTCCGGTACGGCGGGTCTGGTCGCGCAGCGGTTGGCGGGTGGGCGCGCGGGTCGTGGCGGGCGGTGTCGGTCCGGTACGGCGGGTCTGGTCGCGCAAGGTTCGGTAGGTGGGGGAGCTGGCGATCGAGGGCGACGTTGGCTCGGTACGGCGAAGCGGCGCAATGGGATTCGAGGGTGGTGGCGCACGGCATCGGCGGCTTCGCTCTACGAGGGTGCGCCGGTTGGGGCGGCGGCGAATGCGGGGACGGTGGTGGTGGTCGCGCTCGCCACCTGGACCGCGCTGGGTGGGACGACGCTCGCGCGGACGGGACGGGAGATGGCCGACCTGCTGGAGGCGGGGGATATCGAGGCGGCGCGGCGGGTGCTGCCCTCGCTGTGCGGACGCGATCCTGAGCTGCTCGACGCCGACGGGCTGGCGCGCGCCGCCCTCGAATCCATCGCCGAGAACACGTCCGACGCGACCGTGGCCCCGCTGTTCTGGGGCGCGGTCGCGGGAGTGCCGGGGCTGCTCGGATATCGGGCGGTGAACACCCTGGACGCGATGGTCGGCTATCGCAACGAGCGCTACACCAATTTCGGCTGGGCCGCCGCCCGCACCGATGATCTGGCGAATCTGATCCCGGCCCGGTTGAGCGCCGCCCTGACCGCGGTGCTGGCTCCGCTGGCCGGTGGCCGGCCTGCCGCGGCCCTGCGCGCGTGGCGTCGCGATGCCGCCGCGCACCCCAGTCCCAATGCGGGCGTGGCGGAATCGGCGATGGCGGGTGCGCTCGGTATCCGGCTCGGCGGCCGGACCGAGTACCGGCACGGCATCGAGATGCGCCCCACCCTCGGCGACGGCCCCGCCCCTCGAGTCCCCGACCTACGCCGCGCCGTCCGGCTCTCGCAGGCGATCCAGACAGCATCCGCGCTCACCGCCGCGATAGCGGCCCTCGCCCGCGGCCGCGCCACACCCTGACCCTCCGCGCGACACCCTCACCCTGTGCGCGCTACACCCTTATCCTGTCTGCGGGACTCCCTGATCCTGTCCGCGGGAAGCCGAGCGGATCCGTCCCCGAATTCCGGCGCACGACATCAATTGTCATTCCGGCATGCATATGGCCGGAATCCACTGCGGCCTAGGTAGCGATCCCAGCCAAAAGCATGCGGGATGACGGGTGGTGGTGTGCCGGGATGAAGGCAGGCCGGGATGTGGGTGGCGGTGTGCTGGGATGTGGCGGCACGCCGGGTTGCGGGTGCTGCTGGGATGTGGCGGCAGGTCGGGATGTGGGTGGTGGTGCTGCTGGGATGTGGGGGCACGCCGGGTTGCGGGTGCTGCTGGGATGTGGCGGCAGGTCGGGATGTGGGTGGCGGTGCTGCTGGGATGTGGCGGCACGCCGGGATGTGGGGATGGTGTGCCGGGATGTGGGTGGCCGATGCCGGGATGATGGTGGATCGAGTGGTGTGCCGCGGTGGTGGTCGGTCGCGTGTTGTGGTGTCAGCGGCGGGTGTTTCCGTAGCGGTCGGCGAGGCGGTCGGCGTTGGACGGTGGGTTGGGTGCGGGAGTGGTGTCGGTGGGAGGGGTGGTGGAATCGGTTGTGGCGCCGAGTGGTTCGGTGGGGACCGGTGTGGGGGTGGTGGCGCGCTCCCTGCGGCGCTCGCGGAGTTCGGCCCAGGCGAAGTAGCCGAGGCCGAGGGGGGCCATGATGCCGAAGGCGATCCACTGCAGGCCGTAGGACAGGTATGGGCCCGCGTCGAGTTGCGGCAGCGGCGGCGGGCTGAAGGCGCCCGGCTGGCCGTCGGTCAGCTGCAGGAATCCGCCGTCCGGCGGCACCGTGGCGAGCGGCGCGCCGTACACGGCCGACAGCTGGTCGGCGTCGATGGAATACACCTGGCGGTAGCCGTCCTGCGTCATCGGCTCCTTGCCGGGAATCACTCCCTCGGACTTGCGCACCCGGCCCTCCAGACGCTGCGGTCCGGCGGGCGGCTCGGCGATCGGCGGGATGCGGGCGCCGTCGACGGCCGCGATCAGGCCGCGATCGATCAGCAGCGTCCGGCCGTCGTCGAGCCGGAATTCGGCCAGCACCCCGTAGGCCGGGCTGTCGTTGAGCCGCTGCAGCCGCTCCAGCACCGTGGAGCCGGGGACGTAGCTGCCGGTGGCGACGACCCGCCGCCACTCGGTGTCGCGCGCCTCGGGATCGTTCAGCAGCGTGGTGATGTCGACCGGCGCCGCGTTCACCGAGGCGGCGATCAGGTCGTTGCGATGCGAGGTGCTGTTGTTCTTGCCCAACTGCCACGGCGCCAGGATGGTGAAGCACAGGTACGCGAACGCCACCACGACGACCGCGAGGATCAGCCAGCTGGGGCGCAGCAGGAACGTGAGGCGGCGCAGCAGACTCATGACTCCACCCGGTCGCTCATCGGTCACGCCCGGCGGGTCCGTCATCCCCGAGTTGCTCGCGGACCCAGTCGAGCATGCCGGGGACGGCGGCCTCGATCTGCTCGCGGACCAGCTCGAATTCGGCGTCGCCGCCGTAGTACGGATCCGGCACGTCGCCGTCGTCGGCGAGGGGGTCGAAGCTGCGCAGCAGGCGGCGGCGCGCCCGCGGCACCCCCAGCCGGGCCAGTTCGCGCTCGTGCGAGGTGGCGAGCGCGACCAGCAGATCGGCGTCGAGGTGATCGGCGCCGATCATGGCCGCGAGATGGCCGAACGGGTAGTCGTGGCGGCGCAGCAGCGCGGTGGTGCGGGGGTCGGCATCGGAGCCGACATGCCAGGCCGTGGTCCCGGCGCTGCTCACGCGCACCCGGTCGGCGAGCCCCGCCCGCTCCAGGTGCGCGGCAAAGATCTTCTCGGCCATCGGAGACCGGCAGATGTTGCCGGTGCAGATGAAGGTCACGTGCAGCTCGCCCACGACAGCCATTCTGGCCGGTCGGTGCCGATGGCGGCCACGTAGGGTAGGGGGCTGTGCCACAGGACACGACGGATCGCGCGCGGCTGCGCCATCACGGCGATGCCGACGTGCGTCCGGGCATGCTCGATTTCGCGGTGAACGTGCAGGGCAGCGCGCCGCCGGACTGGCTGCGGAACAGGCTCGCGGCCCGGCTGCACGAGCTGGGGCGCTATCCCGATGCGGCCGAGGTCGCCGCGGCACGCGCGGCGGTGGCCGCGCGGCACGGGCGCTCGCCCGACGAGGTGCTGCTGCTGGCCGGTGCCGCCGAGGGATTCGCCATGCTGCCCCGCCTGGCGCCGGAGCTGGCGGCGGTGATCCACCCGTCGTTCACCGAACCGGAGCTGGCGCTGCGGGAATCCGAGGTGGCGGTCGCCCAGGTCGTGCTGGAGCCGCCGTACGCACTGGACCCGGGACTGGTGCCGGAGGCCGCCGACCTGGTGGTGGTGGGCAATCCGACCAATCCGACCTCGGTGCTGCATCCGGCGGCGGCGATCCACGCGCTGCGCCGCCCCGGCCGCCTCGTCGTGGTCGACGAGGCATTCGCCGACGCCGTGCCCGGCGAGTCGGAATCGCTTGCGGGGGAATCGCTTCCCGACGTCCTGGTAGTGCGCAGTCTCACCAAGACGTGGGCGCTGGCGGGTTTGCGCTGCGGCTATATCCTCGGTCCGCCGCCGGTGCTGGCGCGGCTGGACCGCGGGCGGGCGCACTGGCCGATCGGCACGCTGCAACTGGAAGCCATTGCCGCAACGGCGGATCCGGTGGCGGTCGCCGAATCCCGTTCGCGCGCAGAGCGAATCGCGGCCGATCGGGCGGCGATGGTCCCGCGCCTGCGCGAACTGGGCATCGAGGTGCACGAACCCGCACACGGCCCGTTCCTGCTGATCCGGGTTCCCGACGCCGAACTGCTCCGCAAGCGCTTGGCGGACAGGGATATCGCCGTTCGACGCGGCGATACTTTCCCCGGCTTGGCCCCGGGCCATCTCCGCCTGGCCGTCCGTTCCCCCGCAGAGGTCGAGCATCTGATCACCGCCCTCGAAGAACTCGGCCTATGACCAGTCCCGACTCTCGCACCCCCTGCGTGTTCCCGCACCCCTTGCAGGGCCATATAAGGCGTGCGAGGTTCAGCAAGGGGTGCGGGAAGTGTCGTATCCGCGTGGGGTGGGGTCGGTGAGTATTACTGGAGTGGAGGAGGTTCGGTGACGGAGAGCGGTGCGGTGGCGCTGTCGGAGTTGATCGGCGTGTTGGACGCGGCTTATCCGCCGGGACTGGCCGAGTCGTGGGATTCGGTGGGATTGGTGTGCGGGGACCCGGGGGACGCCGTGTCGCGGGTGCTGTTCGCGGTGGATGCGACCGCCGCCGTGGTGGACGAGGCGATCGGCTGGGGCGCACAGGCTTTGGTGGTGCACCACCCGCTGCTGCTGCGCGGCGTGGACACCGTGGCGGCGAGCACTCCGAAGGGGGCGCTGGTGCACCGGCTGATCCGCAACGGGTGCGCGCTGTTCACCGCGCACACCAATGCCGATTCTGCCGATCCGGGGGTATCCGACGCCTTGGCGCACGCCATCGGGCTGACCGTCACCGGGCCGCTGGCCCCCAAACCTGTTGCAGCCGTGGATAAATGGACGGTTCAGGTGCCGGTCGAGCATGCCGATGCCGTTCTGGCGGCGCTGTTCGCGGCGGGGGCGGGTGGTAGTGACGGCTACCGCGAATGCTGCTGGCAGGTGCCGGGCACCGGGCAGTTCCGGCCTGTCGAGGGCGCGAATCCGGCCGTCGGCACGATCGGTTCGCTGGAGCGGGTCGCGGAGGACCGCCTCGAGGTGGTGGCCCCGCCGTCGGCGCGTACCGCGGTACTGGCCGCGCTGCGGGCGGCACATCCGTACGAATCACCGGCCTTTCACGTCACCGAGCGTGCCGAGCTACCGTCCGAGCGGGGCCTGGGCCGCGTCGGGGAACTCGGGCAGCCGGAGTCGTTGCGCGCCTTCACCGCCCGGGTGCGGGCCTCGCTGCCGGGGACGGCGTGGGGCGTGCGGGCGGCGGGTGATCCGGATCGGACGATCCGCACGGTCGCCGTGTGCGGCGGCGCCGGTGATTCCTTCCTCGGCACCGTCTCCCGCCTCGGCGTCGACGCCTACGTCACCGCCGACCTGCGCCACCATCCCGCGGACGAGCACCTGCGCGCGGGCGGCCCGGCGCTGATCGACGCCGCGCACTGGGCGACCGAATTCCCGTGGTGCGCCCAGGCCGAGGGGGTGGTGCGAAAGGCTTTGCCCGCCTTGCAGACCCGCGTCTCGCAGATTCGCACCGATCCGTGGACGCTGGGTGCGGCCGACGGGTGAGCCTCCCCCGGGCCGAGACGAGGAAGGTGCCAGGCGTGGGCCATGGTCCCGCCGTCGCGGCCCCAGGGGGCCGCGACGGCGGGAATGAC
>NZ_BDBV01000048.1 GCF_001613165.1 Nocardia mexicana NBRC 108244
GGGAATGAGTGTGGTGTGCGGGAATGAGTGTGGTGTGCGGGGATGAGTGTGGTGTGCGGGGATGAGTGTGGTGTGCGGGGATGAGTGTGGTGTGCGGGGATGAGTGTGGTGTGCGGGGATGACTGTGGTGTGGCGGGAGCGAGGGGATGAGGGCGTCTCGAGTTTGCACTCGGTCGCGCCGATAGCTGGGAGGTGAGAGGAGGGGCTCGGCCGGTCGAATGCATGCGAACGGGCTGGGCGGGCGGGTCCGTGGTGAAGGCGTTGTTATTCCGGTGTGGTGATGGTGGGTTCGTGGGCTACCGGGAAGTTCATCGAGTTGGCGATGAAGCAGCGCTTGTGGGCCTCGGTGTGTAGGTCGCGGGCGGTATCGGCGAGCGCGGAGTCGGTGATCGTGACCTGCGGGCGGAGTGTGACCTGTAGGAAACGCTGGTTGTTCATGGTGCCCTCGGCGGTGTCGCGGTAGTCGGTGACGACGATGCCCGCCTCGGTGCACAGGTGCAGGAACCACAGCATGTGGCATTCGGACAGCGACGCGACCAGCAGCAGCTCCGGATTCCAGCGGGTGGCATCGCCGCGACCGACGACCGGGTCGGCACTGCTCGGCAGCGGCGGGCGGCCGGGCGCGAGCACCTCGTGGTTGCGGGAGTACGAGCGATAGTCGGTGGTCGCTCCGCTCCAGGCGACCTCCACCTCATAACGATGCATGAGAACGACCCTGCCACATCGTCCGATTCGCCCGCCCGGAGTTTTCGGACCGCCCGCTGGGCGTACCTCCGCATCCGCTCCGGCCGTGCGCGGCCCGAGGACGACTGCGCCGACCGTGCCGATCAGTCGGACGAGCAAGGCGGGGTTGGCAGGAATCGCGTGCGCGGCGGAGTACGGTTGAACTTCGATGTCGGTCGCCCGACCGGGCCGCCGCCGAACCGTCCACAGTGCCGAGGAGTAAGTTCCGCGTTGAATGTCGAACCACCGATCCAGGCCAAGCTGCTCGACCTCGCCGCCGTCGACGCCGAGCTGACGCGGATCGAACACCGTCGCAAGGTGCTGCCCGAGGAGCAGGAGGTCCAGCGGCTGGAGGAGGAGCGCACCGCGCGCAAGGACGCGGCGGTGAAGGTCGAAATCATGATCGATGATCTCGACCGCGACATCCGCAAGCTGGAGACCGAGGTCGACGGCGTCCGCAAGCGCGAGGAGCGCGACAAGGGCATGCTCGACAGCGGGAGCGTGGCCGCCAAGCAGCTGTCGGAGCTGCAGCACGAGCTCGGCAGCCTGCAGCGGCGCCGCACGGTGCTCGAGGACGACATGCTCGAGGTGATGGAGCGCCGCGAGGCGGCCGTCGCCGATCATCAGCACGCCGGGGCCAACCTGTCGAAGGCCGAACAGGACCTGGAGGAGGCGCAGCGCCGCCGCGGCGAGGCGCTGGCCGACCTCGAGGTCGCGGCCCAGCGCTGCGCCGCCGACCGTGAGCAGCTGGTCACCCAGTTCGCGCCGGACCTGCTGGCGATCTACGACAAGCAGCGCGCCCAGCACGGTGTGGGCGCCGCGCTGCTGCAGGCCCGCCGCTGCGGCGCCTGCCGCATCGAGCTCGATCGCGGCGAGATCGCCCGCATCGCCAAAACCGCCCCGGAGGTCGTGGTGCGCTGCCCGGAATGCAGCGCAATCCTGGTGCGCACCAAGCAGTCCGGGTTGTGAGCTCCGGCGCGATGACCAAGGTGATCGTCGAGGCCGACGGCGGCTCGCGGGGAAATCCGGGGCCCGCCGGATACGGTGCGGTGGTGTGGGATTCCGGCCATGCGCAGGTATTGGCCGAGCGGAGGGAGTATCTCGGAGTCGCCACCAACAATGTCGCCGAATATCGCGGGCTGATAGCGGGTTTGGAGGCGTCGGCCGAGCTGGGCGCCCGCGAGGTCGACGTCCGGATGGACTCCAAGCTCGTGGTGGAACAGATGTCGGGCCGCTGGAAGGTCAAGCACGCGGCCATGATTCCGCTTGCCGATCGAGCCCGGCGGCTGGTCGCCGGATTCGACCGGGTCGAGTTCGAATGGATTCCGCGCGCCGAGAATTCGCACGCAGACCGCCTCGCCAACGAGGCGATGGACGACGCCGACGTGGTCGCCGAGGTGCGCGCCGCGGAGGAGGCGGGGCACACGGCGGCCCCCGAGACGCGACCGAAAACGGCTGCGACGCACGAGCATACCGCGGCGTTGCAGAGCACGACGGAATCTGCCGGAACGAAATCGGACGCCGCGCCCGGCTGGACCGGGGCGCGGGGCCGTCCCACTCGGCTGTTGCTGCTGCGACACGGGCAGACGGAACTGTCTGTGCAGCGGCGGTATTCGGGGCGGGGTAATCCGCCGCTGACCGCGCTGGGCCGGGAGCAGGCGGCGCGGGCGGCGAAATACCTTGCGGCGAAGGGAGATATCGCGGCGGTCGTCACCTCGCCGCTGGGGCGCGCGCGGGAAACGGCCGACGCCGCGGCGCAGGCTCTCGACGTGCCGGTGAAGGTGCTCGACGGGCTGATCGAGACCGATTTCGGCGAGTGGGAGGGCCTGACGTTCTCCGAAGCGGCACAGCGGGATCCGGAGCTGCACGCGCGGTGGCTGGGCGATCCGTCGCTGCCCGCGCCCGGCGGCGAGAGCTTCGACCAGGTGCGCGAGCGGGTGGAGGCGGTTCGCCGGGACCTGGTGGCGCTGTACCCCGGCCGGAACGTCGTGGTCGTCAGCCACGTCACCCCGATCAAGACGCTGCTGCAGCTGGCGCTGGGCGTCGGCCCGTCCCTGCTCTACCGCCTGCACCTGGACCTGGCCTCGCTGTCGACGGCCGAGTTCTACCCCGACGGCGGCTCCTCGGTCCGCCTGGTCAACGACACCTCCTACCTGTAACCCGGCTCGACTCCACACAGCCCTGCCGACGGCACGCGCTCCCGCCTGCCCGAGCCGGGCCGCTGAGCCGCCGACCTCCGTCGTCCCGGGCAGCCTTCCTCTGTCATGCGGGCGGCTGTTCTTCCGTCATTCAGGCATGCTTTCGGCCGGGATCCATTGGTGGACATGGTGTCGAAAGAGGTTGGGGCTCAGCACAACCCGGCCAGTTTGTAGAGGACCAGGGATCCCGCGACTGCCACGTTGAGGCTGTGGCCGGTGCCGACCATGGGGATCTCCACCGCCAGGTCCAGACGTTCCAGGCCCTCCGGCGGGATCCCGGAACCCTCGTTGCCGAGTACGACGATGGTGCGTCTGCGGGCCGCCGGAAGGTCGGCGAGCCGGACGGACTCGTCGGTCAGCTCCACGCCGACGACCGACGAGCCGCCGTGCCGCTGCCGATCGAGCCACCGATAGACGTTCCCGTCGATCCAGTGCACGCATTGCGGCTTCCGCAGGGTGTTCCCGCGGTCCAATGCCTCGGGCACCCAGGGTTTTCGGGGGACCGCCAGGCAGGCGCCGACGGCGTCGCAGGTGCGCAACAGCGTGCCCAGGTTCACGCCGTGTTTGGGCCACAGCGGCGCCGCGATCAGATGGTTCCAGCAGGTGTGCGCGCGTGGTCTGCGCTGGCGGCGGATCTCGGCGGGCGTGCGCGCCCGCACGGCGCTCACCGCGGAACGGGAAGACCCTTCCCGTGGGGGAGAACGGATTTCATCTCAGAGATGCTTCGCGGCGCATCGAGGCCATCGCCGGGGTGGACGCACGGAACCGTCCACCGATCCTGGTCCAGGGTACCTCCCTGGCGAGTATGCCTTGCGCTCGATGAACGGCGGCTGAAGATCAACCGGCCTGGACGGACACAATTCGCAGTGGGCCGTCGATAATTGCCGTCAGGCCTGTGTTCGTGTCCCCTCCGGCCGGTCACAATGCCCGGGCCATCTCGTATTCGATGCGCGGATCGCCGGGCGCATTCGGCCTGCGCTGCCCGGTTGCCACGAATCCCCGTCTGCGATACAGCTTTTCTGCGGGAGTGTTGCCGTCGAGCACCCACAGCCGCAGGTCCGCGTGCCCGCCGTCCCGCGCCCAGTCCGCGACCGTCTCGATCAGCCGGTCCGAGGTTCCCGTGCCCCGGGCGGCCGCGGCGACGAACATCGACACCAGCACGGCGAGGTCGTCCTCCAGCAATCCGCCCGCACAGCCGAGCACCTCGCTCTCGGCCTCGGCGACGAACAGCGTCCGGCCACCCGCCCACATCCGCCAGCGTCGCTCGTCCCACTGCGCGGCCTCGTCGTACGAGGTCGCGAAGGTTCCGGGCGCGGAACCGGCCAGCGCACCCAGCCGCGCGGCCCGAACGACCTGCCACTCTTCGGTACCCACCTGTCGCACGATCATGGTCCGATCGTGCCCCGCACCGCCCCGGCCGGGCAATCGAATTGCTACGGCCGCAGCACCGAGACCAGGAAATCGACCTGATCGTAGATGGCCTTTTCGAACCAGTCGTCGAAGTAGATGTCGAAATGCCCGATGGGATAGCGCTTCACGACGGCGTGCTTGGTGCGCTCGGCGGCCTTGAGCGTCGGGCCGACGGGAGCGACCGAATCGTTGTCGCAGATCGCGTACATCACCGGCACCTTGATGCCCTTGGTGCGCCGCCACGGCGAGTCGAACAGGGTCGACAGGCCGATGCGGGCGGCGACCTTGGGCTGGTACTGCTCGCTCTCCTCGGCTAGTCGGCCGAACCCCTCCGGTACGTCGGAGGCGCTCATCAGCGCCGAGGACCGCTTGCGCCCGGCCAGCCGCACGCCGACGGGTTTGCGCCGGATCGGCCCCACCAGCAGGTCGGTGGTCGCCACGGTGCCGGTCTTGAACAGGCTGATCGGCCCCTTCGCCCGCGCGGAGGCCCAGCCGCTGGTGAACGGGCACTGCGCGACGACGGCGGCCAGGTAGTCGTCCTCGTGCGCGATCGAGAGCACGTGCCCGCCGCCGAAGGAGGTGCCCCACAGGGCGATTCGGGTGGCGTCGAATCCGCGCAGCGTGCGGGCGAAGGCGATCGCGGCCCGCCAGTCCTCGCGCTGGCGGCCGATGTGGATCAGCTGGCGCGGCTTACCCCCGCTGGCCCCGAAATGCCGGTAATCGAAGACCAGCACACCCATTCCGGCGTTGACGAACCGGCGGGCGTAGCGGTCCAGCCCCATCTCCCGGTCGGCCCCCAGGCCGTGCGCCATGAGCACCAGCGGTCGCGGCTTCGGCGGCCCGTCCGGGCGATAGAGCCACGCTGCACACTGTTCGCTTCCCGACGGGAACCCCACCTCGACACGCTCCATGGCCGAATACCGTACTGCGTTGCGGAATCGGCCCGCGACCTGGATCCCTATCTTTTTCCGGATCAGTAATGAACGGTTCGGAGAGCGTCAGGTGTGAGGTGTTGCCGGGTGGGGTATCCGTCCACAGCCATCAGTAGATCCGCCTCGGCGAGCAGTGAACGGAGCACGTGCACGATGCCGTCGTCGCCGCCGAGCGCCAGGCCGTAGGCGTAGGGCCGCCCGATCCCGACCGCCGCCGCTCCGAGCGCGAGCGCCTTGACGATATCGGCGCCGCTGCGGACACCGGAATCGAACAGCACCGGCAGCCCGTCGGCGGCGGCCACGATCTCGGGGAGCACGTCCAGGGCGGCGAGACCGCCATTGGCTTGGCGGCCACCGTGATTCGAGCAGTAGATGCCGTCCACGCCGCCGTCGCGGGCCCGGCGGGCGTCGTCGGGGTGGCAGATGCCCTTCACGATCAGCGGCAGGTCGGTGAGTGAGCGCAGCCACGCCAGATCGTCCCAGCGCAGCGGGTTTCCGAACAGCTGGACCCAGCGCAGCACCGCCGCCGTCGGGTCCTCCTCGGGCGGGCGTGCCAGCCCGGCCCGGAACACCGGATCGGTGAGGTAGTTGGCCAGGCAGTGACCGCGCAGCTGCGGGAAGTTGCCGGTCGACAGGTCGCGCGGCCGCCAGCCGGTGACCCACGTGTCGAGCGTGACGACGATGCCGCGGAACCCGGCGCGTTCGGCGCGCTGCACCAGGCTGGCGGCCAGGTCTCGGTCGGTCGGCGTGTAGAGCTGGAAAAGCCCGGGGGTTTCACCGAATTCGGCCGCGACCTGCTCCATCGGATCCACCGACAGAGTGGAGGCGACCATCGGCACCCCGGTCCGCGCGGCGGCGCGGGCGGTGGCCAGATCGCCGTGCCCGTCCTGGGCGCACAGTCCGATCACGCCGATCGGAGCCATGAATACCGGTGCGGGCCACGTCGTCCCGAACAGGTCCACCGACAGGTCGCGCTGATCGGCGCCGACGAACATCCGCGGGATCAGGCCCCAGCGGTCGAAGGCGGCGACATTCGCGCGCTGGGTGCGCTCGTCCCCGGCGCCCCCGGCCACGTAGGACCACACCGAGGGCGGCAGCGCCGCCTCCGCGCGCTGCTCGAGCTCGGCGAAGGTCATCGGCAGCGCGGGGACGACCCCGCGCAGGCCGTTGAAGTAGATCTCGTTCTGATAGTCGCCGAACGCCACGCTGCCTCCCAATTCGTCCGTTGCGCCAGGATCATGTCACGTCATGGTGCGGCGCCCGGTCCGGGACGGCGTCGTCGTGCTGCCCGGCCCTTCGGCACGCACTCCCCGGGGGTCGTGAGCCCGGTGCGGCGGGTGCACGGCACAATGGACCGAGACGAGTCGGTCGGGCGACCGCGTCGGCAGGAACGGGCACGGCTGTGCCGCCGCCTGTCGCCGAGGAAAGTCCGGACTCCACAGAGCAGGGCGGTTGTTAACGGCAACCCGGGGTGACCCGCGGGACAGTGCCACAGAAAACAGACCGCTGGCGCGCGAGCGCCGGTAAGGGTGAAACGGTGCGGTAAGAGCGCACCAGCGCCCCGGGTGACCGGGGCGGCTCGGTAAACCCCGCCCGGAGCAAGGTCGAAGGCCGCATTCCCCGGAGTGCGGCTGCGCAGGTGTTCGAGGGCTGCTCGCCCGAGCCTGCGGGTGGACCGCTCGAGGTGCCCGGCGACGGTGCACCCAGATGGATGGTCGCCCCCGGCGCGAGCCGGGACAGGATCCGGCTTACAGACCGACTCGTCTCCACCCACGATCGAAACCCCGCGCCCGATGGACTTTGGACTCTGGACGGGTCGTGTCCGCTCCCGCAGGATCGTAGGAAGCCCGGAGATCAGCTGGCGGGGTGTCGGTTCAGGGGGAGTCATGACGTTCCCGCATCCCGCACGGGCGTCACAGGATGTCGGTGATGTCGTTGCCGTTCATCGTGATCCGGACCTCGCCCCCGCGGTCGACGATCGCACCCATCAGCGGCTCGATCGCCCCGATGAGCTGACCGAACGCGGGTGCGAATTCTTCGGTCATCTCCGCGGGAACGGTGAGCCGGAGGACATATTCGGTGGCCTGCTGCTCACCGTCGGCAGGGTTGGTCATGATGCCACCTTCACAGACGGGATGGTCGGTGTCTCGGCCAGGTGCGCATGTCGGCGATATTCGGCCCGGCGTCCGGCTTTCGAACCGGCTCGCCCCCCGAGTTCAGGGTCTCGCGCCCGGCCGCGGGACGGGCGCAGTATCGGGGGAGACGCGGGTGCGGAGTGCGAAAGACGCCGTATGGGGCCCGTGACGAGGGGCAGATGCCCCGGGCAGCTCGTAGCGACGGGCAGGCTAACCGGACCGGGGGGTGAAGTCGTGTCTCGGGTGTGATCAGAGTGTGATACCTCTCGGAGCCCCCGGGTATCCATACTGAGGGGGCATGCATCAACGTCGACGCAGCCGTGCGGTGAAACCGTCGGCACCGGAAGCCGGTCGTCAGGGCCGCTCCGGGCGGTCCGGTGCCTGGCACCGGCAGTACTAGCGATCCTTCTCCGGCGATAGCTCGCCGGATGCGGCACAGACTAGGCAGTATCGTGTGCCGGATGATCAACGTCCGAGCGAAGATTTGCGGTATCCGGAGCGAATCCGATCTCCGGGCCGTGGTCGCGGCTGACGCCGATGCGGCCGGATTCATCTCGGGCACAACACATTTCAGCGAGGACGTGCTGGACGCGGGGCACGCCCGGGGATTGTCGCGGCTGGTGCCCGCGTCGATGGAGCGGGTGTTGGTCACCCATCTCACCGAGGCCGACGAGGTGCTGCGTCTGGCCGACTACATCGAGGTGGACTGCATCCAGCTGCACGGCCTGATCACGCTGGACACCGTCCGCGCGGTGCGGGCGGGCGCGGCGGGGCGGCGGGTGATCCGCGCCGTGCACGTCACCGGCCCGCACGCGATCGGCGCGGCGGTGGCGGTGGCGCCCGATTGCGACGGGATCGTGCTGGATTCGCGATCGGCGGACCGGCTCGGCGGCACCGGCCGCACCCACGACTGGACGATCAGCGCCCGCATCGTCGACAAGCTCGCCAGCCTGGATTTCCCGGTGATGCTGGCCGGGGGCCTCAACCCCCGCAACGTTCGGACCGCGATCGAGGCCGTGCAGCCCTCCTGGGTCGACGTCAACTCCGGTGTCGACGGCCTCGGCGGCGACAAGGACGAGTCGGCCTGCGCCGGATTCGTCAGGGCGGCACATGGCGTCGAGGCGCCGACCGCTGCTCTAGCCCGACCGCCAGCAGAATGAGCACGCCCGCACCGACGGTCGCGGCGGTGAGCCGGGTGCCGGTGCACAGCGCGCCGACCAGCGCGGCCACCACCGCCTCGTTGAGCCCGATGATGCTGGCCGTCGCCGCGTCCAGCCACCGCAGCGCCTGCCAGTAGAGGGCGAACCCGGGCCCGAGCAGCAGGGCGCCCAAGCCGGCCAGTTCGGCCGCGACCACCGCGGAGGGCGGTTCGAGCACCAGCAGCGGACTGCCGGCGGTCCCGGCGAGCAACAGTTGCAGCCCGGCCGAGGTGATCGTGTTGTTGGCCGTGGCCTTTCGCGCGATCAGGCTGACCAGCGCCGCCACGCAGCCCGCGCTGGCGAGCGCCAGCAGGCAGCCGAGCACCGCCGAACTCGCCCCCGCATCGGTCGCGGGGCGTCCGGTGACCAGCCAGATCGCGATCGCGACCAGAATCAGCTCGAGCAGCACCGGCACGGTGGGCGGCCGCCGCCCGCGCAGCAGGGCCACGGTGATGATCAGCACGGGGGCGGTCAGGTGCAGGGCGACCACCACCGGCAGCGGGCCGATCCGCAGCGCGGCGACGTAGAGTGCCAGGTTCGCCGCCTCCAGGGCGCCCAGCCGGGCGTACAGTGCGGGCTGCGCGGTGAGCGTCTCCCACGGCCGCTCCCCGCACAGCCGGGCCAGGATCAGCAGCGTCACGGCGCCGCCCAGCGCCACCAGGCCCGCCGTGGTGGGCGCCGCGACCGCGGCCAGCAGTGCGCTGGAGGTGCCCCACAGGCAGGTCACGGCCACCATCAGGGTGAGGGGAGCCAGCGGGGCGGTCACGACACTAGGTGAGCAGGAACGAGATCACCGGCAGCACCAGCGCGGTGAACCCGGCGAATACGGTGGCGGCCACCCGCCGCTTCGGCAGCCGCGGAAATCGGGTCGCGAGCCCGCAGAAGGTGCCGAGCGCGATCAGTAGCGTGCCCCACACCACCAGCGCCCGGCTGGCGATCTTGCCGAGGGCGTCGTCGAAGCCGAAGGCCAGGCCGAATACGGTCGCCCCCGCGGCGGCGCCGAGCACCAGCAGCACCTCGCCCGCGGACGAATTCATCAGCATGGGACGGCCGCGCACCGTGGCCACCGTCTGCGGATCGGTGTGGTGGGCGCCGTCGGCGCGGCAGATCTCGTCGTACACCTTCGCCGGATTGACCCGCTCGTTGATCGCGGGCCGCACCTGCAGCAGGGCCTCCAGTGCCTGCGTGGTGGCGTAGGAGGTGACCGGGCCCTCGGCCGAGATGCGGAATCCACCCCGGTAGATGGCCAGCGCGTCCACCTCCTGCATATCCAGCAGTTCGACCATGGCGGCGCGGACCGCGGGATCGAAGATGGTGCGGCTGTCGGCGGACACCACCGCGCCGATGGCCAGGTGCAGGGTGATGTGGCGCCAGGTGTCGACGAGGTCGTCGCGGCGGAAGATCTCGGTCTCGATCTCGCATTCGGAGCGGCGCAGGCCGGTCATCAGCCGCTGCACCGCCAGTGTGCAGGCGCGTTCGGCGCGCTTGTCGCCGATGGCGATGATCTCCGGGCGCGACAGCACGCTCGCGATGTGCGCCGCGGCGTACATCGGCAGCGTCCGCGGCTCCTGGTACACCGCGGAGACCAGATAGGCGATGCCGTGCGAGATCGCCTGCTGCCGTTCGCCGTCGAAGGCGCCCTCGGCGATCAACGCCAGCACCGCGGCGGCGGTGGCGGTGATGGACACCGGGCCCAGGAAGCCGGACATCCGCCAGCCGCCGGTTTCCGAATCCTGCTGGTCGAGCAGTGACCGGATGCCCTCCACCACACCGGAATCGGATTCGTCGACGCCCAGGCAGCGCAGCGCGCGCACCCGCCACGCCACGTCTATCGGGGTGCGGAAGTACCACTCGTCGCCAACGGGGCGCTGCACCACCGTCATTCGGACGAGGGCGGCGACCTTCTCGGGCCGGGGGATCTCGCAGCCGGCGCGGTGCAGCATGCAGACCACCTCGGCGGTGTTCTGTGGATTCGGCGGCACATCGGGAATCCAGCCCCAGCCGGCGCCGCCGCTGAGGTGCGGGATCTGGCTGCCGCGCAGCCATTCCACCGCCATCCGGATGCGCTCGTCAATGTTCGACACTGCCCTTCCGCCCTTTGGAACGCGCCCCGCACACTCGCCGATGGGGCGCTGGTAACTGCCACGTTACTCGGATGGTCCGACAATCGGAGCAATCTGACGAACGCCCGAATGAGTTGGTGGCGGCCATGTTTCGTTTACATATCATGGACGGATCGGTCTGCTGAGATTTGGTGTTCGGCGCCAATTCGGCAGGGGGCGAAAGAGTTCCGGGATGGGGGTTCGGGGCGGCTTGCGGTATCGATGGAAGCCGTGTATCACGGTGCGGCACAGGGTGGTTGGCTGTGTTACGGGATCAGATCCGGTCTGCGCTCGAATTGCAATCTCCGTGCACGCCGGATCCGGTGCATTCGGGGTCGCGGTCAGTTCTGGTCGGCGAGACTTCGCCGGATATTTGCGTGCCCAGAAAATATGCGGGACACGCACATTCGCGCGTACGGTGGGTTATGGCCTTCGTACCGGGGCTGCGGGAACGGAAGAAGCTGGCGACACAGCAGGCGCTCGGCTGCGCCGCGATCGGGCTCGCGATGGAGCGGGGGCTGGAGAACGTTCTCGTCGAGGATATCGCGGCGGCCGCCGACGTGTCGCCGCGCACGTTCAACAACTATTTCGCGAGCAAGACCGAGGCCATCTGCTCGATCGCCGTGGACCAGGCGCGGCGGATCGCCGAAACGCTGCGCGAGCGCCCGGTGACCGAACCGCTGTGGTCGGCGATCATCCATGCGGTGCTGCGGGAATTCGACGACAGCGCCATCCCGAACGACACCTGGCGAGCAGGGGTCCGGCTGATCACGAATCACCCTGCCCTGCAGGGCGAATACCGCCGGGCGCAGGGATTGATCCAGGAGGCGCTGGCGGCCGCGATCGCCGAGCGCACCGGGCGGGCCGCCGCGGCCGACATGTATCCGCGCGTGGCCGCGGGCGCCGTCGCGGCCGCGCTCGACGTCGCCGCCACCCGATGGATCGAGTCCGAAAGCTCCACCGCCATCCTGCCTTTCGTCCGCGAGGCGCTGCGGCAGCTGACCCTGATGCACTGGGAGTTCCCGATGGACGTGCCCACCTCCCACACCCTGGCCGTGCCGGGGGCGACGCTGTACTACGAGATCCGGGGGAGCGGCCCGCTGCTGCTGCTCGTTCCCGGCGGCAACGGGGATGCGGGCACCTTCGGCCCGGTCGCCGCGCTGCTAGCCGACCGATACACGGTGGTTTCCTATGACCGGCGCGGTTTTTCGCGCAGCCCGTGTGAGGGCGAACCGCAGCGGCGGGTGGATCTGGATGCCGAGGACGCCGCGCGGCTGCTGACCCACCTCGCCGCCGAGCCCGCCGCCGTGCTGGGGAGCAGTTCGGGCGCGATCGTCGCCCTGGAACTGCTGATCCGGTACCCCGAGCGGATCCGCACGCTGGTGGCGCACGAGCCGCCGCTGGCGGGCCTGCTGCCGGACAGCGCGCGATGGTTCGCCCTCTTCGACGACGTCCGCGAGACGGGGCGGCGAGAGGGGGAACTGGTCGCGATGGCGAAATTCGCTGCCGGAGTGGGACTGCAGGGCCCGCCCCCGGCCGCCGGTCCCTCCGATCAGTCGGCGCGGATCCAGCGGAATCTGCGGTTGTGGATGGATCAGGAGCTCGACCGGTTCCCACGCCACGACCTCGACGTCGAGGCACTGCGGCCGGAGGTCGGCAAGCTCGTGCTCGCCGTCGGCGCGGATTCCGGGGACGCCTTCGCCGCGCGCCCCAATGCCGTTCTCGCCCAACGGCTGGGGCTGCGGCTCACGGAATTCCCCGGCCACCACATCGGCTACCTCACCCACCCGGCCGACTTCGCCGACCAGGTGGTGAAGACCCTGCGGAGCTGAGGGGCCGGTACGGCAACAGCGCTCGGTTCGCCACCGTCATCCACGTATGCCACTGCCATCCCGGTACACCACCGTCATCCCGGCATGCTTTCGGCCGGGATCATCACCTCGGTCGCAGTGGATTCCGTCCGAGAGCACGCCGGAACGGCGGTGCGTGCTGTTGCCGTTCTAGCCGTTCGTGATATCGACCTGCCAGTCCACGTCCTCCGACTTCAGGAAGTCGAGGAAGTCCGCCGGATCGAAGACCTCGGCCGGGGCCCGTGCGCCGGTCGGTGCGTCGCCTTCGGCGAGGCGGCGCGCCCCTTCGACGGCGATCACGCCGGTGAGTCGGTAGCCATCCGTGCCGCTGACCCAGCCGCGGGCGCTGGAGCCATCCGGTGCCGTGGCCTCGGCCAGCATCAGCCAGCGGCTGACGCGGCGCTCCTCCTCACCGACGGCGACCGGGATCGTATCGACGACCTCGGGGGTCAGGCCCGTGAAGAGGTCGGCGACCTCGGTGCGGATCGCGCTGCGCACCGCCCGCGCCCGGACATGGCGCGGGATGGTGACCACACCCGGGAGCCCGAACCCGCTGACCCGCACCGGATTCGGCTCCCCGGGCGGGACGATCGGCTCCGGCGCGGAATCGCTCGCCGGGTGCCAGTCGTCGTCGGTGTACTCGAGCGCCCGGCGGCCGAAGACGCCCGCCATCGAGCGGGCGGTGCCGCGGGAGACGCCGCCGGGCAGACGCAGATCGGCGATGACCAATTCGTCGACGGCGGGCAGGCGCGCGGCGGTGAGATGGGCGATCAGGTCGCCCGGCCCGCCGTCGTCGGCCAGGGCGGGGACCACGGTGACTCCCGCGCGTTCCGCGTCGGGGCCGAAGCGCTGCAGGATCTCGTGGATGTAGTGCTGTTCACCGGAGGTGTCGACGTAGTGGCATCCGGCGGCGATGGCCGCGCGGACGACCGGCTCACCCCACAGCGCGAAGGGTCCGGCGCAGTTCACGACGGCCGCGCATCCGGCGAATGCGGTTGCCAGCGCCGGGATGTCGTCGAGTCCGGCGACGCGAATGTCGGGTTCGGGTATTCCGGCCTCGGCCGCAGCGGTACGCAGTCGCGAGGCGTCGCGGCCGACCAGGACCGGATCGATACCGCGGCGGTGCAATTCGGCGACGGCGAAACCGCCGGTGAATCCGGTGGCGCCGTAGACGGCAATTCTCATGGGTGACCACTCCGTAGTCGGTTCGAGGGGCCGGACGGGCGTCGGGCCCACGAATGCGACGCTACGCACGGCCGATCGGACGATCCATATCTGTTGTGCCGGAGAAGATGTCTGATCGTCCGGTCCTTCTCGACCTCCAAGTACTATCGGACTGTGGATGTTCTCAGCGACGCCGTCGCTGCCATGCGGATCGGCAGACCGCACTCCTCGCGGACGGAGAACCGTGCGCCGTGGGGTGTTCGCTTCGCCCCGCAGGAAGGCGCCGGGTTTCACGTCGTGCTGCAGGGGTCGTGCTGGCTGATTCCGGTGCGGGGCACGCCGATTCACCTCGAGGTCGGCGATGTGGCGTTCCTGCCCCGGGAGCTCGGCCACTCGATCGCCGACAGCCTGGATACCCCGCTGGTGGAGGCGGAGCAGTCGGCGGGGGATCCGACGTGGCTTCCGGCGGTCACGACATCGTCGGGTCCGGTAACCGTATTGCTGTGTGGCGCTTACCGTCTGGACCAGAGCCGACTGCATCCGCTCCTGGCCGAGCTGCCCGATGTCGTCCACCTGCCCGCCCGCCTCGGGCGCCATCGGTCACTGCGCGATGCGATCGAACTGCTCGGGCGGGAGCTGGATACGGACGCGCCGGGCGGGTCCGGTGCGGTCGCCGCATTGCTGGAGGTGTTGTTGCTCTACCTGCTGCGGGCATGGCATCAGGAGCAGTCGGCAACCTCGGGGTGGAGTGCGGCGTTGCGCGACAGCGCGATCCGCTCGGCGCTGCAGGCCGTCCACCGTGATCCCGCCGCGCCGTGGACGGTGAAATCGCTCGGCGCGCAGGCGGGCTCGTCGCGTTCGACGTTCGCGCACCGTTTCACCGCCACGGTCGGAGTAAGCCCGCAGGCCTACCTGACGTGGTGGCGGATGACGGTGGCGGCCCGCATGCTGCGCGATACCGACGAGACCCTGCGGGTGATCGCGGCCCGCTGCGGATACACCTCCGAGTACGCCTTCGCCAAGGCCTTCAAACGCGAATTCGGCACGGCGCCGGGCCGTTTCCGCAACCGAGCCGCGTGAGACCTGTCAGCGGGGGTTGATCCTCGCAGAACCGTTCTCGCCGGGCGGGCGTCGCGGTGCCATGATCGATGTATACCGAGCTCGGACGCAGTATGCCGGGCGCTTCGCATGGTGGTGCGGACATGGACGCGATAGCGATTCTGGGGTTTGTGGTGGCGGCCGGGGTGGCGTTCGGCGGCATTGTCGTCGGGGCGGGGCTGCGGGTGGTCGAACAGTACGAGCGCGGCCTGGTTTTCCGGTTCGGGCGGGTGCGGGCGGTGCGCGATCCCGGGCTGCGGGTGCTCATTCCGGGGGTGGACAAGATGCGCAAGGTGCCGATGCGGATCGTCACCATGCCGGTGCCGGGGCAGGAGGGCATCACCCGCGACAACGTGACGGTGCGGGTCGACGCGGTGGTGTACTTCCGGGTGATCGATCCGGTGCAGGCGGTGGTCGAGGTGCAGGACTACCTGTTCGCCGTCGCGCAGGTGGCGCAGACCTCGCTGCGGTCGATCATCGGGAAGAGCGATCTGGACGATCTGCTGTCGAACCGGGAGCAGTTGAACAAGGGCCTGGAGTTGATGATCGACAGCCCCGCGATCGGGTGGGGCGTGCACATCGACCGGGTGGAGATCAAGGATGTGGCGCTGCCGGAATCGCTGAAGCGGTCGATGTCGCGGCAGGCGGAGGCCGAGCGCGAGCGCCGCGCCCGCATCATCACCGCCGAGGGGGAACTGCAGGCGTCCCGGAAGCTGGCCGAAGCGGGAAACCGGATGGCCTCGGCGCCCGCGGCCCTGCAGCTACGGCTGCTACAGACCGTGGTCGAGGTTGCGGCGGAAAAGAATTCGACGCTGGTACTGCCGTTCCCGGTGGAGCTGCTGCGCTTCCTGGAACGATCGACCCCACCGGATCCCGGCCAAAAGCACGCCGGGAATGTAGAGGGTGGTGACGCCGGG
>NZ_BDBV01000049.1 GCF_001613165.1 Nocardia mexicana NBRC 108244
AATGTAGGGAGCGGTGCTGTCGGGAATGTAGGGAGCGACGACGCCGGGAGTGTGGAAGGTGGTGACGCCGGGAGTGTGGAGGGGGAGCATGTGGCGCTGGCATCGCCGGAGATCGGGGCCGCCGAGGGGGCGAGACTCGACTCCACCGAATCCGCCGATCCGCCGTCCGGCTCAGCGATCCGTACGAAGTCTCCCTAGCGCTGGTACCGCGGTCCGTCATTCCGGCGCGCTCTCGGCCGGAATCCATGGACAAACAAAACGGCGGCGCCCTATCGGGCACCGCCGTGGAGCTGGGACGTCCTCAGCCGGCCGGGTTGATCACGAGGATCTGGGCCCAGTAGGCGGCCTGCTCGGGGCCGAGCAGCGGCAACAGGTAGTCGTAGACGATGGACGACATACGGTGCGGAACTCCCTTATTTCTCGACGATGGGGACAAGGTGGGGCGCGCGGGAAGATCGACTTCCCCCGGGCACACTGCGGGCCACAGTAACAGCGCGTGCACGCCCGCGCACTACCGGCGGAAATCGGTCGTTGAGCGGGAGTTCGGGCGCGATTCGCCTACCAAGACGCGACGGGTAGGCGGCGCCCCGGCGGCCCTCGGCGTTGCTGCCCGCGGCGACCCGTCGGGTGGGTGGCGCTCGCTCCGGTTCTCGGCGTTGCTGCCCGCGGCGACCCGTCGGGTGGGTGGCCCTCGCCCGGCCCCCGGCGTTGCTGCCCGTGGCGGAAGTTTCCGGATGGTGGGACCGACCCGGCCGTCCGTTCTGTCTGAAAACTGCCCGATTGTCCCGAATGTCATAGCCGTACGCTCTTGATCTTGAAGGCATGGCTTGCCCGGTGGTTGCGGTGGAAGGTCGCTGCTACCGTCGAAATCGCCGCCGGGATGCCCCGGAAGGTACGAAAGTCGACCGCCCGGTTCCTCTGATCGGCCGTTTACCCGGTCGCAGGTCTCGAGGGCCCGATGCGGTCGATATGGACGGCACGACCCGATGCGCTCGCGGAATTCGGTCATGCAACACCCGGAACCCGTAGCCGAGGGCGTGTCCGACGCGGCGATCCGTCGGTAACTGGCCGGATGGGTGATCGACGTCATAAAGTGTTGCGCGTTGGAAAGTTCCGTTGCTGGGGGTGGTAATGGGGCTGTGGGTGTCAACGAACGTCGGAAAGCAGGTTCTGTCTCTATGCGAGTAGTTCGCAAGCTGGTTGCCGGTGCGCTGATCGCCGGTGCTGCTTCGGTTTTGGGTGTGCTGGGGGCCGGGTCCGCCAATGCGGTCGCGGTTACCCCGCTGCCCGGTGGGATGCAGGTCGATCTGAACCACGGTGATACCCAGTGGGTGCACCAGAATCGCATCGGGCAGGCGCTCTCGGGCCTGCCGCATCCGTCGGCGGCCTCGTTCGGGCAGGCGCTCGACGCGGCATCGGGGCTGTCTTCGCAGTACCCGGACGGGCGCGTGGTGTTCACCGTGTACGGGCCGTTCGACAAGTTGAGCGGCACCATGCTGGCGCTGCAGTAGTTTCAGCGCATACGCGTGGAGCTCCATCAGAGGATCGTGTCGGCGCCGGTCGATTTCGGCGCCGTGCGAACCGAATTCGGGTTGGCCTCGGACTATCCGTCCGAGGCCGTCTCGGAGGCCCGCGACGCGGTCGACGCGTTCGCGGGCGCCCGGGTCGATCGCACCGACATCGCGTTGGTGACGATCGACCCGCCCGGCGCGCTGGATCTGGACCAGGCGCTGTATCTCGAACGCACCCCCACCGGCTTCCTGCTGCAGTACGCGATCGCGGACGTGGGCGCCGTCGTCGCCCCCGACGGGGCGCTGTCCCGGGAGTCACTGTCCCGGGGACAGACCTTCTTCATGCCCGACGGCGCCGTGCCGCTGCATCCACCGGTGCTGTCGGAAGGGTCGGCCAGCCTGCTGCCCGACCAGGACCGACCGGCCGCGCTGTGGACCATCGAATGCGATGAGCGGGCCGAGCCGATCCGATTCTCGGTGCGCCGGGCGCTGGTGCGCTCGCGGGCCCGGCTCGACTACACGGGCGTCCAGTCCGACGCCGACGCAGGCCGCCTGCACCCCTCGATCGCCGCGCTGCCCGAATTCGGGCGGCTGCGCATCGAGGCCGGGCTGGCGCGCGGAGCGATCGGGCTGCGGTTGCCCGCCCAGACCGTGGTGCGCGACGGCCACAACCACGCGCCGAACGGCGACGAGCACTGGCAGCTGATCGTGGAGCCCCGCACCGCCGCCGACGACTGGAACGAGCAGGTATCCCTGCTGACCGGCATCTGCGCGGCCCGAATCCTGCTGGGGGACTTCGGTACCGGGCCCGGTGACGGTTCCGGCAGTGGCGCCGATGTCGGTGACGGCTCCGGCGTCGACACTGGCGACGGCTCCGTCGGCGCTCCTTTCGAGCCGATCGGCGTGCTGCGCACCATGCCCGCACCGCCCCAGTCGGCGATCGACTCCATCCGCCGCACCGCCGCTGCCCTGGGTCTCGACTGGCCCGCCGATGCGTCCGTCGGCCGCATGCTCGCGGGCCTGGACCCGAATTCCCCTGCCGCCCTGGTGCTGATGTCGGAGGCCACCGGCCTGCTCCGCGGCGCCACCTACACCGTGCTGGCGGGCGAGGTCCCGGATGTGGTGCAGCACAGCGGAATCGGCGCCCCGTACGCCCATGTGACCGCCCCGCTGCGCCGCCTGGCCGACCGCTTCGTCACGGAAGTCTGCCTGGCCCGCTGCGCGGGAACCCCGATCCCGCTCTGGGCCCGCGACGGCCTCGCCCCCGCCGCCGACGCCATGCGCCGCAGCGACGGCATCGCCGGAAAACTCGAACGCGCCTGCCTGGACCTCACCGAATCCACGGTGCTCGCCGACCGCTTGGGTGGCGACTTCGACGCCGTCGTGGTCCGCGAGGGCAACGGCACCCGCCCCGCCGAGGTCTTCGTAGCCGACCCGCCGGTCCTCGCCAAATGTGTCGGCTCACCCCCCGAGGGCCAACGCGTCCGCATCCGCCTCATCGAAGCCGACCCCACCAAACGCACGGTCGTCTTCGAATTCCCCGCCCCCTGACACCGCGGCTTCCCGCACTCCCTGCCGGTTCGGTTCCCGCACCCCTGGCATGTTTCCGCACCACTTACCAAGCGCTGTAGCCGGTGCGGGAATCAGCGAGGGGTGCGTGGACGGGCGGGCCGCTTCGGGTCAGTTGCCGTATTTGTGGCGGAGGAAGGTGGCGGCTGCGGGGTATTGCTCGAGGGATTTGCGGGCGGCGTCGGATTCGGCCTCGTAGAGGCCCTCGTAGCCGGTGGTGTCGGTGCCTCGGGTGGCGGCGGTGACGGCGCGGGCGCGGATGGTGTCCATCGCCTCGACGGCGTCGCGGTGGTCGCCGAGGACGGACTGTAGCTTCTTCGCGCGGGAGGACAGCTCCTCGGCGGGGCCGCCGAGCACCGGTGCGGCGGCGTCGGCGGAATAGCGCAATCGCTTGGCGGCCTTGCGGATGTCGTGCATGTGCTCGGTGCGCTCGGACTCCTCGACCTCGGGCTCGTCGCGGACCAGGCGGCGCACGCGGCGGAAGTCGTCACGCAGCACCCCGGAGAAGTGCTTGGCGGCGTCCTTGCGGGCGCGCTTGCGGCGCAGCGGCGGACGGTTGCGCAGTCGATCGAGCCGCTCTCGCAGGCGGGCGTAGCGTTCGCCGTCGAGTTCGTCGACGACGGTGCGATGGGCGGTGGTGTACCGGGTGCGTTCCGCCTTGGCCAGCTGCCGCCCGGCGCGCCGCTGTGCTCCGGTCCGCTCGTCGGCCAGGGCGGTGAAGCGTTCCGCGCGCACCTCGGCGTCCCGGGCCTCCCCGAGTAACCCTGCGAGCCAGCGCAATTCGTCGCGAAGCTCGTCGGTCTCCGAGCGGCGGAGCACCTTCCGGTACGAGCGCAGCACGCTGCGCAGCCGCCGGGTCGCGACCCGCATCTGATGCACCGAGTCCGGAAGGTCTTCGCGCACATCGGGTTCGGCCGACAACAACCGGTCCACGTCGGCGTCGAGGGCGGCGCGGAGGGCGGGACCGGTTGTCGTCGTGCTCATCAGGTACTCCGGAACTTGTCGGTGGCCTCCACCAGATGGTGGGTGATGCCGGGCTCACTGGCGGCGTGACCGGCGTCACCGACGAGGTGCAGCGTCGAATTCGGCCAGGCCCGGTGCAGGTCCCAGGCGCTGACGGCGGGGCACACGATGTCGTGGCGGCCCTGCACGATCACGGCGGGAATGTGGGCGATGCGGTCGATATCGCGCAGCAGCTGGCCGTCGTCGAGGAAGCCGCCGTTGACGAAATAATGGTTCTCGATGCGCGCGAAGGCCAGCGCGAACCGGGGCTCGGCCGTCTCGGCGACCCGATCGGGTTGCGGCAGCAGCGAACTCGTCGCCCCCTCCCAGGTCGACCAGGCGACAGCTGCCGCGGTGGCGACCTCGGGATCGGGGGAGTGCAGCAGTTGGTGGTACGCACTCACGAGATCTCCCTGACGGTCCGATTCCGGCACCGGGGCCAAGAACTTTTCCCACTGGTCAGGATAGACGTAACCGGCCGAACCGTTGTAGTACCAGTCGATTTCCTTGCGCCGCAACAGGAATATGCCGCGCAGCACCAGCTCGGTCACCCGGTCCGGGTGGGTCTGGGCGTAGGCCAGCGCGAGCGTGGAACCCCACGAGCCGCCGAACACCTGCCACCGTTCGATACCCAAATGCGTTCGCAATTTCTCGATATCGGCGACCAGATGCCAGGTGGTGTTGGTCTCGAGGCTCGCGCCGTCGGCGATATGCGGGGCGGACCGCCCGCAGCCGCGCTGGTCGAACAGCACGATCCGGTACGCCTGCGGATCGAAGAACTGCCGATGGAAGGGCGCGGTGCCGCCGCCGGGCCCGCCGTGCAGGAACACCACCGGCTTCCCGGCGGGGTTGCCGCTCTCCTCCCAGTAGATCTGCTGACCGTCGCCGACGTCGAGCATGCCCTCGCGGCGCGGCTCCAGGGGCGGGTACAGCGTGCGCATCAGAACGCGATCCCCGAGGCCAGGTCCGGCAGCTCCAGCGCCTGGATGGCCTGGGTGCGGACGTCCGAGCAGCTCGCGGTGGTGATCCGGTCGACGACCGCCTTGTCGGCGAGCACCCGTCCGTTGATGCCGCCGTTCTGGGCCGCCCACTCGTGGACCGTGATGTTCCAGGCCACCCGGCCCAGGGTCGGGCCCTGCACCCGCCAATCCGACAGCTGCGGCTGGATCTTGTCGCACAGCGCCTTGGCGGCCTGGTCGGGCACGTCGACGGCCCCGGGCGTCGTGGTGCCGGTCGCGGTGGCCGAACTGCTGGTGCGTGCGGTGGTGGTCGCCGATCCGCTGGATCCGGCGGACTCCGGCGATCCGGTCGTGCCGCCCCCACATCCGGCGATCAGTGCGATGGCGGCCACCCCTGCCGCGCCCAGCGCCCCGCGAGTCATCCAACGGCTCTGCGACATCTGTTCCCTCTACTCGTTCATTCTCGGTCGGACACCGAGTCTGCCACCGATCGGCAAGCAACGCCGTTCCCGTGGTTGACGCTGCGCCGGTCCAGCGGCGGAATCACGGGGGATGCCGGTCGTTCAGGTGAGGTTTCGGCGGAGCTGGTCGACGAGTTCGGCGATGAACGGGGCGAAGTGGGCGGCCGGTGCGCCGGGGGACATGTCGATGGTGCGGAACGGGGCGAGGGCCGTGAGCGGGGCGAGGCGTTCGGCGAGGGCGGTCTCGGTATCGGTGACCGTGCTCACCGCGCGCCAGGCGTCGAAGTATTGCTCACGCTGCGGGTCGGCGAGGGTGCGCGCGGACAGGAAGGGGTGCGTGATCACGGCATCGCCCCAGTCGAACAGGTAACCGCCGGTGGCGAAGACATGGCCGGGGAACAGGTCGTTGTGCTCGAGGGTGAGGCGCTGGTATCGGGCGAGTTCGGCGGCGGTGCGCTCGATCGCCGGGCCCAGGCCGGGGGCCTGGTTCTCGTAATGGCGGTAGACATCGATCAGCCGCTCGGGTGGCAGATACGGCGTCCCGGTCTCGCGCAGTTCGGCGACGTGATCCGAAAGACGTTGCTGCAGAGCCGCGTAGGACCGCATCACCTCGTCCCAGCCCGCCGGACGGCCGGGGGCGACGTCGACGCCGTCGATGGGGAACAGCCCGCGGTCGGCCGGGCCCCGGCTCTTGGTGGCGCCGCCGTCCGGACTGATCAGCCAGCCGTTCTCCCGGTGCACCGCAAGGGGTTTCAGCACACTGCCCGGGGCCAGCCGGTCCAGCGTCTGCAGCAGCGGGCCCTCGTGCGCGAATGCCCGGGCGCAGGCCTTCACCCACACCGGCCCGGCATCGGTGGGCAAGAGCGTCAGCAGCGTCCAATCCCGGCGCCGCCGCTCCTCGCCCGGGCCGGTCACCGTGATCCCTTGCGCCACCAGCTCTTTCACCGCCCACCCGAGAATCGGCTCGACGGTTTCCTGCAGCAGAGTGTCGGGTGCGTTCATGCCGATGTCCCCCTGCATCATGATTCGCAAGGTACCGGATCCCGGCCAAAAGCACGCCGGGAATATGGGTGGGAGCACGCCGGGGAAATAAGGGCTGGAGTGTGCCGGGGAGTCGAGGGCGACTGTGCCGGGGAGACGAGCGCGTGTGTGCCCGGGCGCCGGAGGGTGCCCGGGATCGGGGGAGTGTGCCCCGGGAGACGAAGTTGGAGTGGGCCGAGAGGTGGGGTGTGCCGGGGATGGCGGGCGGGGTGTGCCCGGACGGCGTAACGGGGCGGCGGCCGCCCGTATGCACGAGCGGCCGCCGCACTCACACCTCGATCAGAAGCTGTGTTCCGGGGCCGGGAACACTCCGCGGCGCACCTCGTCGGCGTAGGTCGCGGCGGCGTTGCGGAGTTGGTCGCCGAGCTGGGCGAAGTGCTTGACGAACTTGGCGGTCTTGCCGCTGGTGTAGGCGGCCATGTCCTGCCAGACCAGCACCTGGGCGTCGCAGTCGACGCCCGCGCCGATGCCGACGGTCGGGATGGTCAGCTTGCGGGTGACCTGCCCGGCGAGCTCGGCCGGAACCATCTCCATCACGACGGAGAAGGCCCCGGCCTCCTGCACCGCGATGGCGTCGGCGATGAGCTGTTCCGCGCCGTCGCCGCGGCCCTGCACGCGGAACCCGCCGAGGGTGTTGACGCTCTGCGGGGTGAACCCGATATGCGCCATCACCGGGATACCGGCCGCGGTGAGCCGCGCGATGTGCTCGGAAACCCGTTCGCCGCCTTCGAGTTTCACCGCGTGCGCGCCGCCCTCCTTCATGAACCGGGTGGCCGAGGCCAGCGCCAGCTCGGGGGAGGCCTCGTAGCTGCCGAACGGCAGATCCGCGACCACCAGCGCATGCGGTGCGCCGCGCACCACTCCGCGCACCAGCGGGACCAGCTCATCGATGGTGATCGGCACAGTGGTGTCGTACCCGTACACCACGTTCGCGGCCGAATCGCCGACCAGCAGCACCGGAATGCCTGCTTCTTCGAACAACTTGGCCGTCGAGTAGTCGTAGGCGGTCAGCATCGACCACTTCTCACCCGCGGCCTTCATCTGCTGCAGGTGCTGTACTCGCGTCTTCTTGCGGGAAGTCGCCGGTGCGGCACCGTAGGCAGCGGTTTCTCCGGATGCGGACATCATCGTCCCTTTCGTCGTCTCCTCGAGGCCCGTGCGGGTCCCCGGGTTTTCATGACTCGTCCAAACCTGGACGTCTCCCAGTGTGCCACCGCCCCGACACCCCGATTAAGGCGTGCCGACCATGCAATTCGTCACACGGCGAGGTCTGGAAGGATTCTTCGCATGCCCTTGTCGCGTACCGGTCGTTTGACAGCCGTGCTGGCCCTGATCTGTGTGGCCGCCGGCTGCTCCACATCGACGAATGATCAGCCCGCCTCCCCGCCGGCGGGCTCCCCGTCGCCGGCCGGGCTGGAGAAGTTCTACACCCAGGCTCCCCAGTGGAGCGACTGCGAGGGCTTCGGCGACTCGTCGAGCCGGTTCCCCGAGGGCACCCAGTGCGCCCGCGTCACCGTGCCGGTCGACTACGCCAAGCCCGAGGGCGCCACCGCGCAGATCGCGATCTCGCGGATCAGGGCGACGGGGCAGCGCATCGGTTCGCTGCTGTTCAACCCGGGCGGCCCCGGCCAGCCCGGACTGTGGATGGCGCAGCAGGGTCAGGACACCCCGCTCGCGGAGCGGTTCGACCGGATCGGCTTCGACCCGCGCGGCCTGGGCGCGTCCACGCCGCTGATCGCCTGCCTGACCGGCGAGGAATGGGACCGCGAGCGCGCCGAGCCGCCCAAGGACAACACCCCGGCGGGCATCACCGCGGCCGAGGACGAGAACAAGCAGTTCGCCTCCCGCTGCACCGAGCGCACCGGCAACGAACTCCTCGCCCACGTCGGCACCCGCGAGGTGGTGCAGGACATGGACGTGATCCGCGCGGTGCTGGGCGACGAGAAGCTCAACTACGTCGGCTACTCCTACGGCACCCGGCTCGGTTCGGCCTACGCCGAGAAGTTCCCGGACCGGGTGCGCGCGATGGTGCTCGACGGCGCCCTGGACCCGAACGCCGACCCGGTGTCGGAGTCGGTGCAGCAGGCCGCCGGATTCCAGCAGGCCTTCAACGCCTACGCCGCCGACTGCGCGAGCAGGCCGGACTGCCCGCTGGGCGCGGATCCGGCGCAGGCGGTGACCAGGTTCCGCGAACTCGTCGGGCCGCTCTGGGACAAGCCCGCGACCACCGACGACGGCCGCGGTCTCACCTACGGCGACGCGATCACCGGCGTCCAGAACACCCTCTACGCCGACGACAGCTGGAATGTGCTCAGCGCCGGGCTCGCCCAGCTGACCGGCGGGAAGGGCGACATCCTGCTGCGGCTGGCCGACCTGTACGACGGGCGGCGCAAGGACGGCAGCTACGACAACTCGCAGGACTCGTTCATGGCGATCCACTGCGTCGACGACCCCGCGGTGAAGGATCGGGCGGTCGCCGACAAGCAGGACACCGAATACCGCAGGGTTGCCCCGTTCCTCGACGACGGCCACGCCACCGGGCAGGCGCCCCTCGAGCTGTGCGCGTTCTGGCCGGTGCCCAACTCCAGCACCCCGCACCGGATCTCGGCGCCGGGCCTGCCGAAGACGGTCGTCATCTCCACCACCCAGGACCCCGCCACCCCCTACCAGGCGGGCGTGAACCTGGCGCAGGAGCTGGGCGCGGCGCTGATCACCAACCGCGGCACCCGGCACACCGTGTTCCTGTCCGGCGGCGTGTCGTGCGTCGACGACGCGGCGTTCGCGTATTTGACGGATTTGCGGGAGCCTGCGCCCGGCCTCACATGCGGTTAATTAGCTCCACAATGGCTATGTAACACGGATTTAACGCCGGGTGCTTACGCTCGCGCGTATGGATCGCCAGAAGGAATTCGTGCTGCGGACGCTCGAGGAGCGGGATATCCGCTTCGTACGACTCTGGTTCACCGACGTCCTGGGGTATCTGAAGTCGGTCGCGATCGCTCCCGCCGAGCTGGAGGGCGCCTTCGAGGAGGGCATCGGATTCGACGGCTCGGCCATCGAGGGCTTCGCTCGCGTGTCGGAGGCCGATATGGTCGCCCGGCCCGACCCGTCGACGTTCCAGGTGCTGCCGTGGTCGTCCAGCAAGGGCCACCAGCATTCGGCGCGCATGTTCTGCGATATCGCCATGCCCGACGGCTCGCCGTCGTGGGCCGATCCCCGGCACGTGCTGCGGCGGCAGCTGAACAAGGCCGGTGACCTGGGCTTCAGCTGCTACGTGCACCCGGAGATCGAGTTCTTCCTGGTGAAGTCGGCGCTGCAGAACGGCACCCCGGTGCCGGTGGACAACGGCGGCTTCTTCGACCAGGCCGTGCACGACGAGGCGCCGAACTTCCGCCGTCACGCCATCGACGCGCTGGAGTCGATGGGGATCTCGGTGGAGTTCAGCCACCACGAGGGCGCGCCCGGCCAGCAGGAGATCGACCTGCGCTACGCCGACGCGCTGTCGATGGCCGACAACGTGATGACCTTCCGCTACCTCATCAAGGAGGTGGCGATCGACGAGAACGCCCGCGCGACGTTCATGCCGAAACCCTTTGCCGAGCACCCGGGTTCGGCCATGCACACGCATATGAGCCTGTTCGAGGGCGAGCAGAACGCCTTCGCCGACCCCGACGACCCGATCAACCTGTCGGAGACGGCGCGGGCGTTCATCGCGGGCATCTTGGAGCATTCGCACGAGATCAGCGCGGTCACCAACCAGTGGGTGAACTCCTACAAGCGGCTCATCCACGGCGGTGAGGCGCCGACCGCGGCGTCCTGGGGCCGCTCGAATCGCTCTGCGCTGGTTCGGGTTCCGATGTACACGCCGGACAAGCAGTCCTCGCGCCGCGTCGAGATCCGCAGCCCCGATTCGGCGTGCAACCCGTACCTGGCCTTCGCGGTGCTGCTGGCCGCGGGCCTGCGCGGTATCGAGAAGGGGTACACGCTGCCGCCGGAGGCCGAGGACGACGTGTGGTCGCTGACCACCGCCGAACGCCGCGCCATGGGCTTCAAGGAACTGCCGGGCAGCCTGGACGAGGCGCTCAAGGCGATGGAGCGCTCGGAGCTGGTGGCCGAGACCCTCGGCGAGCACGTGTTCGACTTCTTCCTGCGCAACAAGCGCCGGGAGTGGGCGGGCTATCGGGCCCAGATCACCCAGTACGAGCTTCAGGAGTACCTGGATCTGTAAAGGCCCCCGGAGAGCCCTGCGGCACGAAGTGAGAACACTTTCTCCACTGCCGGGGTATGCGGCCACGGTGGCCGGGGCCGACCATGTAATTTGAGAGCATGGTACGGCCACCGACTGCCCGTCCCGCGGTCCCCGGTGCCGGTCGGCTCGGACTGCTCGAGCCGACGGCCGCCGATTCGCTGCGAGAATTGGCCTGGGACAACGTCGATAGCATTCCGTTGCTGTGGGCGCTGTCGCGCGCACCCGATGCCGACCTCGCCCTGCTGACGCTCACCCGCCTGCGGGAGCGGCTCGGGTCCGGGTGGGCGGAGCTCGATGCGGCGCTGCGCACCGAAATCTCGTTACGCGGCAGGCTGTTCGCGCTGATCGGCTCCTCCAGCGCCTTCGCCGATCACCTGGTTGCCGAGCCCGACACGTGGCAGTTGCTGCGCCGCGCGGACCTGCCCAAGCGGGACGAGCTGATCGCGGACCTGCTCGGCGTGGTGCAGGCGGTGCCCGAGGACGGCCCGAATTCCGGGCCCCTGCTGTTTCGCGCGAAGATTGCCGGGCCGGAAGTTATCGCGTTGCTGCGCAAGCGGTATCGCGACGAACTGATGCAGCTGGCCGCCCACGACCTCGCCGCCACCGTGGAGGACGAGCCGGTCCTGCCCTATCAGCAGGTCGGCCGCCATCTCACCGATCTGGCGGATGCGGCGCTGACCGCCGCGCTGGCGGTGGCGGTCGCGCGGGTGTGCCCGGATCAGCCGGTGCCGGTGCGGCTGGCCGTGCTCGCCATGGGCAAATGCGGTGCGCGCGAACTGAATTACGTCTCCGACGTCGATGTGGTGTTCGTCGCCGAACCCGCCGACACCACCGCCACCCGGCTGGCCGCCGAGCTGATGACCGTGGCGGGCAGCGCCTTCTTCGAGGTGGATGCCGCGCTGCGGCCCGAGGGCAAGGCGGGCGCGCTGGTGCGCACGCTGGAATCCCATGTGGCGTACTACAAGCGGTGGGCGAAGACGTGGGAGTTCCAGGCCCTGCTGAAGAACCGGCCCGCCACCGGTGACCTGGCGCTGGGCGAGGAATACCGCGACGCGCTGATGCCCATGGTCTGGAATGCTTCGGAGCGGCCCGATTTCGTCGCCGAGGTGCAGACCATGCGCCGCCGCGTGGAGGATCTGGTGCCCGCGGACCTGCGCGAGCGCGAACTGAAACTCGGCCACGGCAGCCTGCGCGACGTCGAATTCGCCGTGCAGCTGCTGCAATTGGTGCACGGCAAGGCCGACGAGTCGCTGCACGTGCAGGAGACCGTGGAGGCGCTGACGGCGCTCGCCGCGGGCGGCTACGTGGGCCGTGATGACGCCGCGAACCTCACCGCCTCCTATGAGTTCCTGCGCCTGCTCGAGCACCGGCTGCAGCTGCAGCGGCTCAAGCGCACCCACACCCTGCCCGCCTCCGACGACGACGAGGGCATGCGCTGGCTGGCGCGCGCGGCCCACATGCGTCCCGACGGCCGCCAGGACGCGGTCGGCGTCCTGCAGAGCGAGATCAAGCGCAATGCCATGCGGGTGCGGCGGCTGCACGCCAAGCTGTTCTACCGCCCGCTGCTGGAATCGGTGGCCCGCCTGGACGCCGCCGCGCTGCGGCTGAGCCCGACGGCGGCCGTGCGACTGCTGGCGGCGCTGGGCTACGCCGCCCCGGAGAACGCCCTCGGCCATCTCAAGGCGCTCACCGGCGAGGTGGGTCGCAAGGGCCGCATCCAGGCGCTGCTGCTGCCGACCCTGCTGGAATGGCTCGGCGAAACCCCGAACCCGGACCAGGGCCTGCTCGCGTACCGGCGGGTGTCGGAGGGGCTGGAGAACCAGATCTGGTTCCTGCGCGAGCTGCGCGACGAGGGTGCCATCGCGGAACGCCTGATGATCGTGCTCGGCTCCTCGGCGTACCTGCCCGACCTGCTGATCAACGCGCCGGAGACGATCCGGATGTTCGCCGACGGGCCCAACGGCCCGCTGCTGCTGTCGCCCAAGCTCTACGACGTCCGCAACGGCATCCTCGCCGGAGCCGCCCGCTACGACGACCCCAAGCGCGCCATCACGACCGCCCGGTCGCTGCGCCGCCACGAACTGGCCCGCGTCGCCTCCGCCGACGTGCTCGGCATGCTCGACGTGCCGCGCGTGTGCCGGGCGCTGTCGTCGGTGTGGGTGGCGGTGCTCGAGGCCGCGCTGCTGGCGGTGATCCGGGCGAGCGAGGCCGAACTGGGCGGGCCCGCGCCCGCCGATATGGCGGTGATCGGCATGGGCAGGCTCGGCGGCAAGGAGCTGGGCTACGGCTCCGACGCCGATGTGCTGTTCGTCTGCGATCCCCGGCCCGGCGCCGACGAGACGACGGCGGTGAAGTGGGCGATCGGCGTCGCCGAGAAGGTGCAGCGCCTGCTGGGCGCGCCCAGCACCGATCCGCCGCTGCAGGTCGACGCGGGCCTGCGCCCCGAGGGCCGCAACGGGGCCCTGGTGCGGACGCTGGCCGCCTATCAGGCCTACTACCAGCAGTGGGCCCAGCCGTGGGAGGTGCAGGCGCTGCTGCGCGCACACCAGGTCGCGGGCGACCAGGCACTGGGCGTGCGGTTCCTGCACATGATCGACAAGGTGCGCTATCCCGAGGGCGGGGTCTCCGCCGACGCGGTGCGCGAGATCCGCCGCATCAAGGCCCGGGTGGACTCCGAGCGGTTGCCGCGCGGGGCCAATCCGGCGACACACACCAAGCTGGGGCGCGGCGGGCTGGCCGATATCGAATGGACCGTGCAGCTGCTGCAGCTGCGGCATGCGCACGAGGTGCCGTCGCTGCACAACACGTCCACGCTGGAGTCCCTCGATGCCATCGAGCGGGCAGAGCTGCTGGACGCCGAGGATGTGGAATTGCTGCGGGACGCGTGGCTGACGGCTACCCGGGCGCGGAATGCGCTGGTGCTGGTTCGAGGGAAACCCGCCGACCAGCTGCCGGGGCCGGGGCAGCTGCTGTCCGCGGTCGCTCGGGTAGCGGGGTGGCCGAACGACGACGGCAGTGAGTTCCTCGACCACTACATGCGGGTCACCCGACGGGCGAAAACCGTGGTCGAACGGGTCTTCGGCGGGTAGCGAGTTCCGCCCGGCCGACTACTGGGGTGTGGTGTTTCCCGCACCCTTGGTAGGTTCTCGCACTCGCTACAGCGGTTTGCAGAGGGTGCGGGAACGGGCTTGGGGTGCGTGGGTTGTGGTGTGGCGCAATGCATAAACCCGTTGCGGGAACAGGGGTGGGGGAGTATCGGTTGAAACCCGTGCACGTCTGTTTGCGGATTCATCCTATGATTTAAGGGTGGGTTGCCGCGGTTCGGCGTCGGTTGGGCCGGGTAGGGCCTGGGCGTGTGGAGTTCGGTGGGATAATTCCGACCGGAGGGTTTGTTCGGGATAGGTGGGACGGGAGCATCGGGAGGATGAGGATGGCGAGGGTGTTCGTGGACGGGCGGCGCGCCCACCTGCGTGGATGCCGGGGGTGGTGACGTGTCCGAACTGAACTCTGCCGTCGCCGGGTACCGAAGAACCTATCGGGACGCGGCCGTATCGCCCGCCCGCGCGATCCGGGTACCGCTGATCGTGGTGCTGCTGCTGGTGGGCGTGGTGCTGGTGTACGCGGCCGACCGGGCCTCGCGGGTCGGCGTCAACCACAGCTGGTTCGTCGCGGTGTCGCTGGCGGGGCTGTTCGTGGCCCGCGGACTGCATTTGCGGCGGCCGATCACGCTGCCCCATTTCGCGGTGGCACTGGTCGTGCTCGGCGTGTCCAATATCGCGTACCACAACGGGCATTCGGCCATCGGGTTCGTGAGCCTGGCCTCGACCGGATTCATCCTGATGCTGCCGGTGTCCTCGCGCCCGCAGCCGGAACAGCAGTACCGGGTGGCCGCGCTGGTCGACCGGACCACCGGCGACCCGCTGGCGCCGTTCGCCCTGCACTCGGCGAAGACCTACTTCTTCAACACGAATTCGACGGCGGCCCTCGGCTACCGGGCCCGCTTCGGCATCGCGGTGGTGGCCGGGGATCCGGTCGGCAATCGAGCCGACTTCGCCACGCTGATCCGGGAGTTCTCCGAATTCGCGATGAACCACGGGTGGCGCGTCGCGGTGCTGGGCGCCAGCCCGGACCTGACCGAACTGTGGCGTGGCAGCGCCGCGGAACACCATGGGCTGCGGGCGATTCCGATCGGCCGCGATGTGGTGATCGATGTGGCCCGGTTCGACATGGTGGGCCGCAAGTACCGCAATCTGCGCCAGGGCGTCAGCCGCACCCGCAACTTCGGGGTGACCACCCAGATCGTCAGGGAGACCGAGCTGGACCCGCGGCTGCGCGGCACCCTGTTCGACATCGTCGACGAATGGGGCAAGGGCCGGCAGACGCGCGGGTTCTCGATGATCCTCGACCACCTGCTCGACGGGCGGCACCCCGGCATGCTGGTGGTCATCGCGCGCGACGCGGACGGCCGCGTGGTCGGCTTCCAGCGTTACGGCGAATCCAACCACGGCACCGAGCTGAGCCTGGATGTGCCGTGGCGTCGTAGGGACGCGCCCAACGGCCTGGACGAGCGCATGATCGTGGATCTGGTCGAATACGGCAAAGACAAAGGCGTGCAGCGCATCTCGCTGGCGTTCGCGGCCTTCCCGGAACTGTTCGCCGACAAGCAGCGGACCCGCTCGCTGCAGGCGATCTACCTGGCCGCCCGCACCCTCGACCCGCTGATCCGCCTGGAGTCGCTGTACCGGTTCCTGCGCAAGTTCAACTCCTTCGGCGACCAGCGCTTCGTCCTGATCCGCTGGCGCGAGATCGTCTTCACCGCCGCCGCCCTGCTCACCCTGGAATTCGTCCCCCACCGCCATCAGGACTGAGCGGGAGTAGCGTCCGGGGTATGGGATTTGCGGTGGAGCGGTTCGACCACATCGTGATCAACTGCCGGGACGTGGCGGCGACCGCGGCGTGGTACGAGCGCGTGCTCGGGATGCGGGCGGAGAAGTTCGGCCCGGCCGGGCGGACGGCGCTGGTATTCGGTAACCAGAAGATCAATCTGCGGCCGGTCGGCGAGGATCCGGAGTGGGTCACCGGCGCGGTGTCGGCGGCCGGATCGGAGGATCTGTGTTTCGTCAGCGCCTCGACACCGGATGAGGTTCGCGCCCACCTGGTTTCGTGCGGGGTCGAGATCACCCAGGGCCCGGTCACCAAGGTCGGTGCGCTGGGGGAGATGACCTCGCACTACTGCCGCGACCTGGACGGCAACCTGATCGAGATCGCCGTCTACCCCTGAGCGACGCCGTGTAGATCGCGGATGCCCCCGAGTTGCGGCGCACGGTGAAATCCTGTCACGTGGAAGGGATTACACCGGAGAAAGGAACAGGATGGGCATCCGCTACCAGGTCGTCATCGATACGCCGGACCCGAACGAGCTGGCCCGGTTCTGGGCGCAGGCGCTCGGTTACGAGGTCGAGAACCACACCCCGCTGCTGCACCGGATGATGGACTCGGGCGAGATCGCGGCCGATCGCGTGGTGCGCGACGGGGATCGGCTGTACTGGCTGGATTTCTCCGCCATCCGGGAGCCGCAGGCGCCGGTCGACGAGACGACCGGCATCGCGAACGGCGACCGCATCGTGTTCCAGCTCGTGCCCGAGCCCAAGACCGCCAAGAACCGGCTGCACCTGGATGTCGAGGTCGGGCCCGAGCGCCGCGCGACCGAGGTGATCCGGCTCGAAACCCTGGGCGCAACCAGGCTCTACGACGGTGACCTCGGCGGCGAATGGACCACCATGGCCGACCCGCACGGCAACGAGTTCTGCGTTCAGTAGCCCTGCCGCCGCGCGGGATTACACGACCCGGAACCGGACCGGTTGTGCGAGTGGCTTGTTCGTCCCGTCGAGGTGGTGGACGACGTAGGCCCCGGCGGGAAGTGGTTCTGCGGCAGCGAGGCCACCGCTGCCGGAGGTGCCGCGCGAGGAAGGCCGCGTGCTGGATCCGGGCAGCGGCGAGGACAGTGTCATCGGCATTGTCACCTGGTCACGCGTGTTCCCGTTCGGCAGGTCCAGCGCACGCACCGGTTCGGCCCTCGGAACATCCAGGGAGACACCGGGATCGGCGTACACCGCCAGCCGATGCGCCGAAACCGCGCCTGCCACGCAATAGGTGACCACGAGATCGCGGCCGGACTCGTAGATCGAGCGGTCCAGTAGCAGCCGGTCGAACGGTGCGGCGTCGTCCGCGGTGACCCCGCGGGTGCCGTGGTCGACATAACCGCGCAGGCGGCGCAGGAACCCGGCGTCGACATCCGCGGTGACGGTCAGGTCGTACCAGCCGCGGCCCTGATCCTCGGTGTCCAGCACCCACTCTCGGCTGCCGGACCCGGCGGCGGGCACCTCGATCCGCCACGGACCGTCGCCGCGGTAGGCGTTGGACCGCACCAGGAATGCCACCGGCGTTGCCCCGGAGTTGGTGAATTCGAGGGAGATTCGGCGGGCGCCGCGGAGCGTGACGGTCGCGGTCACCTCCAGGGCGCCGCCCGGCGCGGTCAGGTCTCCGGCGAATCGCCGTTGGAATCCGTCGATTCCGTAGACGGTGTAGTCGTAGCGGCCGTCCGTCGCGGTGAAGTCGGCCGTGACCGCGGCCCCGGGGTCGATGTCGAACCGGGACGGGGTGTAGTCGGCGGCAAAGGCATTCGGGTGCACCGTGAAGTGGGTGGCGGCCGTACCGTCGTTGCCCAGCGTGATCGCGATGCCACCGGACCTCTGTTCGGCCCGGGCCGTGGGCCGGTAGGGCAACGGGATTCGCGTTCTGCTCCCGGCGGCCTGCGCGGGCAGCCGCTGCATCTCCGGAACCGGTTGTGGCGCACCCTCATCGGGCTGTGCCGCGGGCGGCTGCGCGGCCGGAACCACGGGCGCGACGGAACTGCCGAAATCGAGGGTCGCGGTCAGGTCGCCGCACATCTTGCGCCGCCATGCCGAGATATTGGGTTCCTCGACACCGGTCACCTGCTCCAGGAAGCGCAGCACCGAGGTGTGGTCGAACAGTTCCGAGCACACCGCCTGCTTGCTCCACGGCGACACGACCAGCAGCGGCACCCGGCTACCCAGACCGATATTGTGGCCGTACAGGTATTCGTCGGCGGTTCCCGGGGGCGGCACCGGGCCGGGGACGTGGTCGAAGTATCCGTCGTTCTCGTCGTAATTCAGGATGAAGACCGTCTTGTTCCACACGTCGCGATTGCCGCACAGCGCATCCAGCACGTCGCGCACCACGGCCTGGCCGTTGCGCGGTCCCATGGCCGGATGCTCGCACTGGTCGAACGGCAGCACGATCCACGAGACCTTGGGTAGCGCACCCGATTGCACGTCCGCGCGCAGCTTCTCGGCCAGCGTCCCGGTCGGCGCGCGCAACAGCGCGCGTTCCACCAGCTGACGATCCGCGGGCGCCAGCTCGCTCAGCCCGCGCTGCAGGGCGCTCTCGTGTTTTCGCTGCGCGCCGGGGTCGGCCCTGAGCTGGTTGTACATCGCCTTGAACGTCTCGAAGGGGACGCCGTCGCCGAAGTCGGTGTATTTCAACGATTCCCGTGCCACTCGCCGGAACGTCGCGAAGTACTCCAGCGAATTGTCACCGTAGTTGTCCCACTCCTGGTACACCTTCCAGCTCACCCCGCGGTCCTGCAGCCGTTCGGCATAGGTGGTCCACGGCAGCCCGTACACGGCCTCCGCCACGATGCGTTGTGCCGCAGTGGATTGCACGGCAGGCAAGGCGAACAGGAAGTTCGTCTCCGGCTGCCCGATCGCCTGCTCGACCGCCCGGACAACGGACTGCGGCAGCAGCGACGTGGAGCCGTTGAGCAGCGCGGCGAGCCCCGCGGCGACCGCGTCCGCCGGTTGCGACCGCATCCAGGAGGAGAGCTCCCTGCTGGTGAAGATCGTCTCCTGCAGGACGGAGGCGAAGTTGTCCATGGCGAGCGGATTCCGCGCGGCGCCGGTGAACAGGTACAGGCGATTGGGGTCGGTCGCTCCGTTCAGCGAGCAGTGGTAGTTGTCGCCGATCGTGAAGGCCTCGGCCAGCTGGTGATAGAACTCCAGCGAACCGCGGTCGTAGTGCACCATCGACCGCGCCCCCTTGGCGGCCACCCACCGGTCGTAGCGGCCGTCGGCCCAGGCGGCGTGACCACCGCCGGACGAGTGGTCGCAGCCCTCGTGATTCTGCAGGTCGGTGGCGAACGGCAGCACATAGCCGTCGCCGTCGGGCTGATGGAACACCGACCTGCCGCCGGGCAGCTGCAGGGCCGCGAGATCGCCGTAGCCGCGGACGCCCGCCACGGTGCCGTAGTAGTGGTCGAACGATCGGTTCTCCTGCATCAGGATCACCACGTGCTCGACGTTCGACAGTCCGCCCGACGGGGCGGGCTCGGCCCAGGCGCGGATCAGGCTGTCGGGCAACAGCGAGAGGGCGCCGATTCCGGTGGCGCCCGCCGTCCCACGAAGAAATCCGCGCCGATCCATTGCCGTCCAATCCGTATCGGGGAATTCGGAGCGACCGGACACTAGCCGTCATGGGCCGCGATATATCGCACCGCCACGCGGTGACCCAGCGACAGGGCCCGGCCTTGACTTCCGGCATTCCGGACCGGAGAGTACGCAGGTGCTCGACGACACCGATGTCTCCCGGACCACCCTGCGCAAGGTCGGCCTGCGCCTGGTGCCGTTCCTCGGACTGCTGTATTTCGTGAACTATCTGGACCGGGTGAACATCGGCTTCGCCGGGCCGAGCGGCATGAAGACCGAACTCGGGATGTCGGAGACGGTATTCGGTTTCGCCTCCGGCATCTTCTTCCTCGGCTATCTGGTGCTGGAGGTGCCGAGCAACCTGGCGCTGCACCGCTTCGGCGCGCGGCGATGGATCGCCCGGATCATGCTCAGCTGGGGTGTGATCGCCACGGCGATGGCCTTCGTGCCCAATCCGACGGTGCTGGTCATCCTGCGATTCGTGCTCGGGGTCGCGGAGGCGGGCTTCTTTCCGGGGATCCTGCTGTATCTGACCTACTGGTTCCCGCAGCGGTACCGGGCGCGGGTGGTGGCGCTGTTCATGACCGCGGTCCCGATCTCGACCGCGCTGGGCTCCACCCTGTCGAGCCTGATCATCCAGTACGGCGACGGGGTGTTCGGGCTGTCCGGTTGGCGGTTCATGTTCCTGGTGGAGGGGCTGCCCGCGCTGTTGCTGGCGGTGATGACCTGGTTCTATCTGACCGACCGTCCCGAGCGCGCCGGGTGGCTGGAGCCCGCCGAACGCGAGTGGCTGGCCACCGAACTGGCGCGCGAACAGGAGGAACTGGCGCAGGCCGAGCACTGGACGGTCCGCAAGGCGCTGACGCATCCGCGCATTCTCGGGCTCGCCGCCATCTACGGCGGCATCGCCTACGGGCTGTACGCGCTCGGCTTCTTCCTGCCGACGATCGTCGCGGGATTCCAGGAGCAGTACGGGGCGCACTATTCGGTGGTGCAGCGCGGGCTGATCACCGCGGTGCCGTACGTGATCGGCGCGGTGGCGATGGTGTGGTGGGGACGCCACGGCGACCGGACGGGGGAGCGGCGCTGGCATGTGGCGCTGCCCGCGATCCTCGGCGGCCTGGCGATTCCCGTCGCGCTGTATCTGGGCAACCCGTTCGCGGCGATGACCGCGGTGACGGTGTGCGCGGTCGGTGTGATGGCCGCGCTGCCCACGTTCTGGGCGCTGCCCAGCACGTTCCTGTCCGGTGCGGCAGCGGCCGGCGGTATCGCGCTGATCAACTCCCTCGGCAATATCAGCGGGTTCGCCGCGCCCTACGTCACCGGGTGGTTGAAGGACCTGACCGGCACACAGCGCGCGGGACTGTGGGTGGTCGGCGTGTACATGGTGCTGGCGGGACTGGCTGCGCTCGCCCTGCGTACCCGTCGGCTCGCCACCGAGCGGGTGTGACTCCCGGTCGCTTCGGTAGCGCTCGGAACGGCGGCGGCGCACGCTCGCACTCGGATCGATCTCCGGGCATGGATCGCAGAACACGCGTCGCGACGATGTCCGAGAATGGGAGACGGCTCCGACGTCTCTGCTGAGCGGTGCCACCCGGGCGCCGCGCGAAAGGAGCGGTCGTGAAGTACATGATCCTGAGCTACGGCTCGCAGCAGGACTACGACGGCATGGCGGGCAGCGGTGAATCCGCTTGGACGCCGAAGGATTTCGCGAAGATGGCGGAGTTCATGACGGCGTTCAACCAGGAGCTGGAGGCCTCCGGCGAGCTGGTGGAGACCCGCGGACTGGCCGCGCCGGTGCACACGCGGCGTGTGGGCAACCGCGGCGGCACGGCATTCGTCACCGACGGGCCGTACGCCGAAACGCAGGAGGTGCTCGCCGGATACTGGGTGGTCGAGTGCGAGAGCTTCGACCGGGCCACGGAGATCGCGGCGCGGCTGCAGGGGTGCCCGGCGCCCGCCGACGTCTACGCGAATGCCTACGCCGACATCCGGCCGATCATGGAGTCCGCGGACGAGATGTGAAGTCCCGCAGCGAAACCGACGACCTGCTGCGCTGCCTGGCGCCGCAGGTCCTCGGCGCGCTGGTGCGGCGGTACGGGCATTTCGACCTCGCCGAGGATGCGGTGCAGGAGGCGCTGCTGGCCGCCGCGACCCGGTGGCCGGAGGAGGGGCTGCCGGACACGCCGCGGAGCTGGCTGATCACCGTCGCCTCGCGGCGCCTGACCGATCTGCTGCGCAGCGAGCAGGCGCGGCGGGACCGGGAGGCGGCGGTGGCGCAGCGGCGGCTGCCCGGCGACTGGCTGTCGCCGCCGGCGGACCGGCCGTCGGCCGACGCCGACGACACGCTGATTCTGCTGTTCCTGTGCTGTCATCCGGCGCTGTCGCCGCCGTCTCGGATCGCGCTGACGCTGCGCGCGGTCGGCGGGCTGACCGCCGCCGAGATCGCCCGCGCGTTCCTGGTTTCCGAGGCGACCATGACCCGGCGCATCACCCGCGCCAAGCAGACCGTCGCCGACAGCGGGACGGTGTTCGCGATGCCGTCGACCGCCGACCGCGCCGAGCGACTGGCCGCCGTGCTGCACGTGCTGTACCTCATCTTCACCGAGGGCTACGCGGCCACCTCCGGTCCGGACCTGCAGCGTGCCGAATTGTCCTCCGAGGCAATTCGATTGGCACGCCTGCTGCATCGGCTGCTGCCCGGCGACAGCGAGGCGGCGGGCTGCTGGCACTGATGCTGCTGACCGATGCGCGCCGCGCCGCACGCACGGGCCCGTCGGGAGAGCTCGTCCCGATGGCGGAACAGGACCGAAGCCTGTGGCGCGCAGGCGATATCGCCGAGGGCATCGACATCATCACCGCGGCACTCCCGCGGGGCGAGGTCGGCCCCTACCAGCTGCAGGCGGCGATCGCGGCCCTGCACGACGAGGCGCCCGACTACGCCTCGACCGACTGGCCGCAGATCACCCTGCTGTACGAACGCCTGCTCGCCCTCGCCGACAACCCGGTGGTGTCGTTGAATCATGCGGTGGCGGTGGCGATGTCCCGCGGGCCGGAGGAGGGGCTGCGGCTGGTCGACCTGGTCGCGGACCGGCTGCGCGACGACCACCGCGTAGCCGCCGTGCGGGCCCATCTGCTGGAGATGCTCGGCGACGACACCGCGGCGCGGGAGTCCTATCGGACCGCCGCGAAGCAGGCGAAAAGCCTCCCGCAGCAGCGATACCTGAACGCCCGCGCAGCCCGGCTCGACTGATCTCCTCGAAGTCCGTTTGCGAGACCGGTGCGCCGGTGCGCCGGTTCACGGATACGTCGAAGCCGGGCAGCGGTATCGGACATCGCGAATTCCCCCTGGGCCGGGGCCCGTGCGCACGATCTCGCGACAATCGTTGGGCCGGTGCGGGGGATTGCGATTACGATGTGTGCGCTCGGAGACGGGGGGGCCGCTGTCGCGGATTCCGGATCGTCGTGGGATCCGGGTTTGTGACATCGGAATTCGGGGAGGCGAGACAATTTGATACGACACGTACGGCCGCGGCTTGCGTTGGCCGCGCTGCTGGTCCTGGGCGCGGCCCTGGCCGGATGCGGTGACGAGCCGAAAGGCACCGCGGCGCAACAGGTCGCGGCGGATGCGGGCGATCCGTGGGCGGTGGCCGGTGCGACCCAGAGCGGCGGGCCGAGCGGTCCGCGCCCGGGCGCCCCGGACGCACCGCTGCGGGCGGAGAACGGCGACGGCGGCGAGATGGATCGGCTGGCCCTCAATACGCTGTCGGACCTGCAGGAATACTGGGCTGCCGAGTATCCCAAATTCTTCAAGGGCGCTTTCGAGCCGGTGGACCGGTTCATCTCCTGGGATGCGCGCGCACCCAAGGAGCAGGCGGTCACGTTCTGCAAGTCGTCGACCTACAAGATGGTCAACGCCGCCTACTGCAAGCTCGACAAGACCATCGGCTGGGACCGGGGCAAGCTGCTGCCGCTGATCGCGGACAAGTACGGGAAGATGGCTGTGGTGATGGTGCTCGCCCACGAGTACGGTCACGCGCTGCAGGACCGGGCCCGGCTGAACGGCTTCTTCACCCCTGGCATCGTGCTGGAGCAGCAGGCCGACTGCTTCGCCGGCGTGTTCCTTCGGCAAGTGGCCGAGGGCAATTCGGCGCATTTCACCCTCAACACCACCGACGGCATGAACGGCGTGCTGGGCGCGGCCGTCGCGGTCCGCGACCACGATCCGGACAACCCGCGCAACGTGCACGGCTCGGCGTTCGAGCGGGTGACGGCCGTGCAGATCGGCTGGCAGGACGGCACCGAGGGCTGCAAGAACATCAACCGCAAGGAGATCAAGCAGCGGCGCGGCGAACTGCCCACCACCTTCGAGGAGGGCGACAAGGAGAACCAACTGCCTGTCGACAACGAGTCACTGGACCTGGTCGCCCAGGCGCTGGGCCGGATCTACCCGGTGCAACAGGCGCCGCAGTTCGACTACTCGGGCGTCGTGCGGAACTGCCCGGAAGGCACTGCGGCGGAACCGGTGTCGTACTGCCCGGCGAACAACAAGATCGGCGCGAATGTGCCGGGACTGGCCGATCGGGCCGGGGACCTGCCGGGCGCCGACGAGCCGCTGTCGGCGATGGTGGAGGGCAACTACAACGCCTTCCTCGTGTTCATCTCCCGGTACGCGCTGGCGGTGCAGCAGGACAGGAATCTGCCGCTGTCCGGAGCGGAGAGCGCGGGCCTGCGCACCGCGTGCCTGTCGGGGGTGATCACCACCAAGCTCAGCGATCCGGCCAGCGATCCGCGGTTGACCGCGGGCGATCTGGACGCGGCGGTGTCCGGGCTGCTCGCCGACGGCGCGGCGGCCGGTGATGTCGACGGCAAGGTCGTGGCCAGCGGCTATCAGCGGTTGGACGCGTTCCGATCCGGAGTGCTCGACGGTGAGGGCGCCTGCCTGGCGAATTACAAGTAGGCGGCGATCCATGCGGGCGCCATCTCGGATTAACCCGGGGCAACCAGGATGGGACAGGTGATCGCAACCGGGCCGGGGACGGCCGGCGGTGCGCTGGCGCTGCTGGCCGCCCTGCTGTTCGCGGTGTCGGCGGCCCTGCAGCAGGGCAGTGCCCGCCGCGCCGCGCTGGCGGCGGGCGGCGATGCGGGGGTGCTCGCGGTGGCCGGGATCGCCCGGACGCTGCTGACCAGTCGCCGCTGGCTGATCGGGCAGGGGTTCAGTGTCGTCGGATTCCTGTGTCATGCGGTGGCGCTGCACGTCGGGGCGATCTCGATGGTGCAGGCGCTGCTGGTGACCCAATTGCTGTTCGCGCTGCCGTTCGCGGCCGGGCGGCGGCGGTCGCGGCTGTTGCGGCGGGACTGGGTGGGGACCGCCGCCGTGTGCGGCGGGCTGGTTCTGCTTGTGGCGCCGGGTGTTCCGCACGGTGAGATCCGCGTGGATCGGATTCCGGTCGCGGCCTGCACCGCGGTGGTGGCGGTGGCGGCGCTGCTGGCCGTCGGCCGTCTCGTCCGGGCGCCGCAGCTGCGTTCGGCGTGCACCGCGATGGCGGCGGGCTGGTGCTTCGCGACGACCGCGGTTCTGGTCACGGTGGCGACATCGGCACTGCCGCAGTTGAGTTGGGCGTGGCTCGGGGTGCCGTTGTCCACGGTGGTCGGCGGGATCCTCACGCAGGAGGCGTTCGCCCGCGGCTCGCTGCCTACCGCGCTGACCACCATGACGATCACCGACCCGGTACTCAGCTACACGGCGGGCCTGACCCTGTTCGCCGCCACCACGCACCCGCCCGCTGTCCCGATCGTCGCCGCGGCGGCCCTGGTGATCGGAGGCGTTGCGCTGCTTGCCAATTCACCCACCTTGCACGACGAACGCCCGAAGCCGGAACCCGTACCGGCCGAGTGCACCTCCCACCGGTAGGCCCGGCCGACTTCGGATGCGGGATGGGCGGGTGAGATCGCGGCGATGCTACGCCGTGCGCAGGCCGGGCTCGAAATCTGCGTAGAGGCCGAGCATTCCGGTGACCGTGCGTGACCAGGGGAAGCGTTCGGCGCTGACGCGGGCGGCGTGGCGGCGGTGTTCGGCGGGGGCGGACAGCAGCGTCCGGGTGGCAGCGGCGATACCTTCCGGGGTTCCGTCGCAAGCGATGCCCGAGCCGGGCGGCCCGAGCAGTTCGCGGGCCGCCCCGTCGCGCGGGACGATCACCGAGGTGCCACAGGCGAGGGATTCGAGGACGGCGAGGCCGAAAGTCTCTGCGGGAGAGGGGCACAGCGCGATGTCGGCGGCGGCGATCATGGCCGCCACGACCTCGCGGTCGGAGATGTGCCCGGCGAATCGCACGGGGAGGCCGCGGGCCAGCAGTTGCAGGTCGTCGCCGAGGGGGCCGTCGCCCGCGACGGTGAGTTCGGCGTCGATCCCGTTGTGCCGCAGCAGGCGCAGGGCCTCGATCGCGCGCTCGGGATGCTTCTCCCGGGACAATCGGCTCACCAGGATCAGGCGCGGTGCCCCGGAATTCCCTGTGGGACCTTCACTCTCGTTCGGACGGAAGACCTCCAGATCGACGCCGAGCGGGATGCGATGCACATTGCGGGCACCGATGCGGGTGAATTCCGCGCGGGCGAATTCCGAGGTGACGACGATGTGTTCGACGCGGTTGGCCAGCCTCCGGTTGGCCAGGTCGGCGGCGGTGGTGAGCGGGAAGCCCGGCGGTACGCGGGTGCGCAGAATGGCGTCGATGCGCTCATGGGAGAACAGCACCAGCGGCACACCGGCGCGCCGGGCCCACGGCGCCAGCCAGCGCATGCTGAGCTTGTCGCTGCATTCCAGGACGTCCGGCCGCAGCCGTTCGAGCAGCGGACGGGTGCGCCGGGCGGTGAGCACGTGATATCCGGCGGTACCGAAACGCGGCCCCCGCACCGTGATTCGGCGCCCGGCCGGCGTGAGCTCGTCGGCATCCGCCAGCCCCGGCACCACCAGCACGCGGTCGTGCCCACCGGCCAGATAGCCGCGGCCGATCTCGTCGACGCAGGTGCGCAGTCCACCCGAGGCCGGTGTATAGAAGTTGGCCAGCTGCACTATGCGCATCAGCCGACAATCTCGGCGTAGGTGGTGGCGTGGGCACCGCCGGACAGCGCGAGGTCGATGGCGCGGAGGGCGGCATCTCGCAGGCCCGGTCGTCGCAGCTCGTCGGGATGCAGTGCGATGCGGACGAATCCGCCCCGCGCGGCCGTGCGCCGAGCCTGTACCTGCAGCAGCCGCGCGGCGATGCGCTCGCCCACGCCCCCGGGCCGCTGCGACAGCGCGAATCCGCGCACCCTCCGGCCGGTGCGCAGATCCCGCACGCCGAAATGGTCCGTGGTGTGCGAGAACCCGGTCCGGATCAGCGCACGTTCGGCGGCGGGTGAGATCAGCCAGCCGGGCGGGGTGAAGCCGGTGGTGGCCAGCCCCTGCTCGTCCATCACCGCGACGGCCTGCCGCAGCCGTGCTTCGGCGCCCGCGGAATCGAGGGTGGCGAATTCGGCCGCGCCCCGCGCGACCAGCCGGGCCACCGCGCGGCGTTTCAGCGCGCCCTCGCGGGTCGCGCGATGGTCCCAGCCGTGCACCATGACCTCGTCGCCGTGGTCGCGGCGCCGGCGCAGGAACGCCGCGAACTCGGGCGCCTCGGACAGGCCGGCGCCGCGCCACGGCCCGGGAATCACCAGCAATGAGACGGGGATACCGAACGCATCGGCGTCGGCACACCAGCGTTCGGTCTCGGCGGCGGTCGCCGGAGCCACGTCATGGACACTTACCACCAGGCGTGCAGGCACGCGCGCACGGTAACAGTCCACGGTTGCCGCTGGTTGAACAGTTTTCGTCGCATTGCGGGCCGGTTCGCGAGCGGTCGGCGGCGAACCGGGACGGACCGTTACGCCGCGGTGTTGCTGCCGCTGAGCGAGCGATCCGCGGTCTCGAGCACCTTCCCGAAGACGTAGGAGATGATCGGCCGGGCCAGCGCCCGGGTGATGAGGCCGCCGACGAACGGCATCGGCACCTCCGCGGTGGTGGTCCAGACGACCCGCGTCCCGCCGGGCACCTCGGTGAAGACGAGCCCGCCGCCGTCGTGCCGGGCGGACGGGATGCTGCGCTCGACGAAATAGTCGAAGCCGTGCGGCGGGTCGTACGCGGTGATGCGTTCGCGGAACCAGCCGATGACCCAGGTGAGGTCACGTACCGCATCGCGTCCGTAGGGTGCGTCGGCGCCGGGCCGAACCAGCCGCCGACGCAGGACGACCGAGGAGCGGGTGTAATTGTCTGCGTTGGACAACCATTCGAAGACGTCCTCGATCGGTGCCGCGATGGTGCGTTCTACGGTAATGGTTTCCATGTGCGACCTTCCCCGGGGTTGCAGTACTACACGCCATAGTAGACACCGGGTGGCGGCCGCGTAAACCGTTCGGCGCCGGCGCTTGCCGCCCGGAGGCGCTACGGGACGATGTGCTTGTCGAGCCAGTCGACCAGGTCGGTGAGGACCTTCTCCCGTTCGGGTTCATTGAAGATCTCGTGGTAGAGGCCCGGATAACGGTCGACGGTAAGGTCTTTCGCGCCCGCTCGCTGCTCGATCAGGTCCGCGCTCGAGGGTGCCGCGATGGTGTCGGCGCCGCCGTGCAGCACGAGCGTCGGGACGGTGAGCCGGGGCAGTCGCCGCACGACGGTTTCGGTGGCGCGCAGGATCTCGGCACCGGTGCGGGCGGGGAGCTTGCCGCTGAATACCAGCGGATCGGCGTCGTAGGCGCGCACCACCTCGGGATCGCGACTGATGGCCGATGAATCCAATTGCAGCACACCCAGTTTCGGTGCCCACCGGCTCAATACCGGTGCAAGCAGTCGTTGTACCGGGTTACCCGCCTCGATCACCAGCGGCGGGGCCGATACGGCGATTCCGGCCACGTCCAGCGGCGCCCGGGTCGCGAGGTAGAGGGTGACCAGACTGCCCATACTGTGCCCCACGACGAACCGGGGAAGGCCCGGATGCCGCTCGGTAGCGATCTCGAGCATGCGGGCGACATTGTCGGCCGCCCCATCCATGGAGTCGATATTCGCCTGCCCTCCGGCCGACTGCCCATGCCCGATGTGATCGAGCGCGTACACACCGAACCCGCTGCGCGCCAGCCGTTCCCCCACATGCTCGTACCGCCCCGAGTGCTCGGCCACCCCGTGCACGAGCACCACAACCCCGCGCACCTCCCCCTCGGGCACCCACGCACGCCAGAAAATCCCCCCACCCCGCCCATCGAACCGCCCACTCTCACTCCGACCCATAACACCTCTCCGTCCACTACCCACCCCACCGAGCCATTCTCCACCCCCACGCCACGTTCCGCCCCACCTCCGTGCGTTCTCGCACCCCGTGCGCGTGTTCGCACCCCGGGCAGGCGCTGTAGAGGGTGCGGGGATAGGTGCGGGGTGCGGGAAGGGCGGGTCAGGGGGTGGTCAGGTGGGTGAGGAGGTGGGTGTTGAAGGTGATCAGGCGGGCGTAGTTGGGGCGGGAGAGGCGTTCGTCGGTGCCGTGGATGCGTTCGAGGTCGGCCTTGTCGAGGATGATGGGGGCGAAGTTGCAGCGGGTGGCGGCGAGGTCGTCGTAGTAGCGGGAGTCGGTGGCGCCGGGGACGAGTCCGGTGCTGATCACCGCCTCGGGCACGACGGTGCGGGCGATATCGGCGAGGACGTCGAAGTCCGGGCCCGGCCCGGTGATGTCGGAGGGCTCCGACGACAGGCCGACGGGCTCGATCGCGACCCCGTCGTCGCGCACCACGCGCCGGCAGTGCTCGAGCACTGCGGCCACCGAATCACCGGGCAGGATACGGAAATTCACCAGCGCCTCGGCCGACTGCGGCAGGACGTTCGCCTTCACGCCGCCGCGGATGACCGTGGGCGCGGTGGTGGTGCGCACCAGCGCCTCGGTCTGCGGGTGCGCCGCCATCACGCGCGCCACCGCGGCACCCGCCCTGGGCAGCAAACCCACTGCGGCGCGGCGGAATCCGGACATGGCGGGACGGGTCCGGGTGAGCATGTCCTCGATCGCGGGCGTCATGCGCAGCGGCATCGGATTGTCCTGCAGCCGCGCCACCGCCCGCGCGATCCGCCCGACCGCGGTCTGCCGCCCCGGCATCGAGGAATGCCCGCCGACGTCGGTCACCGCCAGACGCACTGTGGCCAAGCCCTTCTCGCCGAGCATCAGGAACGCGACGGGCCGCCGCACCCCAGGCGCGATGCCGGTGGTGACCACGCCGCCCTCGTCCACCAGCAGGTCCGCCCGGACGTCGAGCGATCGCAGATGTTCGGACATCCGGGCGGCGCCCGTGGTCCCGAACACCTCCTCGTCGTGCCCGAATGCGAGAAATACCGTGCGGCGCGGCCGTTTTCCCGCCGCCAGCGCCGCCTCGACGGCCTCCAGGATCGCCATCACGCGGCTCTTGTCATCGATCGCCCCACGGCCCCAGACGAACTCGTCGTCGACCACCCCGGCGAACGGCGGATGCGTCCAGCGCGCTTCGTCGTCGACCGGCACAACATCCATGTGCGCCAACAGGATCGCCGCCGTGCCCGTCTCGGTGCCCGCCCAGCGGTAGAGCCGGCTGTGCCCGAAGCGCCGCAGCTCCAGCTCGGCGTGCACGAGCGGGTAGCAATGCTCGAGGTGCGCCGCCAGTTGCTCGAATGCGGCGTCGGCCGTGGTCGGGCCGGTGTCGGCGGAGACGGTGGCGCAGCGCAGCGCCTGTGCCAGCCGCTCGGCGGTGTCGTCGTCCACGCCGGTTGCCAGATGCGTACTGCTGGTCATCGATCACCGCCGCGGTCGGGGAAGGGGTCGGTCACCGTAGCATTCTTCAACACGCCGAGGCAGGTAACGGGGAACTACGCCGTACACGGAGCGAGCGAGTCGAGCGGCCGGACGGGTGCCCGCCGCCCCGGTCAGCTCAGAGCGGCCGCAGGTCGATCATCTTGCGCAGCCGGGCCCGGTCGCGCTCGAGGCGGCGGGCCTCGTAGGCGATGGGGAAGTAGCGGATCCGCTCGGGCAGCAGCGGGAGGGTGCGGCCGATCACCCAGCCCAGCGCCCGCAGCTTGCGCTCGTCGGCGGCCGTCCAGGTCAGGCCGAGCTTGCGGCGGGCGACCTCGGGCGTGGTGCCGACGGTGAAGAAGTACTGCATCCGACTGACCGGGGCGGCCGCCACGTTCCAGGCCGGTGCCAGGGCCCGCGGCACGAACGTCGGTCGCGCGATCTTACGGCTCACCCGCAGATAGTCCTCGGCGACAGTGGTTGCCGCCAAATGGTTTTCGACGGTGTCGGTGAAGAACTTCTCCCACTCGGCGTAGGTGGGCGGAATTTCCTTGGGCGGCACCGAGAAGTTGCGCATCAGCTGCACCACCTCGCGGTAGTACTGCTCCTTGTCCGCGTCGGTCAGGGGCTTGCGGGTGAAGTGGCGATTGCCCTCGGTATAGGCGTAGATGGCGGTGTGCAGCACCCAGGCCCACGGGCCCGAGGACAGCGCCTTGTGCTGAACTCCCTGGGCGTCGACGGTATTCAGGGTCGCATGCATGGTGCGCAGCCGATCCGCCTCGGCCAGCGCCTCCTCGCCGCCGTAGATCCACATCATCACCGAGGCGACGCTGCGCAGCGCCCGGCCCATCGGGTCGGTGCGGAAGGTCGAGTGCTCGTCCACCACCGCGGCGATCGTCGGCTCCATGGTCTGCAGCAGGAACGCCGAGCCCGCGGTGAGGGAGAACGTGATCAGTCCGGTCTCCTCCCACATGATGTTGCCCGGGCCGAAGGGCTGCCGGGGCGGGAGTTCCCGGGTGGTCCTATCGATACGTGCGACCGACGCGGTCATGGTGATCTCCTTTGACCACTAGATAAGCTGAGAGACTTACTGGCGAATCATCTCATTGTATCGGGGAGTCGGCAACCGTCCAGGTGATTGAACGGAAATTTGACGGGCATACGGGCGGTATGGGTGGAAGAATGGGTCTTCCCCACGATCGGAGAGGGGGAGTGTGATGAACCTCCGGGTCCACTTCCACCACGTCGAGCATCGTGCGCTCCTCCCGGCGCTGCGCGATTACGCCCGCCGGTCGCTGCGTTTCGGTCGCACACCGCCCGAGCACGTCCATCGGGCCGCGACGGATCGCCGCCCGGCCGTCTACAGCGCATCCCTGGGCTGTCACCCGCACCTCTGAGGACTGCGGCATCGCTTACGCCGCAGCCGAATTGGTCAGGTCGCTAGGCGTGATCGGCCGAGACTTCCAGCGTCCCGGCGGATGTCGGAGACAGCGCGCGCCGGGCCAGCGTCAGCCATCTCGATTGCATTGCCTGCGTGGCATTGTCGGCCGGGGCGGTGGCCAGCAGTAGTACCACGTCATCGACCGTGACGTCCGGGTACAGGGCGCGCTCCCGGTGCGCCGCGGCGACCAGCCCCCGCACCGCCGCGGCCGCGCCGTCTCGCAGCCGCCGCAAGGAATCGTCGGCGAGCCCGGTGACGGCGTGGCGCAGTAGCCGCTCCTCGCGCAGCTCCACGGTGACCTGCCGGAGCAGGCCGATGATCTCGTCCAGCGCGGCGGACTCGCCCGCGCGGACGCGGGCCGCCGAGGCATCCAGCGAGGCGGTGATCCGCGCCTCCAGTTCGGTGACGATCGCCTCGATCAGGTCCTTCTTGGTCGGGAAATGCCGGTACAGCGTGCCGACGGCCACGTCCGCGGCGGCGGCGATCTCGTCCATCCCGACCTCCGGCCCGTGGGCGATGACCAGGTCGCGGGCGGCGCGCAGGATCGCCTCCCGATTGCGCTGCGCATCGGCTCGGCGAGGGGTCGGTGTAGCCATGGCTTGACAGTACATGAACCAGTCGTTCATCTTAAATATGAACGATTGGTTCATGTTAGGAGTGAGCGATGAGCAAGTGGACAGCGGCCGATGTGCCGGAGCAGCGCGGCCGGGTGGCCGTCGTCACGGGGGCCAATACGGGCATCGGCTACGAGACCGCCCGGGCGCTCGCCGCGCGCGGCGCCGCCGTGCTGCTGGCCTGCCGGGACGCCGACCGGGCGAAGGCGGCGGCCGAGCGGATCGCCGATTCGGCGCCGGGCGCCGAGGTCGGCACGGTGCGGCTGGATCTCGGCTCCCTGGCCTCGGTGCGGGCCGCCGCGGACGAGATTCGCGGTCGGTACGAACGGATCGACCTGCTGATCAACAACGCGGGGGTCACCGGCTTGCGGGGCCGCACCGCCGACGGTGTCGAAATCCAGTTCGGGGTGAACCATCTCGGCCATTTCGCCCTCACCGGCCTGCTGCTGGACCTGCTGGCGCCGGGTGCGCGGGTGGTGGCCGTCAGTAGCATCGGTCACCGTTTCGGCCGTTTCGACGATGCGGGAAATCCGTGTGGCACAAGCGCATACGCGGACTCGAAGCTGGCGAACCTGCTGTTCACCCACGAGCTGGACCGGCGGTTGCGGGCGGCGGACCGGCCGGTGTCGGCGCTGGCGGCCCATCCCGGCGGGGCCAGCACCGAGGTGTTCCGGTACTCGCCGCCGTGGTTCCGGATCCCGAATCTGGCCGTTGCCAAGCTGTTCGGCCGCACGCCCGCGATGGGCGCGCTGCCGACGCTGCGGGCGGCCACCGATCCTGCCGCCCGGGGGAGCGAATATTACGGCCCGGACGGGTTGTTCGAGATCCAGGGTCATCCGACGGTGGTGAAATCCAGTGCGCGATCGCAGGACTCGCGGCTGCGGGCGCTGCTGTGGTCGGCCTCGGAGGCGGCGACGGGCGTGCGCTATCTCGGATGACGCCGGGCCCGGCCCGGCCGCCGCCGGCGTGATAGCTCCGGGGCTGCTGGAATTAGTCGGTACAATGCGCGGTCGCTCATCACTCGGGAGTGGCGGCGGATTGCCGAATAATCGTCGATATCAATTGTGCATTGCACGTGCCGCAACGTCCCGGTTGATCCTCGGTACCGCCCTGACCTGGTCGTGAGAAACGCGGTGTGCGATGGCCGCGCCCGATCGCTATGATTTCGCAGGTTGCCGTGTCGCTTTGTTGTGTTGTGTGTTGTGCGGCAACATCGATCGGTCGGATAAGGTGCTCAGCGAATGATATGTGACGGACGAGGGTTCGGCGCGGGGAACGGACGGGGAGGCCCCTCTGCCGTCGCAAACGCGGACCCCCGCCCCTCGCTGCCGCAGCATCCGGCCGTGATCGACGCGGCGCCGCCGGTCCGGATCGGTTCCGCGGTGCGCCAAGACAATTCGCGGTTTTCCCGAAATATATTTCCAGTATTGGGAATGCGCGAGAAGGTTGCCGAATTCGGAGTGAATAATACGACTCGTGTCGATATCCGGGTCCGCCTGTGAAACGTATTTTCGTTCGGGGCAATGATTTTCGTGCGAGTAGAGCTGGTATGAGGCAAGAGGTGAAGCGCCAAAGTGGGTAGGGATCGTCGTTCCTCGCGTGGTAGTCGTCGTCGGGGCGGCGGCCTGCTCTTCGGGAATTTGCTCACCGCCGCGGTGGAATCCGCAGCCGACGCCGTCGCCGTGCGGGTCCCGCCGTCCGGCGCGGGAACCGCGGCCCGGGAGCTGACCTACCGGGAGCTCGACGAGTCCTCCTCGCGGCTGGCCCGCGAGCTCATCGACCGCGGGATCGGCGCCGGTGACACGGTCGCGATCGGCATCGCGCGCAGCATCGAATCGGTGCTGGCCGTCTGGGCGGTCGCGAAGACCGGCGCGGCCTACGTGCCGGTGGATCCGGCCTACCCGCCCGAGCGGATCGCGCACCTGCTCTCCGATTCCGGTGCGGCGCTCGGCCTGACCACCACGACGCACCGTCCGGCACTCGGCGCCGACGTCGACTGGCTCGAGCTGGACGAGCCCGCGCAGGCCGCCCGGATCGCCGAACGGCCGTCGCATCCGATCTCCTACGCCGACCGCGTGCGCCCGCTCACCGAGCAGCATCCGGCCTATGTCATCTACACCTCGGGGTCCACGGGGCGGCCGAAGGGCGTCGTGGTCACCCACGCCGGGCTCGGTGCGCTGGTGGCCTTCGTGCGCGAACGCTTCGGGGTGAGCGGGGATTCGCGGATGACACACGTGTGCTCGCCGAACTTCGACCCTTCCGTGCTGGAGTTGCTGGCCACCTTCTCCTCGGGCGCGACGCTGGTGGTGCCGCCGCCGGAGGTGTTCGGCGGCGCCGACCTGACGGAGCTGCTGCGGCGCGAACGCGTGACGCACCTGCTGATCACGCCCGGCGTCCTGGAGTCGGTGGATCCGGCGGAGCTGAGCGACCTCGCGGTCGTGATGGTCGGTGGGGACCGGCTCGGCCCGGAGCTGGTCGGGCGGTGGGTGCGGGACGGCCGGTCGTTCGCCAACGTCTACGGCCCGACCGAGGCCACGATCTGGGCCACCGCCACCGCGCCGATGGCGGCGGATGAGCCGATCACCATCGGTACCGCGCTCCCGGGGTTCGGTGCCTTCGTACTCGACACGCGGCTGCGCCCCGTGCCGTCCGGCGTCACGGGCGAGTTGTATCTGTCGGGTCCGGCGCTGGCGCAGGGGTATCTGGGGCGGCCCGGTTTGACCGCGGAGCGGTTCGTCGCAAGCCCGTTCGGCATCGATATCGGAAACCCGGGCACCCGGCTGTACCGTACCGGAGACCTGGTGCGGCGCAACGAATCCGACGGCACGATCGAATATATCGGCCGCTCGGATTTCCAGGTCAAGATCCGCGGCTTCCGGATCGAGCTGGGCGAGATCGACAACGCGCTCACCGCCCATCCCGATATCGACTACGCGGCCACCATCGGCCACACCCAGCCCTCGGGCGCCGCGGCGCTGGTGTCCTACGTGCTGCCGCGCGCCGGAACCGCCGTCGACACCGCCGCGCTGGCGGAGTTCCTCGCGGAGTCGTTGCCCGCCCACATGATTCCGGCACTGATCATGGTGCTGGACGAGATCCCGCTGACCCCGATCGGCAAGCTCGACCGCGCCGCTCTGCCCGCACCGGTCTTCGAGACGCAAGAATTCCGTGCGCCCGCCACCGCGGACGAGACCGTCCTGGCCGAGCTGTTCGCCGCCGTGCTCGGCGTGGAGCGGGTGAGCGTGGACGATTCGTTCTTCGCGCTGGGCGGCGACTCGATCCTGTCGATCCAGCTGGTGTCGCGCGCCAAGTCCCGCGGCATCGTGTTCAGCGCGCAGGACGTCTTCCAATACCGCACGGTGGCGGCGCTGGCCGAGATCGCTTCCCGCGCAGGAACATCTGTGCGGGAGGAGCTGGCAGAGCTGCCCGGCGGCGGCGTGGGGGAGATCCCGCTGACCCCGCTGATCGCGGCGACCGTGCGCGGTGGCACGTCGTATGAGCGGTACTCGCAGTCGATGTCGCTGCGTCTGCCGGAGGGCATCGACCGCGACATCCTGGTCGCGACGCTCGGCGCGGTGTTCGATCATCACGACATCCTGCGCGCCCGGTTGCGCGGTTCCGCGGAGCAGGGCTGGACCTTCGAGGCGCTGGAGCACGGCGCGGTCGATGCCGATGCGCTGCTGCATCGCGTGGAGGTGCCCGCCGATATCGACGACGCCGAGCTGTCGCGGCTGGCGAGCGCGGAATACGATGCGGCACTGGGACGCCTGGACCCGGCCGCGGCCGCGATGGTGCAGTTCGTCTGGTTCGCCTTCCCGGGACAGGACACTCGTCGCGACGTGCTGCTCGTCGTCGCGCACCACTTCGTCATGGACGGCGTGTCCTGGCGGATCCTGATCCCGGATCTCGCGGTGGCGTGGCTGCAGCTGGCGGCCGGTCAGCCGGTGTCGTTGCCCGCCAACGGAACCTCGGTGCGGCGCTGGGCGCACGCGCTGTCCGACGCCGCCGAGGATCCGGCGCGGATCGCGGAACTGCCGTTCTGGCAAGAGGTTTCGCAGACCCCCGATCCGCTGTTCGGTACCCGCCCACTCGATCCCGCCGTCGACACCTTCGCCACGCTCGAGCGGGTGCAGGTGACGGTTCCGGCCGCGGTGACCGATGCCGTGCTGACCGCGATCCCGGCGGCGTACCGCGGCGGCGTCAACGACGGCCTGCTGTCGGCGCTGGCGCTGGCGGTGAGCCGCTGGCGCGGCGAGACCACCGGCCGTCCCGCACTGGTCAAGCTCGAGGGGCACGGCCGCGAGGAGGACTTCGCCCCGGGCGCGGATCTGTCCCGCACGGTCGGCTGGTTCACCAGCGCGTATCCGGTCCGGATCGATCCGGTGGGCGCCGACCTCGCCGAGGCGTTCGACGGCGGGCCCGTGCTGGGGTCGGTGCTGAAGGCGGTGAAGGAGCAGCTGCTGGCGGTGCCGGACCGGGGCATCGGCTACGGCCTGCTGCGCCACCTGAATCCCGAGACCGCCGGGCAGCTGCCCGACGCCGGTCAGATCACCTTCAACTACCTGGGCCGCATCTCGGCCGGGGGCGCCGCCGACGCGGGCGAGGCCGCCGAATCCGGCTGGGTGCCGGTCACCGACCTGGGGTCGCTGGACGCGGAGCTGGATTCCGATATGCCCGCGAACGGGGCGATCGACATCAACGCGATCGTCACCGACGGCTCCGAGGGGCCGCAGCTGGGCGCGTCGTTCGCCTTCCCGGCCGGGCTGCTGACCCGCGAGCGGGTGCAGGAGCTCGCAGACCTGTGGGTCGAGGCGCTCACCGCGCTGGCCCGGCACGCGCGGCGGCCCGATGCCCATGGCCGCACGCCGTCGGATCTGCCGCTGGTCCGGGTCACCCAGCCGGATATCGAAGGGTGGGAACGCGATCACCCGGCGCTGGCCGACGTGTGGTCGCTGTCGCCGCTGCAGTCGGGCCTGCTGTTCCACGCCCTGATGGCGCAGGCGACGGTGGACATCTACACCACCCAGGCCCGGGTGGACCTGGGCGGCACGCTGGACGCCGGGCGGCTGCGCGCCGCCGCGCAGGCGATCGTGGACCGCTACCCGAATCTGCGGGCCGCCTTCGTCCCCGACTCCGGCGGGCACGCCGTACAGCTGATCATGGACTCGGTCGAAGTGCCTTGGCGCGAGGTGGATCTGACGCACCTGCCCGAGCCCGAGCGGGCGGCGGAGCTGGAGCGGCTGGTGGTCGCCGAACGCGAAACCCGATTCGACATGGCCGCAGCGCCGCTGATGCGCTTCGTCCTGTACCGCACCTCGGCGGTCGCCGACGGGCGGTGGCACCTGGCGATCACGTCCCATCACATCCTGCTCGACGGCTGGTCGGTACCGCTGCTGATGCGGGACCTGTTGCTGCTGTACGCAACTCGCGGTGATCAGTCCGCGCTGCCGCGGGTGGCGTCGTACCGCATGTTCCTGGACTGGCTCGCGAGCCGGGACCGCGAGGCGTCGCTGCGAGTGTGGGAGCGCGCGCTGTCCGGCGTGGACGAGCCGACCCGGCTCGCGCCGCCCCCGCGCGGCCCCCAGGGACACGCGATCGGCAAGCTGGCCACCGAGGTCGACGCCGAGCGCACCCGCCGCCTCACCAAGCGCGCCGCCGACCTCGGCGTCACGGTGAACACCGTCGTCCAGGCGGCGTGGGGCATCCTGCTGAGCCGGCTCACCGGCCGCGACGATGTCGTGTTCGGCGCCACGGTATCCGGTCGCCCGGCCGAGCTGACCGGCGTGGAATCCATGGTGGGCCTGTTCATCAACACGCTGCCGGTGCGGGTCCGCGTCGACGATCGCGTGGCGCGCGGCGAGGTGCTGCGACGGTTGCAGGCCGAGCAGGCCGAACTGTTCGACCACCACTACGTCGGCCTGCCCGACATCCAGCAGATCGCCGGTGCCGGAGCGCAATTCGACTCCCTGATCATTTTCGAGTCCTACCCGATCGACCGGGACGCCATCGCCGCCGCCAGCTCCATCGACGGCCTGTCGGTGACCGGCGTCGGCATGCACGACGAGACGCACTACCCGCTGACGCTGATGGTGCTGGCGGATTCGACGATCGAGCTCACCTGGAAGTACCTGGACAGCCGGTTCACCGCCGACGAGGTGGAAACCCTTGCGGCACGGATGTTCCGGGTGCTGGACGCGCTGATCGACGACCATGACGCGCCGGTGGGCGAGATCGACATCATGCGTTCCGCCGCCGAGCGGGACCGAATCATCCTGGACCGCAACGATACCCGGCATCCGGTGCGGCCCGGACTGCTGCTGGACGGCTATCGGCGCGCGGTGGCCGAGCATCCGGACCGGGTCGCGGTGGCCTTCGAGGGCCGGGAGCTGACCTATCGCGAATTCGACGAGCGGGTCAATCGACTTGCCCGCCTGCTGATCTCGCGCGGTGTGGGCGCGGAGTCGCTGGTCGGCCTGGCGGTGCGGCGCTCGCTGGATCTGGTCGTCGGTATGTACGCGATCGTCACCGCGGGCGGCGCGTACGTGCCGGTGGACCCCGATCACCCGGACGAGCGCATCGGCCATGTGCTGAGCACCGCGCAGCCGGTGTGTGTGCTCGGCACGACCGCCGACGCCGTGGCGGTGCCGGACGGAATTCCAGTGCTGCACATCGACACCGCGGAGACCGGCGAGTTCGACGGCGGCCCGGTGCGGGCGGCGGAACTGCTGCGGCCCGTCCATCCGGGCAACCCGGCCTACGTGCTGTTCACCTCGGGCTCGACCGGCCGCCCGAAGGGCGTCGCGGTCTCGCACGGCGCGATACACAACCAGATCGAATGGATGCTGGCCGAGTACCCGATGGGTGCCGACGACGTCTACTTCCAGAAGACCGCCACCACCTTCGACGTCTCGCTGTGGGGCTACTTCCTGCCGCTGCGCGCCGGGGCGAAGCTGGTCGTCGCCACGCACGACGGTCATCGCGACCCCGCCTACCTCGCGGAAACGATGGCCGCGCAACGGGTTACCGTCACCGACTTCGTTCCCTCCATGCTCACGGTCTTCGCCGCGCACACCGCGCCGGGATCGGTGCCCGCGCTGCGACGGGTGTTCGCGATCGGCGAGGCACTGCCGCCCGAAACCGTCACCGCGCTGCGGTCGGTGTCGGACGCCGCGGTGCACAACCTGTACGGGCCGACCGAGGCCGCGGTCTCGATCACCTACTGGCCCGCCACGGGCGAGGAGCGCTCCAGCGTGCCGATCGGCCTGCCGGAGTGGAATTCTCACGTGTACGTGCTGGATTCGCGGCTGCGCCCGGTGCCCGAGGGTGTCACCGGTGAGCTCTACCTGGCCGGTGATCAGCTGGCCCGCGGCTATGTGTCGCGCCCGGACCTGACCTCGGACCGGTTCGTGGCGAATCCGTTCGCCGCGAGCGAGCGGATGTACCGGACCGGCGATCTGGTGGTGTGGCGCGAGCAGGCGCTCGAGTACCTGGGCCGCACCGACTTCCAGGTCAAGTTCCGCGGCCAGCGCATCGAACTGGGCGAGATCGAATCGGCGCTGCTGGCGCAGCCGTCGGTGAGCCAGGCCGTGGTCACCGTGGTGTCCTCGGAGCTGGGCGACCAGCTGGTGGCGTACACGGTGCCCGCACCCGGTGCGCGGATCGATTCCGATCAGCTGCTCCCGGCGCTGCGGCGGACCCTGCCCGTCTACATGGTTCCGGCGGCGATCGTGGAGCTGGCCGAGTTCCCGCTCAACACCAGCGGCAAGCTGGACCGGAAGGCCCTGCCGCGGCCGCGATTCGCCGCCCGCGAGTTCCGCGCGCCCGCCACCCCGATCGAGGAGATCGTGGCCGGGGTGTTCGCCGACGTCCTCGGCATGGACCGCGTGGGCGCCGACGACGACTTCTTCGCCCTCGGCGGCAATTCGCTGATCGCCACCCAGGTCGTGGCCCGGCTGAGCGCGGCGCTCGATACGCGGGTGTCGGTGCGGGCGCTGTTCGACACGCTGTCGGTGGCCGCGCTGGCGGCCGGGATCGTGCCGGGCGCTGGCGACGCGTCGGATCGTCCGCCGCTGACCCGGGCCGCTCGGCCGGAGTTCGTTCCGCTGTCGCTGGCGCAGCAGCGCATGTGGGTGCTCAACCAGGTCGACCCCGAATCCCCTTCGTACAACCTGCCTTTCGCCATCCGCCTCACCGGCGACCTGGACATGCCCGCGCTGCGGCAGGCCGTCACCGATGTCCTGGAGCGGCACGAGGCGCTGCGCACGCGGTTCCCGGTGCGCGGACCCGGCGGGGAACCGTACGAGGAGATCCTGCCGGTCGCCGCGGCGCTGCCGGACGGGCTGGTGGTCGAGGCCGCCACGCCCGGCGATCACGACCGGGTCGCCGCGCTCATGTCCGCGGGGTTCGATGTCACCGCGCAGCCGCCCGTGCGGGCCCGGCTGTTCTCCGACGCGGCCGCGGGTGAGCACCTGCTCGTCGTTGTCGTGCACCACATTTCGGCCGACGGTGTGTCTTTGGCGCCGCTGGCCCGGGATCTGGTCACCGCGTACCTGGCGCGGACCGGCGGCACGGCGCCGGGCTGGGCCCCGCTCGCGGTGCAGTACGCCGACTTCGCGATCTGGCAGCGGTCCGTCATCGGTACCGACGAGGACGAGACGTCGATCGCGGCAGGACAATTGGACTATTGGCGGCAGCAGCTCGCCGGTGTGTCCGACGCCGCGCGGCTGCCGCTGGACCGTGCGCGTCCGGCGCGTCCGTCCGGGCGTGGCGCGTCGGTCGTGACCGTCGTACCCGCGGCCGCGCACGCCGGGCTGGCCGGTATTGCGCGCGAACACAATTCGTCGCTGTTCATGGTGGTGCACGCCGCGCTGGCGGGGCTGCTGGCCCGCCTCTCCGGCGGTTCGGACATCACGGTCGGCACGCCGATCGCGGGCCGGGGCGCCGCGGTCCTCGACGATCTCGTCGGCATGTTCGTCAACACCCTGACCCTGCGCGTGAACGTCGACCGGGCCGCCCCGTTCGCGGCACTCGTCGACCGCGCCCGCGAGACCGACCTGTCGGCCTTCGCCCATGCGGACATCCCGTTCGAGCGGGTGGTCGAGGCGGCCGGTGCGGACGGCCCGCCGTTCCAGGTGATGCTGTCGTTCCAGAACCTCGAACAGCCCGCGCTCGAACTGCCGGGCCTGACGGTCGCGGCGGTGGATACCGGCGAGATCGTGGCCAAGTTCGATCTGCAGGTCACGGTCGAGCCGCGCTATGCCGAGGACGGGACCCCGGACCGGCTCGTCGTCGAATTCGCCTACGCGACCGACATTTTCGACGAAGCCACCGTGCAGGGCCTGGGGCGGCGGTTCGAGCGGCTGCTCACCGCGGTCGCCGCGGACCCGCAGGCGATCGTCGGTGACGTGGACCTCCTCGACGCCGCCGAACGCGACCGGGCGCTGTCGGCGCCGGTACCCGCCCGGCCGGAATCGGCGGAGCAGGACGCGGTGGCGCTGCTGCCGCAGTTGCTGGCCGACGCCGTCGACGACAACCCGGACGGCATCGCGGTCGTGCTCGCGGACGCCTCGCAGCGGCTGGACGAGCTGGAGTACGTCGACCTCGACGAGCGGTCGACGCGGCTGGCGCGACTGCTGATCGGCCGCGGCATCGGCCCGGAAGACCTGGTGGCCGTTGGCATTCCGCGCTCGGTGGAGTCGGTGCTCGCGGTCTGGGCGATCGCGAAGACCGGCGCCGGATTCGTGCCCGTGGACCCGAACTACCCGGCCGATCGGATCGCGCACATGGTGGCGGATTCGCATGCGGTACTGGGACTCACGGTCGAGCAGCTGGCCGCGGGTCTGCCCGGTGAGCTGCCGTGGCTGGCCATCGACGGCGGCGACATCGATCGCGAACTCGACGGCTGTTCGGCCGATCCCGTGACCGACGCCGACCGTCTGCGGCCGTTGCGCGCCGAGCATCCGGCGTACGCCATCTACACCTCCGGATCGACCGGCAAGCCCAAGGGCGTGATCGTCACCCAGGCCGGGCTGGCGGGCTTCTGCGCCGAACAGCGCGAGCGGTACCGGGTGACGAGCAGCTCCCGCACACTGCATTTCGCGTCCCCGTCGTTCGACGCCTCCGTGCTGGAACTGCTGCTGGCCGTCGGCGGCGCCGCCACGATGGTGGTGGCCGCGCCGACCGTCTACGGTGGCGCGGAACTGGCCGCCCTGCTGCGCCGGGAGCGCGTGACGCACTCGTTCATCACGCCGTCGGCGCTGGCGTCGGTCGATCCCGAGGGCCTGGACAAGCTGCGGGTGGTGATCGCCGGTGGCGAGGCTTGCCCGCCGGACCTGGTGCAGCGCTGGGTGATTCCGATCTCGGGCCGACGCACCCGGGAGCTGTACAACGGGTACGGGCCGACCGAGACCACCATCATGACCAATATCAGCACGCCGCTGGTGCCGGGGGAGACCGTCACCATCGGCGGTCCGATCCGCGGCATCACCGAATACGTACTGGACGAACGGCTCTCACCGGTGCCCGATCGAGCCGTCGGCGAGCTGTACATCACCGGCGCGCAGCTGTCGCGGGGGTATCACGAGCGTCCCGGGCTGACCGCGGCCCGGTTCGTGGCCGACCCGTTCGACCCCGACGGCGGGCGGCTGTACCGGACCGGTGACCTGGTGCGGCGGACCGGTGACGGGGATGTGGAGTACCTGGGCCGCAACGACTTCCAGGTCAAGATCCGCGGGTTCCGCATCGAACTCGGCGAGATCGACGCGGTTCTCGCCACACACGACGCGGTCGACTTCGCCGTCACCGTCGGGCATGAACTGCCCAGTGGTGCAACGATTCTCGTCTCCTATGTGCACGCGTCCGCAGGGTCCGAGGTGGCGGTCGAGGACCTGACCGCGCTCGCCGAGGCCAGCCTGCCCGCGCACATGGTGCCGACGACCGTCATGCTGCTCGACGAGATCCCGCTGACCCCGGTCGGCAAACTGGACCGCGCCGCGCTGCCCGCGCCCGTCCTGCACACCCGGGAGTTCCGGGCGCCGTCCGGTCGGCTGGAAGAACTGGTCGCGGACGTGTTCACCGAATTGCTCGGTCCCGCAACGCCCGTCGGCGCCGACGACGACTTCTTCGAACTCGGCGGCAACTCGCTGATCGCGACCCGGCTGATGGCCCGGCTGGGCGCCGCGTTGAACCTGCGCGTCCCGGTCCGGCTGCTGTTCGAGGCGCCGACGGTGGCGGCGCTGGCGGCCCGCCTGGACGAGCAGTCCACCGCCGACGACCGCCCCGCCCTCACCGCGGGCCCACGGCCGGAACAGATTCCGCTGTCGCTGGCGCAGCAGGGCCTCTGGCTGCTCAATCGCCTCGATACCGCCTCGGTCGCCTACAACGTGCCGCTGGCGGTGCGGCTGACCGGCACCGTGGACGCCGAGGCGCTGCAGGCCGCCATCGCGGACCTGGTGACCCGGCACGAGATCCTGCGCACGGTCTACCCGCCGAGGGAGGTGCCGGACGGGAGCGGGCGCGATGCCGCCGTGCAGGTGATTCTGCCTGCGTCGCAGGCAGTTCCGCAGCTGCGGGTCGTGCCAGTCGATCCGGCCGAGCTGATGGAGGAGCTCGCCGCGCTGGCGCGGACGGTGTTCGATCTCACCGCCGAGGTGCCGGTGCGGGTCGTGCTGTTCGACCTGGGCGCCGCGAACGCCGGTGGGCGGGAGTACGTGCTGGCGATGGTGGTGCATCACATCGCCGCCGACGGCTCGTCGATCGGCCCGCTGGCCCGCGACCTGATGACCGCCTATGCGGCACGCGGCGCGGGGGCGGCCCCGGAGTGGGCCCCACTGCCGGTGCAGTACGCCGATTTCAGCATCTGGCAGCGGTCCGTGGTCGGTTCCGAGGACGATCCGCGGTCGCTGGTGTCCGAGCAGATCGCCTACTGGCGGGAGGCGCTGGCCGGGCTGCCCGACCAGCTGGACCTGCCGTCGGATCGGCCGCGTCCGCTGGTGCGGTCCATCGCCGGTGGCCGGGCCGAGGTGTCCATCGATGCCGAAACCCACCGTGCGCTGGCCGAATTGGCGCGCGCCGAGGGCGCGACGCTGTTCATGGTCGTGCACACCGCGCTGGCGGTGCTGCTGGCGCGGCTGTCGGGCACCGACGATATCGCGATCGGCGGACCGGTCGCCGGGCGCGGCAACGCCGCGCTGGACGACCTGATCGGCATGTTCATCAACACCCTGGTGTTCCGCACCCGCTACGACGGCGATGCGAGCTTCCGCGAGCAGTTGGCCCGGCAGCGCGAATCCGACATCCAGGCATTCGCGCATGCGGACGTGCCGTTCGAGCGCCTGGTCGACGCCCTGAATCCGGTGCGGTCGACCGCCCGGCACCCGCTGTACCAGGTGGCGCTGTCGTTCCAGAACCTGGGCTCGGTCGAACTGGAACTGCCCGGGCTGACCGTGGCGAGCCTGGACGTCGGCGCCGAGGTCTCGCAGTTCGACCTGCACTGGATGATCGGCGACACCTACGACGCGGCGGGCGCCCCGGCGGGTCTCGGCGGCATCGTCACCTACGCCACGGACATGTTCTCCCACGACACCGTGCAGGGCTTCGTGGATCGGTTCGTGCGCCTGCTCGCGGCGATCGCCGCCGACCCCGCCGCCGTGGTCGGCGATATCGACCTGCTCGACGCGGGCGAGCGCCCGCGACTGCTGTCCGACACCGCGCATCCCGTGGCGGGAGAACTCCTGCTGACCGGCTTCCGCCGCGCCGCGGCCGCGACACCGGACGCACCGGCCCTCGTTTCCGGCGAAACGGCTTGGAGCTACCGGGAATTCGATGCGCGGGTGAACCGCCTGGCGCGGTACCTGATCGCGCAGGGGATCGGTCCGGAATCCGTGGTGGCACTGGCCATGCCGCGTTCGCCGGAGCTGCTGGTGGCGATGTACGCCGTGCTGACGGCGGGCGGCGCCTACCTGCCCCTGGACCTCGACCATCCGGCGGGCCGCATCGCATATGTGCTGGAGACGGCCGAGCCCGTCTGCGTGCTGACGACCGGCGGTGATCCGGTACCGGGGTCCGGCGTGCGGGTCGTCGAGATCGATGCCCTCGAATTGTCCGAGTACGTAGCCGATTCCGTCGCCGCCCGCGAACTGCGCGCCCCGCTGCGCCCGGACCATCCGGCGTACGTGCTGTTCACCTCCGGATCGACCGGCCGTCCCAAGGGCGTGCTGGTCTCGCACGGCGCGATCACCAATCAGATCGAATGGATGGTGGCGCACTACGGATTCGGGCCCGGCGACACCTACCTGCAGAAGACGGCGACCACGTTCGACGTATCGCTGTGGGGCTTCTTCGCTCCGCTGTGGGCGGGTGCGCGGCTGGTGCTCGCGGCGCCGGACGGCCAGCGCGACCCGGGCTACATCGCGGGCCTGATCGCCACGCACGAGGTCACGCTCACCGACTTCGTCCCGTCGGTGCTGCAGGTCTTCCTCGCCGCCGCGCGGCCGGAGCAATTGTCCTCGCTGCGTGACGTTTTCGTCATCGGCGAGGCGCTGCCGCCGGGTACAGTCGCCGAATTCGCCGCGCTGTCCGACGCCGGGCTGCACAACCTGTACGGCCCCACCGAGGCCGCCGTCTCGGTCACCTACCGGCAGGCCTCGACCCGCGACCGCGCGACGGTGCCGATCGGTGTGGCGCAATGGAATACGCGCACCTACGTGCTCGACACCCGGCTGCACCTGGTGCCCGCCGGAGTGGTCGGCGAATTGTATTTGGCGGGAGACCAGTTGGCGCGCGGCTACATGCGCCGCGCGGAGCTGACCGCGGACCGTTTCGTCGCCGACCCGTACGGCCCTTCGGGCGCCCGGATGTACCGCACCGGCGACCTCGTTCGCCGCGACGCCGACGGCGTACTGGAATACCTGGGCCGCAGCGACTTCCAGGCCAAGATCCGCGGCCACCGCATCGAACTCGGCGAGATCGAGACCGCCCTGCTGGCCGAGCCCACCGTCGCCCAGGCCGTGGTGGTCGCGGCGGCCACGGAGACCGGCGACCAGCTCGCCGCCTATGTGGTCCCGGCAGCGTCGACCGGCCCAGCCTCCGCGGGCACCCTCTCGGTGGACGCCCTGCGGGAAGCGCTGGGGCAGGTGCTGCCGTCGTACATGGTGCCTTCGGTGATCATGGTGCTCGACTCCTTCCCGACGAACGACGCGGGCAAGCTGAATCGGGCGGCGCTGCCGCGGCCGGTCTTCCGGGCCCGCGAGTACGTCGAACCGGCCGGCGTCACCGAACGTCTTGTCGCCGAGGCGTTCTGCGAGGTGCTCGGCGTGGCCCGCGCGGGCGCCGAGGACGACTTCTTCGATCTCGGTGGCACCTCGCTGCTCGCGTTCACGCTGCAGCGCGCGCTGACCGCCCGGCTCGGCGTGGACGTGCCGATGGCCGCGGTGTTCACTGCGCCCACGGTGCGCGGCCTCGCGGCCCGCATCGACAACCCGGACGAACCGGCGGTCGCGGTGCCGCCGGTCGACTTCGCCACGCTCGCCGCCGATGCCGTGCTCGACCCGGATATCGACGGCGCGGGCGCCGCCCCAGCCCGCACGCGGGCGCCCCGGGACGTGCTGCTCACCGGCGTCACCGGATTCGTCGGCGCGCATCTGGCGCGGGAACTGTTGTCCGGCACCGACGCCCGGGTGTGGTGCCTGGTGCGGGCCGACGACGAGGAGCAGGCGCACAAGCGGATTCGCGACGCCCTGGAGAAGTACCGCATCTGGGACGACGCCGACCGCCGCCGGATCGTCGCGGTGCCGGGCGATCTGGCTTCGCCCAGGCTCGGGCTGGACGGACCCGAATACGCCCGCCTGGCCGACCAGATCGAGGCGATCTATCACAACGGCGCCCGCGTCAACCACATCGAGCCCTATGCCCGGCTGCGGGCGGCCAATGTGGCGGGCACCCGCGAGGTGCTGCGGCTGGCGACGCTCGGGCGGATCAAGCCCGTGCACTTCGTCTCCACCGTCAACACCGTCGTACCGGCCGCTCCCGCACCGGATTTCATCGGCCGCGAGGACGCCCACCTGGACGTTCGCGACGTCGCCGCGAACGGGTACGTAGCCAGCAAGTGGGCGGCCGAGCAGCTGATCCGGCAGGCGGGGGAGCGCGGTGTCCCGGTGAGCATCTACCGCCCCGGAATCGTGAGCGGTGACCCGCGAGTCGGTGTGAACAGCGTCGACGACTCGTTCTGGAACATGATCCGGGCCGCCGCCGTGCTCGGACTGGCGCCCGACACCGGCGATGCCGCCATGCCGCTGGTGCCGGTGAACTACGTCGTGCAGGCGATCGTGGCGCTGTCCGCGCTGCCCGCGGACGGGTCGGCATACCACCTGGTGCACTCGGAGTCGGTGGCGATCGCCGACATCTTCGAATCGTTGCGCGGCAACGGGATTGCGGTCTCGGTCGCGCCGATCGAGGAGATCGCGACCCGCCTGGCCGAGGAGGCCGCCACCCGCGATGCGTCCGGCGACGATTCGCTCGTGCGCGCGGTGCTGGTCAGCGGCAACTACGGTGGAACCGTCGCCCCCGTGGACGACACCCGGACGCGGGCGGCGCTGCGCGGCGAGGGCATCGACTGCCCGCCGATCGACGCGGCGGCGCTGGATGCCTATGTCCGGTCCTTCATCAACTCGGGCTTCTTTCCCAGCCCCGACTGATCAGCCATCCCCGTTCGGAAGGAATCTATGACCACCCAAGCCGACTCGCGTCCCGCCGCCGCCTCGGGCACCTTCGCCCTCGGCGGCGATCTGCCCGTGCATCGCCTGGGCTACGGTGCGATGCAGATCACCGGTCCCGGTGTGTGGGGTGATCCGAAGGATCCGGAGGAGGCGATCCGGGTGCTGCGCCGGGCCGCCGAACTGGGTGTGACCTTCATCGACACCGCGGACTCCTACGGCCCCTTCGTCAGCGAGACGCTCATTCGCCATGCGCTGCACCCGTATTCGGACGATATGGTCATCGCGACCAAGGGCGGTCTGAGCCGTCCCCGCCCCGGTGAGTGGATTCCGGTCGGCCGTCCCGAGTACCTGCGCCAGCAGCTCGAACTGAGCCTGCGCCACCTGGGTGTGGAGCGCATCGACCTGTACCAGCTGCACCGCATCGACGCGCAGGTGCCGCTGGCCGATCAGGTCGGCGAGCTGGCGGCGCTGCAGAAGGAGGGGAAGATCCGGCACATCGGGCTGTCCCAGGTCACGGTCGCCCAGCTGGCGCAGGCGCGCAAGATCGCCGAGATCGTCTCGGTGCAGAACCTGTACAACCTGGCCGACCGCAGCGCCGAGGACGTCCTCGACTACGCCGAGGCGAACAATATCGCGTTCATTCCCTGGTTCCCCATGGCCACCGGCGATCTCGCCCGCCCGGGCGGGCCGCTCGACACCTTCAAGCGCGAGGACGCCACCCCGTCCCAGCTCGCGCTCGCCTGGCTGCTCCGCCGCTCGCCGGTGATCCTGCCCATCCCCGGCACCTCCAGCGTCGCGCACGTGGAGGAGAACATCGCCGCGGCCACCCTCACCCTGACCGACGACGAGTATGCCGCGCTGTCCGCGGTGAACAAGCCCGCGACCGCCGCCAAGGGCCCGCGCTTCCGCCTGCCCAAGCTGGGCCGCTGATCCCGGCCGAAAGCATGCCGGGATAGACGGGAGGCCGGGACGCCGGGAAGGTGGCGCGCGGCCCCGCCTCTATCGAGGCGGGGCCTGCCTTCCTATCGTTGTCAGCCGACCAGGTTCTTGCGGAGTTTCAGGATGGTTCCCGGGTCCAGGCCCAGGCCCTGGGTGAGGAACTTGCCGAAGTCGCCGTAGGTCTGTTCCAGCTGGCGGATGGTGGTGTCCAGGTATTCGTTACGCACCTCCTGCAAGGGGATCAGCAGGTCCGGGTTCTGCATGTATCCGGCCTGCTTGACCTGCTCGCGCAGCTTGGCGTCGGCGGCCGCGCGGTACTCGTTGGACAGCAGATAGTCCTGGCGCGCAGTCGATTCCGGCACGCCGACGGCCCGCAGCACCACGTAGGTGGTCCAGCCCGTCCGGTCCTTGCCCGCGGTGCAGTGGTACAGCGTGGGCTTGCCGGTGGCCGCGAGATCCTTGATGGTCTGGCCGAACTTCGCCCGCGAATCATCGGACAGGAAGCTGCCGTACACCTGCCGCATGATGCGCTCGGCGCCGCCGTTGCCGAGCAGCTGCTCCTGCTTCACCGGATCCTTGGACTGGATCACCTGCATCATCTGCTGGAACAGGCCGGTGTCGTCGATCGGGCGGGATACCAGGGGTACGCCGGGCGGCAGCTTGTCCGGTCCCATGAACTGCACCTCGCCCGGAGTCCGCAGATCGATGGCCGCCTGCAGGCCCAGCGAACCCAGCTTCTGGATATCGGCATCGGTCAGTTTCTCCAGCGAATCGGCGCGAATCGCCTTGCCCGCCTTGGTGGTCTTGCCGTCGTAGGTGCGGTAGCCGCCGATATCGCGGACATTGACCGCGCCCTGCAGGGTGATGCGCCCGGCGGCGGCACTCGCCACCGACGGCTCGTCCGCGGACTGTCCTTCCGCCGACGGCGCCTCCGGCACGACGGGGTCGGTGGTCGACGGTTCGCCGGTCACCGACGGATTCGCGGGCGCCGACGGCGGGGCCGTCACCGAGGGTTGGGTCGTCGACGGGTCGGCCGTCGCCGGACCGGCGGTCAGGGCGACGGCCGTAACGGCCGCGCCGAGAAGGGAAATGAGGGAAATCTTCATGGCGGGCGACGTTAGAACCGGTTGCACCCACCGCGACAGCTTTCCCGCCTATCTCGCCGCCCTTGCCTCACTCACCGGGACTACCCACGCACTCACCGGGATTCACTATCGACAACACAAACCCCCCACGCCCCCAACGCATCCGAAGTGTCGCGTATGCCGGTACGGCATATACCCACTCGAATTCGGCTATCGTACAGCGACTTCCGCCCCGCGAGTGATTTGCCGGAGCACTGTTACCCGATAGCAATCGCCGGAAATTCGGGAAGGCTGTTCTCGAAACGGCCGGAGCCCCAGCCGAATTCGGCTGGGGCTCCGGGAGAACGCTTGCGGTACAGCGACTTACACGTCGTAGTACAGCTCGAACTCGTAGGGGTGCGGACGCAGGTTGACCGGGGCGATCTCGTTGTCGCGCTTGAGCGAGATCCAGGTCTCGATGAGGTCCTCGGTGAAGACGTTGCCCTCGGTGAGGTACTCGTGGTCCTCCTCGAGCTTGTTGATGACCGACTCCAGGCTGGTGGGGGCCTGCGGGATGTTCTTGGCCTCCTCCGGCGGGAGCTCGTAGAGGTCCTTGTCGACCGGGGCCAGCGGCTCCAGCTTGCGCTTGATGCCGTCCAGGCCGGCCATCATCATCGCGGCGAACGCCAGGTACGGGTTGCCCGAGGAGTCCGGCGCGCGGAACTCGATGCGCTTGGCCTTCGGGTTGTTGCCGGTGACCGGGATGCGGACCGCGGCGGAGCGGTTGCGCTGCGAGTACACCAGGTTGATGGGGGCCTCGTAGCCCGGCACCAGCCGGTGGTAGGAGTTGATGGTCGGGTTGGTGAAGGCCAGCAGCGACGGGGCGTGGTGCAGGATGCCCGCGATGTAGTGCCGCGCCAGATCCGACAGGCCGCCGTAGCCGGCCTCGTCGTGGAACAGCGGGCTGCCGTCCTTCCACAGCGACTGGTGGGCGTGCATGCCCGAGCCGTTGTCGCCGAACAGCGGCTTCGGCATGAAGGTGACGGTCTTGCCCTCGGCCCACGCGGTGTTCTTCACGATGTACTTGAACAGCTGCAGGTCGTCGGCCGCCGCCAGCAGGGTGCCGAATTTGTAGTTGATCTCGGCCTGGCCCGCGGTGCCGACCTCGTGGTGGCCGCGCTCCAGCTCGAAGCCGGCGTTCTGCAGGTTGGTCGCGATCTTGTCGCGCAGGTCGACGTAGTGGTCGTACGGCGCGACCGGGAAGTACCCGCCCTTGTTGCGGACCTTGTAGCCGCGGTTGAGGGTGCCGTCCGGGTTGAACTCGGCGCCGGTGTTCCACGAGCCGGAGACGGACTCGATCTCGTAGAAGGAGCCGTTCATCGCCGAGTCGTAGCGGATGGAGTCGAAGATGTAGAACTCCGCCTCGGCGCCGAAGAAGGCGGTGTCGGCGATGCCGGTGCTCTTCAGGTACTCCTCGGCCTTACGCGCGACGTTGCGGGGGTCGCGGCTGTAGGCCTCGCGGGTGAACGGGTCGTGCACGAAGTGGTTGAGGTTCAGGGTCTTCGCCGCGCGGAACGGGTCGATGCGAGCCGTGCTGAAATCGGGCAGCAGGAGCATGTCCGACTCGTCGATCGACTGGAAACCGCGCACCGACGATCCGTCGAACGCCAGGCCCTCTTCGGCCAGGTCGGCCGTGAAGGCCTTCGCCGGGATCGAGAAGTGCTGCTGCACACCGGGGAGGTCGGTGAACCGGACGTCGACGTACTCGACCTCCTCCTCCTTGATGTACTTGATGACCTCGTCGGCCGTGCTGAACGCCACTTAGTACTCCTTACGGATCGGTTCCCAGCCTGTGCCGATTGCTGGGCGTCGTCGATGAACGCTATGGACGCGGTGTTTCCCGACAATCAAGACTGTGTTTCGCCAGTGTTACACGTAGCGCCGACCGCGCACCGCGGCGTCCCGGAGCCGTGCACGGGGCCGGGGTCGACGCCGATCGTTGCTCGACCAGCACGCATATCCTGCCACTCCGCGGAAGCCGGCGGTCGCGGAGGTCCGTAAATATGTGTTACGAATCGCGCCTCGAGTGCCGCGGCGCGCTGAGAGTTTCCCGCGCGCAACCTGCCCACCGTCATTCCCGGCATGTTCTTGCCCGGAATCGACCGAGAGATCCCGGCCAAAAGCATGCCGGGAGTGAGGGCAGCGGCATGCCGAGGGTGGGAGCAGCGGGCATGCCCAAGGGGTGAGAGCGGGCGTGCCGGAGTGAGAGCAGCGGCATGCCGAGGGTGAGAGCAGCGGGCGTGCCCAGGGGGTGAGAGCAGCGGGCGTGCCGGGAGTGAGGGCAGCGGCATGCCGAGGGTGAGAGCAGCGGGCGTGCCCAGGGGGTGAGAGCAGCGGGCGTGTCCAGGGGGTGAGAGCAGCGGGCGTGTCCAGGGGTGAGAGCAGCGGGCGTGCCGGGAATGACAGCAGTGGGCGTGCCGGGTGTGACGTGGCCCGTTCGAGCCTGGTGCCTAAGCTGGGGGCATGGCGCGAATCACCGGTTCCTGGCTGTCCGGACCTGATGCGGCGGACCCGGGTGGCCCTGGGCCGGACGAGTATCCGGGCAAGCTGCTCGGGCTGCCGGAGTCCGGCGCGGGATCGCTGGTGTCGATGATGCGGCGCATCGCCGGACTCTTCATCGACTGGTTCATCGCCATGGGGATCGCGGCGATCATCACGCGCGGAGGATCGATCAACACCCTCACGCTGCTGGTGTGGTTCGTGCTCGGCGTGGGGTGCGTGACCCTGTTCGGGTTCACGCCCGGCCAGTTCTTCCTGCGCATGCGGGTGATCCGGGTGGACGCCGAAGCCACGGTCGGTTTCGTCCGCGCCCTGGCCCGCCAGGTCCTGCTGATCTTCGTGGTCCCCGCCCTGTTCACCGACTCCGACGGCCGCGGCATGCACGACCGCGCCACGGGAACGGCCCTGGTCCGCTCCCGCTAGCCAGCCCAATTCCCGGCATCGCCTTCGGCAGCGCCGCCCCACCTCCCGGCCTGGCACCCCGCCATTCTTGGTGTGCACCCCGTCATTCCTGGTGTGGTGCCCCGCCATTCCCGGCCTGGTGCCCGTCATTCCCGGCCTGGCGCCCATCATTTCCCGGCATGCTCTTCGCCGGGACGAACTCAGCGGCGGCGGATGGTGCGCTGGACGCCGCGCATCTTGGCGCCCGTGGGCAGCGGGCCCTTCGGCAGGGCCGGGCCGCCGCGCGTGGCGAGTGCCGCCAGGCGGCCCTCGATGAGCTCCATGCGCTTGGCGTCGATATTGCGGGGGAGCTTGGTCAGGTAGCGCTGCAGGCCCTTCAGCGGGACCTGGCCCTCGTCATTGCCGATGACGACGTCGTAGATCGGGGTGTCGCCGACGAGCCGGGCGGTCTTCTTCTTCTCCTGTGCCAGTAGCGACTTCAAGCGTGACGGGGAGCCCTCGGCGACCAGGATCACGCCCGGCAGGCCGATCACGCGGTGCACGGCGTCGAGCTGGGTGGTGGCCGCGACACCCTGGGTGACGCGCCACTTGCCCTGCAGGTTGTCCAGCACCCAGGCGGCCGCGCCGGCCTGGCCCTCGGCCCGCGCGTACACGTTGCGCTGCACCCGCCGCCCGAAGATGATGAACGCCACCAGCGCGCCCAGCAGCAGTCCGACCGGCAGGAAGAACCACTGCAGGCCCACGATCAGGCCGATCACGAACAGCACCACGGCGATGCCGACGAATGCGCCGATCATCAACGGCAGCAGGAGCTTGTCTTCCTTGCGCTGCATCTGGAACGCCTGCCAGAGCTGCTGGCGTCGCTCCTTCGACGCCTGCTTGCGCGCCGCCTTTGCCGCGGCCTTCGCTTCCTTGGACGGCTTCCCGCCCTTCCCTGCTGCCATGGCACTCAGGATATCGGGAATGCCCGATAGCTTCGGCGGCGGGAGGGACCGCGTGCGCCTCGGCCGTTCCGGTCGTGACGGGAGGCTGTTTGGGAGCCACCTGGGCGGCTACCCCGGGGACGAGTCGGTCGAACCGGACACCGGTGGGCCGGTGGGCGTTGTGACGAGTGACCGGGGTGCAGGGGCCCGATCGGCAGGTCCGAAGGGTACGAGGCGTATGGCGAATTCTGAAATCGTTTGGGTGCGAACAGAGTTCGAGGGCTGTTCGATCATCCGGCCGCGGGGCGAGCTGAATTCGCTCAACTACCGGCATTTCAGCGACGACCTGGTGAAATTCGCCCTGGACGAGCCGCGAGCCGTCGTCGTGCCGGTGGACGACCTCGCGATCCCCTCCGATCTGTCGCTGACGGCGTTCTCCAGTGCCTGGATGCGCACCGGTACCTGGCCTGCGGTGCCGATCCTGCTGGTCGCGACGTCGGCGATGCTGCGTGCCCGCCTCCGGTCCAGCGTCGTCGATCGCTTCGTGCCGGTATTCGCCACGGTCGAGGCGGCAGTGGCGGATCTCGCCGATACGCCGCCCCGGCGGCGCGCCACGATCAAGCTCACCCGAGCTCCGCCGTCCGGGCGGCGGGCCCGGCAATTCATCGAGGAGGTTGTCGAGCGGTGGGCCGTGCCCGAAGTGCGCGCCGATGCCGCCCTGGTCGTGACGGAACTCGTGGAGAACTCGCTGATACACGCGGACAGCCACGACGAGATCGGGTTGCGGTTGGAACTGTGCAAGGGAGTGTTCACCGTGGCGGTGTCGGACAGCGACCCGCGCGCGGCTGTCCTGCGCGAGCCCGTGCCGGGGCCGGATCAACCGGGCTCCTTGCATATCGTGGCGCGGCTGGCGCTGGCCTGGGGGTGTACGCCGCGTCGTCCGCTGGGCAAGGTGGTGTGGGCGGCGCTGCCGGTTGCCGCACGGTAGCCCGTCCGGTCGGCAGGTTTCGGTGGCTGGAACATGGGCTACTCGAAACAGAAGGATTCGTCTTCAGATCGGCAGGGCGGATCGAATATCGAGCGCTGTGGCGCCGACTATCGGGAGGGCGCTGTGAGCCCCACCGTCTCCGCTGTGACGAACCACCGAAGGCTCGGTGAGCCGAACCTGTCCGGAACATCCCCCATCTCCTCGTGGCTCACGGGAAACGTCGAATTTCGAGGCTGGGACGTGCTGCTGCGCGCACAAGGGGAAGTGGACGCGTGCACGTTGCCGACATGGAAGCATCTGCTGGGTGCGGCCGCCGCGCGGGTGACACCGCCCGGTCGGCTCGTCATCGATCTCGAGGACCTCGACTTCATGGGTTGCCGTGCATTTGCCGCTCTGGCCGACGAGGCCATCCGGTGCCAACGGCAGGATATCGACGTGCACCTGGTCAGCACCGCCTCGATCGTGCGGCGCATCGTCGCGGCCGCCGACCTCTCCGGATTGCTGCCCGTCCATCCCAGCGTCGAGACCGCGTCGTCCGTCAGGTGACCGCCGACCCCCACCAGTCCACGCGATCGGAGGCCGGATGTGACCGAATCACCCTCGCATGTGGTCGTCGTCGGTGCCTCCGCGGGAGGGATCACGGCACTGCGCGATCTCGTCGCCGGGCTGCCCCTCGAGTTGCCCGCCGCGGTGCTGGTCGTGCTGCACCTGCCGCCCGGAGGCACCAGCGTCCTGGCCTCGATTCTGGGGCGGGCGGGGCCGTTGCCGGTATCGGTCGCCGCGGACGGGATGCCGTTGGAGGCCGGAACCATCTACACCGCGGTTCCCGATCGTCATCTGCTCGTCGACGACGGCCGCATCCGATTGTCGCGCGGTCCGACCGAGAACCGGCACCGGCCGGGTGTCGACGTGCTGTTCCGTTCGGCGGCCATCGAGTGGGGGCAGCGCGCCGCCGGTGTGGTGCTGTCGGGCGCTCTCGATGACGGGACGACCGGTCTGGCCCTGATCAAGGCGCGGGGCGGGTTGGCTGTCGTACAGGACCCCGACGAGGCCGACTATCGGAGTATGCCCGAGAGCGCGTCGGCCGCGACACCGGTCGACCATGTGCTTCCCGCGGGCAAGATCGGCCTCGCATTGCACGCGGAAATGCGGAACCCGGCGCCGGTGTCACCGTCGCCCGTCTCCGACTCCGACCGGCTGGAAGCGCGCATCGACGCCGGAGAACAGCGGGGGCCCGAGGAGGTGCCGAACATGATGCCACCGTCCGGGCTGGCGTGTCCCGACTGTGGTGGCGCGTTGTTCACGGCCGATTCCGGACGATATCGATGCCGGGTCGGTCATGTCTGGACGGGACGTGCCCTGCTGGAAGAACAAGACCTGGAGATACAGCGGTCATTGTGGACCGCCTATCGAGCGCTGGAGGAGAAGCAGCAACTCGCCGAGCGAATGCGTGCCCACGCCGGGCGCAGCGGACAGCCGCGCGTCGCCCAGCGGTACGCGAAGCTGGGCGAGGAGCAGGGCCGCGCCGCCGAGGTGCTGCGCCGCCTGCTGTTCGATCCCGAGGGGTTTCCGAAGGACGACGACAGGCTGCCGGAGGGCTAGGCCGAGGCCTGGGCCCGGATGCTCTCGGCCAGTTGCGACGGCATCGGTTCGTGGCGGGTGTAGCTGCGGGAGAACTGGGCGCCGCCGTGCGCCAGGGAGCGCAGATCTATTGCGTAGCGGCTCAATTCGAGTTCGGGGACCTCGGCGCGGATCACGGTGCGGCCCGCGGTGGTCGGCTCGGTGCCGAGCACGCGGCCGCGGCGGCCGGACAGATCGCTGAGCACGGCCCCGACATAGTCGTCGGACACCGTCACCCGGACCTCGGCGATCGGCTCCAGCAGGCTGATGCGGGCGGTCGCCGCGGCCTCGCGCAGTGCCAGCGCACCGGCGGTCTGGAAGGCGGCGTCGGAGGAATCGACCGAGTGCGCCTTGCCGTCGAACAGCGTCACCCGCACATCCACCAGCGGATATCCGGCGGCCACCCCGCGCGCGGCCTGCGCCCGCACACCCTTCTCCACCGACGGAATGAACTGTCGCGGAACGACTCCGCCCACCACCTTGTCGACGTATTCGATGCCCGAGCCCTCCGGCAGCGGCGCCACCTCGATCTCGCAGATGGCGTACTGGCCGTGGCCGCCGGACTGCTTCACGTGCCGCCCGCGCCCGGATGCGGTGGTGGCGAACGTCTCTCGCAGCGCGACCCGGTGGTCGACCGTATCGACCTGCACCCCGAACCGGGACCGCAGCCGCTCCAGGGCGACATCGCGGTGCGCCTCGCCGAGGCACCACAGCACCAGCTGATGGGTCTGGCCGTTCTGCTCGAGCCGCACCGTCGGATCCTCGGCGACCAGCCGCGCCAGGCTCTGCGACAGCTTGTCCTCGTCGGCCTTGCCGTGCGCCCGAATCGCCACGGGCAGTAGCGGTTCCGGGATCGGCCACGGTTCGATCAGCAGCGGCGCGTCCTTCGCCGACACGGTGTCCCCGGTCTCCGCGTGGCCGAGCTTGCTGACGCAGGCGATATCTCCGGCGATGGCCTGGCCCAGCGGCCGCTGCTGCTTGCCGAACGGCACCGACACCGCGCCCACCCGCTCGTCGACGTCGTGGTTGCGCTCCTCGACCGGGCCGTGGCCGCAGACGTGCACCGTCTCGTCCGCGCGCAGCGTCCCGGAGAACACCCGCACCAGCGACAGCCGCCCGACGTAGGGATCCGACGCGGTGCGGATCACCTCCGCCGCCAGGGGGCCGTCCGGATCGCAGGACAGCGGGGCGGGGCGCGCGCCGTCGAGCCCCGACGCCGACACCGGATGCTCTGCGGGAGTGGGGAATCCGCGCGTGATGAGGTCCAGGATCTCCACCATGCCCAGGCCCTCGCGCGCGCCCTCGGGGGGCGGCGCCGCGATCAGGACCGGGTGGAAGGTGCCGCGCGCGACGGCCCGCTCCAGGTCGGTGACCAGCGTCGTCAGGTCGATCGCCTCGCCCGCCAGGTACCGCTCCATGAGGGTCTCGTCCTCGCTCTCGGCGATGATGCCCTCGATGAGTCGACCGCGCGCCTGATCGATCAGCGCGGACTGGTCGGCGGTGGTCTCGGCCTGGATGTGCTCGCCCTTCGAATAGTCGAAGACGTGCTCGGTGAGCAGATCGATCAGGCCAGTGACGGGGCGATGGCCGTCGGCGCCCTTCGGGCCGTACACCGGAAGATGCAGCGGCAGCATGCTTTCCGCTGCACCGCCGCCGAGCAGCTCGCGGCAGGTCTCGGTCATCTCGTCGAAATCGGCGCGGGCGGCGTCCAGGTGGGTGATCACCAGCGCGCGCGGCATGCCGACGCTCGCGCATTCCTCCCACAGGGCCAGCGTCTGCCCGCTCACGCCCGCCGCGCCCGCGGCCGCCGAGATCACGAAAAGGGCCGCGTCCGCGGCGCGCAGACCGGCCCTCAGCTCCCCGACGAAATCGGCGTACCCCGGTGTGTCCAGGAGGTTTATCTTGATGCCCTCCCAGCCGACCGGCACCACCGACAGCTGCACCGACCGGTGTTGTCGCTGTTCTATGTCGTCGTAGTCGGAGACGCAGGTGCCGTCCTCCACGCGACCGGCCCGGGTGAGCGCGCCGGTGGCCATCGCGAGGGCCTCCACCAGCGTCGTCTTACCCGAACCGCTCTGGCCGACCAGCACCACATTGCGGATGGCGTCGGGACGCTCCGCCGTGATGGTCGTACCGTTGGCGCCTGCCGATGTACTCGCTCTGTCGGCCATGTGTCCTCGCTCCCGGAGTCGACACGTGCGGTTCACTCGAGCTTCCCACCGGGGACCACGGCCTGTCAGCAATTCGAAAGATCCCGGACACGCCGCACGCGGCCCGCGGGAGACGGGCGATCAGGAACCGAAGCGGGCCAGGACCGAGGTGGCTTCCTGGGCGGCGGTGCTCTCGTCGCCGAGGTGGGCCATCTGCGGGGGGAGCTCGCGGCCGTGGCGCTTCATGGCCTGGGCGTAGAGCCTGCCGGCGCGGTAGGAGGAGCGGACCAGCGGACCGGCCATCACGCCCGCGAAGCCGATTTCCGTTGCGACGTCGGAATGTTCGACGAACTCCTGCGGCTTCACCCAGCGGTCCACCGGGTGGTGGCGCGGGGAGGGGCGCAGGTACTGGGTGATGGTGAGGATGTCGCAGCCCGCCTCGTGCAGGTCGCGCATCGCCTGCGTGACCTCCTCCGGGGTCTCGCCCATGCCGAGGATGAGGTTGGACTTGGTGATCAGGCCGGCCTCGCGGGCGGCCGTGATGACGCTCAGCGACCGCTCGTAGGTGAAGGCGGGGCGGATCCGCTTGAACACGCTCGGCACCGTCTCCACGTTGTGCGCCAGCACCTCGGGGCGCGAGGAGAACACCTCGGCCAGCGCGTCGGGCTTGGCGTTGAAGTCGGGGATGAGCAGCTCCACGCCGGTGTGCGGGGAGACCCGCTTGATGGCGCGCACGGTCTCGGCGTACAGCCAGGCGCCGCCGTCGGGGAGGTCGTCGCGGGCGACGCCGGTGATGGTCGAGTAGCGCAGGCCCATCTGCTGCACGCTCTCGGCCACGCGGCGCGGCTCGTCGCGATCGAGCGGCTGCGGCTTACCGGTGTCGATCAGGCAGAAATCGCAGCGGCGGGTGCACTGCTCGCCGCCGATGAGGAATGTGGCCTCGCGGTCTTCCCAGCATTCGAAGATGTTCGGACAGCCCGCCTCCTCGCAGACCGTATGCAGCCCTTCGCGTTTCACCAGGCCCTTGAGCTCGGAATACTCCGGGCCCATGGTGGCGCGGGTGCGGATCCACGAGGGTTTGCGCTCGATCGGCGTCTCCGCGTTGCGTGCCTCGATGCGAAGCAGCTTGCGGCCGTTGGGCGCTGCGGCCGTGTGGGCCGAGCCTTGCGATGTCGGGGTGTCGACGGAGGTCACTGAACCGATGCTACGCCGTGATCAAATGGCTTTGGTGGGTGCTCTACCCCGGGTGCCGGTGGGTGTGACGTGGGCTACATCGTGTGCGGAGACCGGCAGCCTGCCGTCGAGGGCGGCGATGATCGCGTCGGCGACCAGGCCCCGTACCCCGGCGACGGAGACCTCGCGATCGAGCTCGCAGCTCAGCGTTGTCACGCCCGCATCGCTGATGCCGCAGGGCACTATCGACGCGAAACCGTCCAGGGCCGAGTTGCAGTTGAGGGCGACGCCGTGCAGGGCGACGCCGCGCTGCACCCGCACGCCGATCGCCGCGACCTTCCGTTCCGGTCGCGTGGCGTCGGCCGCCACCCACACGCCGGAACGGCCCTCCACCCGGCCGCACGCGACGCCGAGGCCGGTGCACACGGTGATCAGGGCCTGTTCCAGGCGGCGGACGTAGTCGACGACGTCGACCGGTTCGGCGAGCCGCACGATCGGATAGCCGACCAGTTGCCCGGGACCGTGCCAGGTGATCTTGCCGCTGCGGTCGACCTGTATCACCGGGCTGCCGTCGATCGGCAGATCGGCGGGTTCGGTGCGGCGCCCGGCGGTGAACACGGAGGGATGTTCCAGCAGGAGCAGCCGGTCGCTGCCGTGGCCGTCGGCGCGCTCCTCGGCGATGCCGCGCTGCAATTCCCAGGCATGGTGGTAGTCGATGAGGCCGAGCTGCTCGACGACGACGGGGGTGTGGTCGTATCGCGCGGACTCGGCCGGTTTACGGGAGGCCGGGAGGATCGGCAGGGCCGAGGTGTCGGTCAGGGGTTCCGGGGTCGATGCCGATGTGCTCGACGGCTCGCCGGATAAAGAAGGGTCGCCGGCAGGGTCGCTGCGCTCACTCACGGTCAGCGAGGTTACGCCATAGTTACCGCTGTGCGCGGGCGGGCAGGGTGAGCTGCATCAATGTCAGATCCATCCAGCGGCCGAACTTGTGGCCGACCTCCGGCAGCTCGCCGACGATCCGGAACCCGAACTTCTCGTGCAGCTTGATGGAGGTGGTGTTGGCGGACTCGATCGCCGCGATCATCGCGTGCACGGTCCCGGCTCCGGCGGCGCGGTCCAGCAGCTCGGTCAGCAACGCGGTGGCCACCCCGCGGCGGTGGAAGCGGTCGGCGACGTACACCGAGTTCTCCACGGTGAGCCGGTAGCCGGACTTCGGCCGCCACTGCGCGTAACTCGCGTATCCCGCGACCTCCCCGTCGATCTCGGCGACCAGGACGGGGTATCCGGCGGCGCGGCGGTCCCGCAGCCACGCCCGCCGCTCCTCGATCCCGACCGGCTCGGTGTCCCAGATGGCGGTGGTCTCGGCGATGGCGTCGTTGTGGATCACGAGGATCTCCGGGAGGTCGGCCTCCCGTGCGTCCCGGATCACCACACCCGGCGCGTTCATGCGGAACAGTCCATGGTCACGTGTCGCGGCGTCCCACCGCGGCGTCGAGGGCCTGGCCGATCGTGTTGTGCTGGAACGTATATCCCGCGGACTCGAGGACCGTGGGGATGGCGCGGGGGCCGTGCAGGATTGCCTCCTGGGCGAATTCGCCGATCAGGAGGCGTAATGCGAAGGCGGGCACCACGAACGGTGCGGGGCGGTGCACGGCGCGGCCGAGGGCGCGGTTGAACTCGGCGTTGGTCACCGGGGCGGGCCCGGCCAGGTTCACCGGGCCCGATACGGCGTCGTGGGTGAGGGCGTAGACGATGCCGCCGATCTCGTCGTCCAGCGAGATCCAGGGCATGTACTGGCGGCCGTTGCCCAATCGGCCGCCCAGGGCCAGCGAATACAGAGGCTGCAGCATGCTCAGCATGCCGCCGTGCCGCGCCAGCACGACGGCACTGCGCAGCAGCACCACCCGCGCGCCCGCCTCGGCCGCCGGATGCGTCGCCCCCTCCCAGTCCCGGCACAGCGTGCCCAGGAAACCCGTTCCGGCAGGGGCGGATTCGGTGATCACCCGGTCGCCGGTGTCGCCGCCGTAGAAGTGCACGCCGCTGGCGTTGAGCAGCGTGGGCACCCCGGCGGCGGCGACCGCCTCGGCGAGCACGTCGGTGGGCGTGATCCGGCTGTCGCGCAGCTCCTGCTTGTAGCTGCCGTTCCAGCGGCGGGATCCGAGCCCGGCACCGCAGAGGTTGACCACCGCGTCCGCGCCGCGCAGCGCACGGTCCGGGACCTGGGCGCGTGCCGGATCCCAGGAGTACTCGTCGCGGCCGGCGGCGGGACGGCGCACCAGGCGTGCCACCTCGTGCCCGTCGCGCCGCAGGGCCGCCACGAGCGCCGTCCCGATCAGTCCGGACGAGCCGGCGATCACAACCTTCATGCCGAGAACTCTTTTACAGACCCAGGTCCGCCTCGAACGCGGCTTCCTCCAACCGGTGCTTGATGGTGGTGAGGAAGCGGCCCGCGTCGGCGCCGTCGATGAGCCGGTGGTCGTAGGTCAGCGGCAGGAAGCACACCGAACGGATGCCGATGAACTCGTTGCCGTTGTCCGCGATCACCATGGGCCGCTTGACGATCGCGCCCGTGCCCAGCATCGCCGACTGCGGCGGTACCAGGATCGGGGTGTCGAACAGCGCGCCCTGGCTGCCGATATTGGTGATGGTGAAGGTGCCTCCGGCCAGCTCGTCCGGCTTCAGTCCGCCGGTGCGGGCGCGACCGGCGATATCGGCGATAGCGCGGGCCAGGCCCGCCAGCGAGAGGTCGCTGGCGTTGTGGATGACCGGGGAGAGCAGACCCTGATCGGTGTCCACCGCGATGCCCAGGTGCACCGCCGAGTGGTAGGTGATCTCCTTGGTCTCCTCGTTGTACGAGGCGTTCACGTTCGGGTGCACGCCCAGGGCCTCGACCGCGGCTTTGGCGAAGAACGGGAGGAACGTCAGGTTGACGCCCTCGCGCTCCTTGAACGCGTCCTTGGTCTTGCCGCGCAGTGCCGCGATCTTGGTGACGTCGACCTCGTGGGTCTGGGTCAGCTGCGCGGTGGTCTGCAGCGATTCGCGGGTCTTGGCCGCGGTGATCTGCCGGATGCGGCTGGCCTTCTGCACGGTGCCGCGCAGCGCTTGCAGCTGCGGGCGCACACCCGCCGGCGCGGCGGAGGGCGCGGGGGC
>NZ_BDBV01000050.1 GCF_001613165.1 Nocardia mexicana NBRC 108244
ACGGTGGCGGTGATGGGGACCCGCGCGGCGTGCGACAGGGCGGAGACCAGATCGGCGAGGGGGCCGTCGTCGGTGGTGTCGGCCGGGATGAGCAGCGTGCCGCCGTCGATGGAGAGCAGCGACAGGGCCGTATCGCCGCAGCGGGTGGCCAGTTCCGCCTGCACACGTCGAAGTTTGCGGCGCGCAACCACTTTCGCGTCCAGTATCGGATTCGACTCCTCCGGATGCGGCGGGATCGCGAGCGCGAGAACGCGATAGGTGTCGGCGATCTCGATGCCGCATTCGCGGGCCATGGTGGAGGTGGGGTGTCCGCCGAGCAGTGCCGAGGTGAGGGTGTGCACGGCCGTATGGTGTTCGGAGACAACGGCTCTGAGTTCGCGGACGTAGGCCATGGAGACCGCGGTGGTCATGGTGTCGAGCATTCCCACGACGCGTTCGGCGCCGCCCATCAACGCCTCGTAGTCGGAGAGGGTGATCGTCATGGTGCCGTCGCCGGTCTTGCGCTGCCGCGCGGCCGTGCCGGACACCACCAGCTCCAGGCCGATCTTGAAGCCCTCGTGGATGGCGTGGTGGATGGTATCGATCGGGACGCCCTCGCGGGCCCATTGCGCGGCGGCGTCTTTCAGCCGTTCGATCTTGTCGGGGATGTCCGTGCCGTCGAGCATGCTGACCGCGAACTCGAGGTTCATCCGGGTGATGGTGGTGACGTCGCCGTGGATGGCGTCGCCGGGCAGCGTCCCGCACGGCGCGACATTCTCGACGAAGTGCCCGACCATCTGCCGCGACAGCGCCCACACATCCTTCAGCGGCGATGAAATCGGGGCTCCGGCGATGGTGAGACCCGGTTGGGCCGAGCTGTCGGCGACCATGCTGACTCCTTCCGCATCGAGTTGTCTGATGCGGCGGTTAACACTAACGGCGGGTGGGTGCCGTACCTCCGGTTCGCCGACGATCTGTGCGAATGCGGAAGTCGCCTCCCGGCCGCTTGTGAGGCATCACAAGCCCGGTGTGGTCAGTGCCACAGGCTGCGGCAGGGCAGGGGGCGCATTCCGGGCCGCACTTTGGTATCGATGGTGACCGCCAATCCCGAATGCACTGCGGCCGCCGCGAATTCCCATGCCTCGGCGCGGGTGGCGGCATATTCGAGCACCAGTTCGTCGCCGGGGTCCGGACCGTCGAAATAGACGGTGACGCGCCTGGTCGGCGCCTCCGTGACGGTGTCGGGAGTGTACATGGCCGTGCTCCTTAGATCCTGCGCCGATGCCGATATGGAGCAGGCAGCGGCGCCGAGTTCGAAGGTACGTTCGTGTAACCGCTGTCAACAGGTTTTCGCGTGATTTCGTCTCGCAACACAGCCTCATATCCGGAGCGCTTGTGAGTTGTCAGGACATGACCCCCCGAGAGGAAGTCGGAAACGAGTCCTATTAATGTTTACGGCCATGGGGAACAACGCATTCCGGCGTGCGCTGGGCGCCTGCGCCGGCAGCTTGCTCTTGCTGGCGGGCGCGGTCGGGGCCGCGTCCGCGCAGCCTATTCTTCCGGCGGCGGATCCGGATCCGTTCTACGGCGCTCCGGCCGACGTCGCCGAGCACGAGCCGGGCGACGTGCTCGGTATCCGGGCGCTGCCGCCGCTGCTGATCTTCCCGGATACCGACGTGTGGCTGGTCAAGTTCCGGTCCACGAATTCGGAGGGGAAGCCGATCGCGGCGACGACCACCGTGCTCTCGCCGCGCAACCGGGCGACGGACGGTCCGCTGCTGTCGTACCAGACCATCATCAACGGGCTCGGCACCGAATGCTCGATCTCGCACACCCTCTACACCAGCGATCCCAATCTGATGGTGCGCGAGGCGCCCGCCTACAACGTGGTGCTGCAGCGCGGCTGGAGCATCGCGCTGCCCGATCATCTCGGACCCCAATTCGCCTACGGCGCCGCCAAATTGGGCGGTCAGATCACCCTGGACGGGATCCGCGCCGCGCAGCAGGTCAAGCAGCTGCGGCTGGAACACAGCCCCGTCACGATGGCCGGGTACTCCGGCGGCGGGATGGCGACGGCCTGGGCGGCGGCGCTCGCGCCCACCTACGCGCCGGAGCTGCGCATCGCAGGCGCCGCGGCGGGTGGCGTGCCGATGAACCTGGTGAAGATGCTGGAGGGGCTCGGCTACGGGTCGCATCCGGTGTTCGGCCTGGCCTTCGCCGCCGGTCTCGGCCTGGAGCGCGAATACCCGGACCGGTTCCCGATCTCGGAGCAGCTCAACGACCAGGGCATGACGATGGGCCGCCGGATCGCCAACGGCTGCACCAACGATCTGCTCGCCGCGGGCGCCGGGCGCGGTGCGCTCGATTTCGCGAAGTCCACCAAGATGACCGAGGATCCCGACGCCCGCAAGGTGATCGAGGAGAACAGCCTCGAGCTGCATGACGGTGTGCCGAATATGCCGGTGTTCGAATGGCATTCGCCGATCGACGGGCTGGTGCCGATCGACGCGATCGTGAACACGAACCGGCGCTGGTGCGCGGCCGGGGTGCGGCTGCAGTCCGAGGCGATCCCGGTGCCCGACCACCTGACCGCCGCGGTCCTCGGACTGCCGCAGGTCATGACCTGGCTGGACGCCCGGATGCGCGGCGAGCCCGCCCCGAGCAACTGCTGAGGGACGTGTTGTCGGGCCGGGATCCAGCAGTGGATCCCGGCCCACGGGGCATTCCGCAATGGCGGTGACGTCTCAGCGGGCCGTGGTGACGGCGCTGGTCAGATAGCCGCGACCGCCTGCGTGATCTCGGTATCCCCGGAGACCAGCTCCAGCGTCTTGCCGAAAGTGCCCGGCGCGCCGAGCGTTTCGGCGAGGACGGCGGCAACGTCCGCGCGCGGGATCGAGCCGTAGTCGCCCGGGGCCTCCACGAGAGTGACCCGGCCCGTGCCGGACTCGTCGGTGAGACGGCCGGGGCGGACGATGGTCCAGTCGAGGTCGCGGCCGCGCAGATCGTCCTCGGCCTGGGTCTTGGCGTCGATGTAGGCGGCCCACACCTCGTCGCGGCCGGGCGCCGGGGGCTTGCCCGCGCCCATGGTGGAGATCTGGACGAACCGCGCGGCCTTCGCCTGCTGCGCCGCCTCCGCCAGCAGTACCGAGCCGTCCCGGTCGACGGTGTACTTGCGGGCCGCGGTGCTGCCCGGCCCGGCCCCGGCGGCGAAGAGTACGGCGTCGGCACCGTCGAGCACGGCCGCCACCTCGGCGGCGGCGGAGTTCTCCAGGTCCAGCACGACCGGCCGCGCACCGGTCGCGGCGACCTCGTCGGCATGGGCGGGATTGCGGATCAGGCTGGTCACCTCGTCGCCGCGCCGGGCGAGGAGTTCCGCCAGCAGTACCGAGATCTTGCCGTGTCCGCCCGCGATGACGATGCGCATGGCCCTCCGTTCGGTTGGTCCGGGTGGTCCGCAGCGGTGAGCTGCGGTGATCCTTACGCACAGCAATCCTACGGACCCGTCCATTCCCGGACAGGCAGGCGGCGGATCGGGGCTCGAACCGCGGACGGTAGGTGGCGGATCGCGGCTCGTAGCGCACCGGAGAGACCCGGGACCGAACTTCGGAGCAGCATGGATACGCGATCGGGGGCCTCTGTCGGCGATTCCGCCGGGGGCACAAGGGAATCCGGACCGACATCCCGTGGCACGGCGTCCGGTATCGAACCGGACTCGTGATGCGCACGAAACGGACAAAACACGGTGTCGGACGATGCCGCGCCGGTAACCTCGAATGACTCGACCCGGCGGGCCCGGGAGTCTTGGGGCCGGACCCGTATGGCGGCGGTCGGGTGCGAGCTCACAGTGGGGGTGAGTCATGCGTGGCTGGCGCGTCCTCGTGACCGGGATGCTGATCGTGTGCGGGCCGACGGCGGTCGTGGCGCAGGGGCAGCCACCGGTGCCCGGTCCGGTAATTCCCGGCCTTCCGGTGCCACCGGCGATGCCGCAGCCGAATGTGCCCGCGGCACCGTCTGTTTCGCTTCCGGACAGCCTCGACCTGCCCGATCTGCAAGAGTGGATCAACGCGGTGGTCCCGCCGCCCCCGATCGTCGCGCCGTCGATGCCCGCGGTATCCGGGGCGCAGGACCTGCCACCGGACCTGGCGCGGTTGCAGCAGGCGGTGATGCCCTCGGCCGTCGGCGATCCGGTGTTCGACGTCTGGCCCGCGAACCTCGCGGAGTACGCGCCGGGGGACGTGATCGAGTTCCGCGACGTCACCGCCACCGCGCAACCGCTGATGGTGGTTCCGGTGCGGCAGGTGCTGCAGCTGAAGTACCGCACCACCGACGCCCACGGCGCCCCCTCGTACGCGACGGCGTCGCTGGCGATCCCGGCCGCGGCGTGGGCGGGTCCCGGGTCCCGCCCGGTGCTGGTGAACAACCTGCCGATCGATGCGCTCGGCCGCGAATGCACGGCGGGCTACACACTGGCGCATGGGTATTCGTTCGACGCCAGCACCACCGACTTCATCCCGCCGACGACCCAGCTGGGGCTGCTGCGCGGCTACTCCGTGCTGATCCCCGACCACGAGGGCCCGCGCATGGCCTATGCCGAACCGTTCGTGGCCGGGCACGCCGTGCTGGATTCCATTCGCGCCGTGCGCAATCAGCTGCCCGCCGAGTACGGCGACAGCCACTACGCCATGCACGGGTACTCCGGCGGTGCGATCGCCACGCGCGGTGCCGTCGCGCTGATCGACTCCTACGCACCGGAACTCGGGGCGGTGATCACGGGTGCGGCGCTCGGCGGCGTCCCGGCCGACTACGAGCTGCTCGGGCGCAGCATGAACGGCAATCTCGCGTCCGGCATATTCCTCGCCGCCACCTTCGGCGTCGCCCGCGAACGCCCGGAGATGCTGGCGCGGATGAACAATCTCGCCCGCTGGGCGGCCACCTCACCGCTGAAGGACACGTGCGCGGGAGTGTTCGCGCTGCCGGGCGTGCTGATGCTGCCGATCGACCTGGCCTCGGACATCCCCGATCCGCTGCGCAGCGACGTCGCCGCCGAGATCTACGAGGTGACGCGCATGCGCGGCATGAAATCGGCGGTGCCGCTGTACATCTACAACGGCGAGCAGGAATGGTGGATCCCCGCCGAGGGCGCCCGCAACCTGTACCGGGAGCAGTGCGACCTGGGTGTGCCCGCGGTGTATCGCAGCGTTCTGGGTGAGCACATTCTCGCGGCGGGACTGGGTTATCCGGAGGTGTTGCACTGGGTGGACCAGCGATTGCAGGGGATTCCGGCGCCCGACGAGTGCTGATTTCTCTGTCAATTCCCCGGCGCGAATTTGTGTGCCGCCCCTAGGGTTCCGGCCCGCCCTTGATGAATCGTCATCGGATTTGCGCTGTTTCGCGCTCGTGGCGATTCCGTAGCCGTACCGTGATGTGACGCGGCGCCGGTGTTTGCGCGGTCGGCGCCGCGTCTGGCATCGGCGCGCCGCACCTCGAGCAGGAAAGGAGGCGCCGGTTCGGTAGCCGGGTCAGCCACCGCCGGGCGGTGCCCCGAGAACAATCAACCCGCCCGCCGGCGCACCGCCGTACCGCGGCATGTGGACTACCAACCCCCTCCGTTGCGCGGTGCGTGTGCGCTGCAGTGGATCCACCCGCCGGGCGCGACCTCACCCCTGGCGCCCGGCGGGTACACACCCCGCGGTCACGACCTTTGGAGCGACCCGATGACATCATCCGCACCGGTCCTGAGTTCGCCGGGCGTGCGTCCGGCCGAGGAGCCCGCGAGACCGAGCGATCTGTCCGCACGACTGGCCGAGTACTTCCTTCGCGAACGCCCCGCGCCCGACTCGCGGGGGAGCGGCGCCGACTTGACCGCGGGCGTGCGCGACTGCCTGGCACTGGCGCTGGGCGTGCTGTCCGCACCCGGTCCGCAGGACGCGGCGCGACTGTCGGAACTGGTCGGCCGGGCGGCCGCGTGGGCCCGCGAGGGCATCGACCTGGACACCGTGCTGCGGACCTATCACGAGACGGTGCGGCGCGGTTTCGACCATGTCGCCGCCGAACAGCGCTGCGGCCCGGCCGAATTGCTGTCCGGCACCGAGCAGGTGCTGCGGCTGCTGGAGACGGTCACGGTCGCGACCTCCTCGGCCTACCTCGACGAGCACCGGCTGGCCGCCCGCCATCACCAAACGGCCGCACAGACTCTCGTGACGGCGCTGCTGAGCGGCCACGGCCGCGAGGCGCTCGAGCGCCGCACCGGCATCACGGTCGCGGACAGCTATCAGGTGGTGGCGCTGTCGATTCCGCCGCATCCCGGCGAGCGGGACCCCCGGTTGAACGTGGAGGGCGTGGCCCGCCGCAAGCTGCGGCGACTGCAGAGCGCGCTGGCGCCGGTCCTGGGATCGCGGGCGCTGTCGCTGCTGTCGGTGGACGGCGGCACGATTCTGGTGCCGGTGGAGGATTCGCCCGCGCTCACCGGCGGGCTCGCGATGACCGCCGACACCCTCGACGTGCTGTCGGCCGCGGCCTCGGTGCCGCTCACCGCCACCGTGGTGGCAGGCGCCACCGAATCCATTCCCGACCTCGCCGAGCAGGCCGGTGAACTGCTGGAACTGGTGCGCACGCTGGGCCGCCCGCCCGGCCTGTACCGGATGGCCGACGTCGCGGTGGAATTCCAGATGACCCGGCCCGGCCCGGCGCGCGAGCATCTCGCGGCGGCGCTGCAGCCGCTGGCGGCGCACCCCGAACTGCTGGAAACGCTGCGGGCCTTCCTCGACTCCGGGCTCGACCGCCGGGCCACCGCGCGGCAGCTGGGCATTCACCCCAACAGCGTGTCGCACCGGCAGCGGCGCATAGAGCGGCTGGCCGGATTCGATCTGTCGCATCCGGAGGGCATCTCCCGCGCCAGCCTCGCCCTGCTGGCCTTCGAACTCGCGACCGTCACCGGCTGAGCCGTTGCCCGAGTGCCGGCAGCGGACGACCGCTTCGCCGCCGGCACCGGCGCGGCGGGTTACGCCGCGGGACCGAACGGAGCGAGCAGCAACGGCGGCAGGCCGTCCGGTGTGAGGGTGCCGATCACCGGAATGCCCGCATCGGCGAAAATCCCGGTGGCCCTGGGCATATGGTCGGCGGAGGTGACCAGCACCGCATCCCCGGTGCCGATCGCCCGCATCAGCACCGCGGAATTGGCGGCGTTCTCGCGGGTGTCCGCGGCGGCCGGTTCGACGTGGATGCGTTCGGGAGCGATGCCGCGCTCGATCAGCCAGCGGGCCATGGCGTCCGCCTCGGTGACGCCGCCGCGCGGATTGCCGCCCGTCACGATGACCGGCGACTGCGGCGAGATGACGGCCTGGACGAATCCGGCCTCCAGCCGCTGGACCAGCTCCGGCCGCATGCGGCCGTCGGGCTCCAGGCCGTAGCCGAGCACCACGATGGCGGTGCCGGGCCCGCGCGGGGTGGGCAGCGGCTGACCGGGCTGGCCGGTCGCGGCCGCTCCGAGCTGACCGATCAGGGCGCCGATCGCGTCGGAGAGCGGATCGCCCAGGGCGGCAGGGGCATTCAGCAGCATCCCGGCCGCGACGACGGTGCCGGCGAGGATTCGGGTGCAGGATCGCAACAGTGGGATCGTATGGTGCGGCATCGGAGACTCCGTGATCAGAACGGCCGGCGTCGGCGGGGTGGAGCGGGAGTAATGCAGGAATGATGCACCTCGCCGCCGTAATTGGATCGTGATAGGTTGCAGTGCTGGAGAATTCACCGTGCCGATCGCTCGGAATTGTGCTGGCGACAGCCGAATATCGCGTGACTTCCCGCGCCTCGCAAATACCGGGTTTGTGTACTTTCACTGCGGTCCGGTGCGCCGCTCGTGAGGTTTCGAAGAGCCTGCGGCAGTTCGTATCCAGTGCCTGATTACCGGACCTAGCGTGTGAACGCGGTTCCGGCCGGACGGAATATCCCGTCCGGCACCGGAACTGGAGAACGCTGTGGTTCTGCAGGAAGGCATGGAATGAGACGAAGTACCCGCCGACGGCCGTTGAGTGCCGCGGTGCTCGTAGGAGTCTCGCTGCTCGCAGTCGGGTTCGGGGCCGCCGGTGCCGGCGCCCAGCCCGCGCAGGCGCCGATCGAGCAGCCGACGGAACAACAACTGGCAGACAACATCGCCCGGGGGCTGAAGAACCCCGCCGCACAACCGATCGCCGAGGACAGCGGCAGCGCCGGCAGTTCCGGGTCGGCGTGCACATCCGGAAGTGGCGCCGGATCCGGGAACGGGTCGGGTGACTGCTACGGCGGCTCCGGTTCGAGCTCGGGCTCCTCGGGCGGACATTCCTCGGACACCGTGGGGTACGGCCCGGCGAGCACCTCGTTCCTCGCCGCGTTCGGCTACGGGCTGCTGAACCCGAATGTGGCGCCCCCCGGCACCAACGACTGGAATTGCAAGCCGACGGCCGAGCATCCGGAGCCGGTGGTGCTGGTGCACGGGACCTGGGAGAACGCCTACAACAACTTCGCGTACATCAGTCAGCCGATCAAGGATGCCGGCTACTGCGTCTACACGTTCAACTACGGGCAGTCGAACCTGCTCGAGGGCGGCGGACTGGGCTCGGTGCTGCCGGGTGCCAACGGCACCGGGTACATCCAGGATTCGGCCAAGCAGCTGGCGCCCTTCGTGGATCGGGTGCTGGCCGCGACCGGTTCGTCGAAGGTGAACCTGGTCGGGCACTCGCAGGGCGGCACCATGTCGCGGCAGTACCTGAAGTTCGAGGGCGGTGCGTCGAAGGTGCACCACATGATGACCTTCGGTGCGACCAACCACGGCACGTCGCTGGACGGGATCGGCGCGCTCGGGCGCGCGATCAACAACTTCGGCATCGACGTGCTCGGTCTGATCGAGATCTTCGTGGGCCACTCGGGCATCCAGCAGACGATCGGCTCGGATTTCATCAACAACCTCAACGAGGGCGGTGACACCGTCCCCGGGGTCGACTACACGGTGGTCGGCACCCGCTACGACGAGGTCACCAACCCGTACGACCTGACGTTCCTGAAGGCCGGACCGGGTGCGACGGTACGCAACATCACGCTGCAGGAGGGGTGCGAACAGGACCTGTCCGACCACCTGACGTTGATGTACTCGCCGCGGGTGCTCTCGATCATCCTGAACGCGCTCGATCCGTCCCAACCGCTGCAGTGCACCTTCAACCCGTGGCTGCTGGGTGGTGGCGGCAAGCTCTGACCACCCACGAGCGGGTGTCCGGTGCGGTGCGAGAGCCCTGATTCCCTGGCGCGCCGCACCGGGACACCGCCCGCCGTAACGTCCGCGCGGGATGGGCACGCCGGCCCAGCTCCGTATCCCGCACACGGCGATTCACATACGGCGGTTCCTGCCCGCCGGGTGGTGGATTACCCACACCGCCCGGCGGGCACCGGCCTGTTCCGGCGAGAAGCGTGCCGGTAATGTTGCCGATCCCCAAGAACAGGAGACTCGAACATGATCCGAAAACTACTGCGCGGCTGCGTGATACCCGCCGTAGTGGTCGCGGCCGGCGCCATGCTGGGGGCGGCGCCGGCCGCGTCGGATGCCCCGGACGGGTCGGCGATCACCGGCTCGTGGCCGGTGGACGGCCGCACGATGCAGCTGCGGGTGCACTCGGCGGCGATGAACACCGACATCATGGTGAACGTGCAGCGGCCCGCCGACGCCGGTGCGCCCGCCCCGGTCCTGTATCTGCTGAACGGCGGTGGCGGGGGCCAGGATTCGGCCACCTGGCAGCGCAACACCGACGTCCTGGGCTTCCTGTCGGAGAAGCAGACCTACGTGGTGCAGCCGGTCGGCGGCAAGTGGAGCTATTACACCGATTGGCGCGCTCCGGACCCGAAACTCGGTGTGTACAAGTGGAAGACGTTCCTCACCGAGGAGCTGCCGCCGCTGATCGACGCCGAATTCCAGACCACCGGCGCCAATGCCGTTGCGGGCCTGTCCACCTCGGGCACCTCGGTGCTGCAGCTGCCGATCGCCAAGCCGGGACTGTACAAGGCGGTGGCCGCCTACAGCGGCTGCGCGCAGATCAGTGATCCGCTCGGGCGGCAGTTCGTGAAGCTGTCGGTGGAGGCCTGGGGCGGCGGCAATACGGTCAATATGTACGGCCCCGACAACGATCCGATGTGGGCCGCCAACGATCCCTACCTGCATGCCGAGCAGCTGCGCGGCCTGGCGCTGTACATCTCCAGCGGCACGGGCGCGCCCGGCGCGTACGACAAGTACGAGGGCAAGTACATGCAGCCCGGCCCGCGCGGCTTCTTCAACCAGATGCTGATCGGCGGCGTCATCGAGGCCGCGGTGAACCACTGCACCCACAATATGCAGAACAAGCTGGGCGAACTCGGCATCCCCGCGACCTTCGAGTTCACGCCCACCGGCACGCATTCGTGGGGCTACTGGCAGGACGCGCTGAAGAACTCGTGGCCCGTGCTGGCCTCGGGGCTCGGCGTGCCCGCATAACCGCACCGTCGACCCCGGCCACCCCGGGCCTGCCCGGGAACGTGGCGGCATGGTCGTACACTTCCGTCGTATAGCCGAGCCGGCGCCGCGCAGGGGCGGCGCCGGGGAATGTCGAACGTCGACGTTTCGAACGAGAGCGACAAGGCGGTCGGAGCGGTGCAGATGAGCTGGGCAGAGCGTGTGGTGACGATCGGTGGCGCGCGGTGACGGCCGCGGCCCTGGAGACCGAGGCCGTGGCCGAACCGGAGGTGCTGCGACCGGCACTCGAGAAGTTCGGATTCTCCGAGTTCCGGCGCACGGCCGCGATCGGGACGGTGCTGGGCGGGTCGGTGACACGCCGGGTGCTGCGGGGCGGCCTGCGGCGGTCGCGGCGGCGGCGCGCCATGGCCGACGGCATGGTCGACGGGTTCGAGGTGCTGGGCCCGATGTTCGTGAAGCTGGGGCAGCTGATCGCGTCGTCGCCGGCGTCGTTCCCCGACGAACTGGCAGACGCCTGCCTGCGCTGCCTCGACGACGTGCCGCCGTTCCCGGCCGTCGACGCGCGCGCCATCATCGAGGCCGACCTCGGGCGGCCGATCGGCGAGCTGTTCCGGGAGTTCGACGACGAGCCGCTGTCGGCGGCATCGGTGGCGCAGGTGCACGGGTGCGTGCTGGCCGACGGCCGTCCGGCGGTGGTGAAGGTGCAGCGCCCCGATATCGCCCGGCGCATGATCGTCGATCTGCGCGCGGCGTACCGGCTGGCCGGGCTCATGGAGCGGCGGTCGGAGAACGCGCGGATCGCCAACGCCCAGGGCGTGGTGCGCGACCTGTACGAGACCACGGTCGCCGAACTGGACTTCCGCAACGAGGCCGACAATCAGACCCGCGCCCGCGCGCATCTGGGCGCCTTCGGTGACAACACGCATGTCGTTGTGCCCGAGGTGTATTGGGGCTACTGCGGGCCCCGGGTGCTGTGCATGGAGCGCATGAGCGGGATGCCGCTGGACCGCTTCGACGATATCCGCGCCGTGCACCCGGATCCGGAGCTGCTGATCCGGCGGCTGGTCAAGGCGTGGGTGGAAAGCGTTGTCGTGCACGGCCTGTTCCACGGCGACGTGCACGCGGGCAATCTCTGGCTGCTCGACGACGGCCGCGCCGCCATGCTCGATTTCGGCATCGTCGGCACCATGACCCCGCAGTGGCGCGAGTTCGTGCGGGCGCTGTTCCACGCCAGCGCCATCGACGGCGACTTCCGGCCGGTCGCACGGGCCCTGCGCGAACTCGACCTGGTCGAGGGCGACGCGGGCGACGATGCCACCATCGGCCGCCAGCTGGCGACGGCGCTGGCGCCGGTGCTGTCGGGCAAGCTGGCCAAGCTCGATATGGGCAAGGTCGCCGCGCGGCTGGTCGAATTCGGCAAGCGCCGCGGCGCGTTCGGACCCGAGCAGCTCATCCTGATGGGCAAGCAGCTCGGGTACTTCGAGCGCTACGCGGTGGCGCTGGCGCCGGGCTGGCGCCTGGGCCAGGACCTGTTCCTGTTCCGCAACGTCTTCCCCGACGAGGTGGCCGCGAAGGCGGCAGAGCAGGGCGTCGAACTGCCCGCCGACTGACTGTCGCGGCGGGTCTGTCGGGCGCCCGTGTCAGTCGACGAATTCTCGATCGCCGTAGCGGACCGCGGCCGGATCCCACGCGGCGCCCAGCCGACCGGCGAGTTCCTGGACCAGCGGCAGGTCGGCCAGGTCGGCGATCAGGATCAGCGTGTCGTTCTCGGTGACGGAGCCGCCCACCAGCCGGGTGCGCGTCTCCGGGTCGGCGACCAGGGCGTCGTGGAAGCGGGTGACGTCGACGCCGGGAATTTCGACGGTGAAGGCGTCGCGAGCGGGGGAGTCGGCGGGCAGCGGCTCGAAGGTCAGCACCGACTCCTGGTGGAAACGGTTGCGGACCTGGTCGGCGATGCGGTGCAGCTCGGGTCCGGCGAGGCAGGCCAGCCGGAACTCCCGCGACCGCTCGTAGGTGGCCCGCTGCTGGGTATCCGACCAGAACACGCCGCTGACCAGCGTCGACCCGACCGGCAGCGTGAGCTCCCGCAGCGCGATCCCGTCGACCTGAAGTTCGAAGCCCTCCAACCGGTTTCGCAGCCTCGGATCGGTCGGGTCGGTGATGTTGTCGGTGTTGTCGGTGGCGAACAACTGCGCCTCGGCCTGCAGCGGATTGCCCGCCGCGCAGTCGCCCGGCCCCGCCTGCGCCGCCGGAGCTCCGGCGAGCAGCCCCGCCGAAATCGCCAGCGCCGCAAGCGCACCCGTAACCCTCGTACCGTTCATATCCACCCTCCATGTCGCTTCGTCAGCATTCGACCATGATTACCGAGAGGCCGTTCGAGCGTGCAGTGCCGCGCTCGAGCGGCTGTCGATGATTCGTTGCCGGGTGTGCTGCGGCTCGTCGTTACGGGGATATGCTCAGCCGAACCGGGACACATGGGCCCCACGATCACCGAAAGGGTGCGTTTCATGACCGACTCCGACCTGGGCGAGCTGCGGGAACGGGCGGCGGGCGGCGACAGCGATGCGATCGGTGAGCTGATCGTGCTGGCCGTCGAGCGCGGCGACATGGACGAGCTGCGCAGCCTGGCCGCCGCCGGAAGTTCCGACGCCGTCGACGAACTCGTCGAGCTGGCGGCCGACCGGGGAGACATGGGTGAGCTGCGGCGCTGGGCCGACAGCGGCAACGCCGACGCCGTCGACGAACTCGTGCAATTGGCGACCGACCAGGGCGACCTCATCGAACTGCGCCGTCTCGCCGCGGGCGGCAACCGCGACGCCGCGGACGCCCTGGCCGAACTCACCTCGGAGTAGTCGGCAACCGCTGCCGGAACGCCGCCGCCCGAACTCCCGGCCATGCCGTCGGTCATCGAATACCCGTGCGGCGGTTGAGATCTGCGTGTGCGAGACTCGTCGCGATGCTGACCTACTTTCAAGCGGCCGTCATCGGGGCGGTGCAGGGTGTCACCGAGTTGTTTCCGGTCTCGAGTCTGGGGCATTCGGTGCTGGTGGCCTCGTGGCTCGGGGGCGACTGGCAGATGATGGTCCGCTCGGACGAGCCCGGCGCGGACACGCCGTATCTGGCGTTCGTGGTCGCATTGCACGTGGCGACGGCCGTCGCACTGCTCGGTTACTACCGGCGGGATTGGCAGGCCATAGTGGCCGGATTCCTCGCGACCCTACGCACCCGGCGACTGCAGACCGTCCCGCAGCGGTTGGCGTGGCTGATCGTGATCGGGACCGGCCCGGTCGCCGTCCTGGGTCCGTTGCTCGAACATCCGCTGCACGTCCTGTTCGCGGCGCCGATCTACGCGAGCGTGTTCTTGACCCTCAACGGTGTCTTGCTGATTGTCGGAGAGGGCCTGCGTCGACGCAACGAACCGACGCTGGCGCAGTATGGTCGCAGGTTCGCGCTGCGGCAGGCGCATGGCGGACTGTGCACGATGGAGGTGCGCCAGTCCGACCGGCCGCTGGCGGCTCTCAGCCTGCGCGATGCTGCCGGTATCGGATTCGCGCAGGCCGGGGCCCTGTTGACGGGGTTCAGTCGATCCGGACTCACCATGGTCGGCGGTCTGTACCGAGGGCTCGAGCACGAGCACGCCGCCAAGTTCGCGTTCCTGCTCGCGACACCGGTGATTCTGGGCGCGGGCGTGGTGGAGCTGCCGGAGCTGACCGGACCGGCGACCGTCGGCATTCGTGGGCCGGTGCTGGTCGGCGCCATCGTGTCGGGCCTCGTGTCGTGGTTGTCGGTCCGGTTCCTGGAACGGTTCTTCCGGACTCGTACGTTGCTGCCGTTCGCGGTGTACTGCCTGGTCGCCGGCTCGCTGTCGATCGTCAGGTTCAGGTGAGAACCTACAGGCTCCTGCCGATGATCATCTTCATGATCTCGTTGGTGCCGCCGTAGATCTTCTGGATTCGGGAGTCGGTGAAGGCGCGGGAGATGGGGTATTCGGCCATGTAGCCGTAGCCGCCGAACAGCTGCAGGCATTCGTCGGCGACGCGGCACTGCTGTTCGGTGAGCCACCATTTCGCCTTCGCGGCGGTCGGCACGTCGAGTTCGCCGCGCAGGTGCTTGGCGACGCAGTCGTCGGTGAAGGACCAGGCCACGCTCTTGATGGTGTCGCATTCGGCGAGGACGAACTGGGTGTTCTGGAACTTGAAGATCGGCTTGCCGAACGCCTCGCGCTCCTTGGTGTAGGCGATCGTCATCTCGACCGTCTTCTCGATGGCGGCGGCGGCCGCGACGGCCAGAATCAGGCGCTCCTGCGGCAGCTGCTGCATGAGCTGGATGAATCCGAGCCCCTCGGCGGTGCCGAGCAGATTCGACTGCGGCACCCGCACCTCGTCGAAGAACAGCTCGCAGGTGTCCTGGCCGTGCTGGCCCACCTTCTCCAGATTGCGCCCGCGCCGGAACCCGTCGCGGGTGGTCTCCACCGCGATCAGCGAAACCGTGTCCGCGCCTTTGCCTTCCGCGGTCTTGACGGCCACGACGACCAGATCGCACAGCAGCCCGTTGGAGATGAAGGTCTTGGCGCCGCTGATGACGTAGTCGTCGCCGTCCTTGACCGCCTTGGTGCGGATGCTCTGCAGATCCGATCCGGTGCCGGGCTCGGTCATGGCGACGGCGGCCACGATCTCGCCGCTGGCCATCTTCGGCAGCCAGGCCCGCTTCTGTTCCTCCGTGCCGTAGGAATTGATGTAGTGGGCGACGATGGTGGAGTGCACCGGGTTGCCGAGGCTCGGCGCCATCGCCCGGGTCTGCTCGACGGCGACGACCGCCTCGTGCGCGAAAGTGCCACCGCCCCCGCCGTATTCCTCGGGAATGCTCAGGCACAGCAGCCCGACGTCGCCGGCCTTGTTCCAGATCTCGCGGTCCACGTGGTGCTGGCGTCCCCACCGGTCCTCGTTGGGGGCGCACTCCTTCTCGAAGAAGCGGCGCGCCAGCTCGGACAGCGCGTCCAGATCCTCGTCCATCCACGGTGAACGGTGCAAAGACACAGCAGAACTCCTCTGTTCGGATGCTTGCCTCCGATGATGCGCAGCGGTCTGTGTGGTGCCAATGACCCGGCCGCTCGATTCCTTGACCGCAGCGCTCGAGCAGGAGCTACCGCTGGTACGACCCCGGAGGACTCCCCGTCCAGCGGCGGAAGGCGCGGGAGAACGCGCTGGGCTCGGAAAAGCCCAGCCGCCGCGACAGCGCGGTGACGGTCTCGTCGCCGCGGACCAGGCTCGCGACGGCGGCGTCGCGCAGGATCTGCTCGCGGATCTCGCGGGCGGAGGTGTGCTCCTCGCGCAGCTTCCGGCGCAGCGTCTGCGGGCTCACGGCCAGTTCGGCGGCGACCTCGTCGACGGTGGGCCACGAGCCCCGCAGGCCGCGCTCCAGAATGCGGCGCACCTGCGCGCTCGGCGCGACCGAGTAGTGGCGGCGGCCGATCACCGCCGACGGCGCGTTGCGCAGGAACTCCAGCAGGTCGGCCTCGTCGCGCACCAGCGGGGTGTCCAGCACCGCGGCATCGAAGACGAGTGCCGGTGCGGGTGCCGAGAAGACAACGGGCGCACCGAATATCAGGTCGTAATCGTCGAGATCCGAGGGGGGATAGGGGACTTCGATCTGTCGCAGCAGAATCCGCCCGCCGACCGCCCAGCCGAGGAAGCGGTGGGTGATCGTCAGCATGGTGTCGATGATCAGCCCCACCGGCTTGCGGACGGCGCCGATATCGAAGGCCACCCGCGCCTGCCCGCCGTCGACCGTGAGCGTCAGCGGCGGGAATCCGGGCAGCGATTTCTGGAAGCCGACGAAACGCCGGATCGCCGCGCCCACGTCGGCGGCGCCGATCAGCGCGAAGCACACCAGCCGGAAGGTACCGCGCGGCATCGGCCCCAGGCCCAGGCCGAACAGTTCGTCGTCGGTGGTGCGCCACAGCCGCTGCACCATCAGCACCGTCTGCTCGACGGTGACGCGAGACCGGCCCTCCGCGAGCAACTCCGGCGAAATACCCGCCTCGCCCAGCATGCCGCCCACATCCCACCCCCGCGCCTCGGCCAGATCGACCATGGCCCGCACCCGCTGAATGGGCAGCGTGTATCCGGCATCGGTCGAGGTCACCTGCCGACCGTAGCAACGGAGCGCGGCGGCTCCGGAGGCCGCCCGGTGAACTTCGTGCACGCGGTTGAAACTTCGCTTCCGTCACCGGAACTGCGGACTATTTCTACGAAGAGTGACATGTCAGTCGGCTAACTGTTATACGCTCTCGCTCGAAGGCGCAGGCGGGTTTGCGGGGAGTGCTATGACGACCATCGAGAAGGTTGTTCGAATATCGGCGCCGATGCTGAGATGGTCGATCGACCTGGTGCTTTCGGGCTTGTGCACCTTCGGGCGCACGCTGCAGATGGGGGTGGCGGCATTCCGCTATCTGGTGCAGGACATCATCGGTCTGCGCCATCCCTGGCGCGACACCCTGCAGCAGGGCTGGTTCATCGTCAGCGTCACCGCGATTCCCGCTGTCCTGGTGGCGATTCCGTTCGGCGTGATCGTCTCGGTGCAGGTCGGCAGCCTCACCCAGCAGGTGGGCGCGACGTCGGTGTCGGGCGCCGCCGGGGGCCTGGGGGTGATCCGCCAGGGCGCCCCGATGGTGACCGCGCTGTTGCTCGGCGGCGCCGCCGGATCGGCGATCGCCGCCGACCTGGGCGCGCGCACCATTCGCGACGAGGTGGACGCCCTGCGCGTGATGGGCATCGATCCGGTGCGGCGGCTGGTGGCCCCGCGGCTGGCGGCGATGCTGGCGCTGACGCCGCTGCTGTGCCTGCTCATCATCTTCATGGGCGTTTTCACCGGATACGTTGTCGCCGTGGTGTTTCAGGGCGTGACGCCCGGGAGCTACCTGGCCTCGTTCTCGTCGTTCGCCTCGATGGCGGATCTGGCGGTGGCCATCGTGAAATCGGTGGTGTTCGGGGTGATCGTGCTGATCGTGGCGTGCCAGCGCGGGCTGGAGGCCACGGCCGGCCCGAAGGGCGTGGCCAATGCGGTCAATGCCGCGGTGGTGCTCGGGGTGATCGCGGCCTTCGGCGTGAATCTCGTGATCACCCAGCTGGTTTCGATGTTCCTGCCGACGAAGGTGGGCTGATGACCGAGGTTCCCTCCCGCTACGTTCCGCTCGGGGCGGTCGGCCGCACGGCGGTTTCCGGTGCGCGCGCCCCGATGACGGTGTTCGAGGCGCTCGGTCACCAGGCGACCTTCGTGGTGCACGTGCTCGGCGCGGTGCCGCACACGCTGCGCGCCTACCGCCGCCAGACCATGCTGATCCTCACCGACATCACCTGGGGCAGCGGCAAGATCATCGTCGGCGGCGGCACGGTCGCGGTGCTGGTGTTCCTCGGGGTCGCGGTCGGCGGGTCGATCGGCGTGGAGGGCTTCACCGCGCTGAACATGGTCGGGATGGGCCCGCTCACGGGGTTCGTCTCGGCCTACGCCAACACCCGCGAGATGGCGCCCATGGTGGCGGCCATCGGGTTCGCCGCGCAGGCCGGGTGCCGGATGACCGCGGAGATCGGCGCCATGCGCATCTCGGAGGAGATCGACGCACTGGAGGCCATCGGGATCCGGCCGATCCCGTTCGTGGTCACCACGCGGGTGATCGCGGGCATCATCACCATCGTCCCGCTGTATCTGCTGACGCTGATCCTGTCCTATATCTCCTGCGCGGTGGTGGTGAACGTGCTGCACGGGCAGTCCTCGGGCACCTACTACCACTACTTCGGGGCCTTCCTGCAACCCAGCGACGTGCTGGCCTCGCTGGTCAAGGCGACGGTGTTCGTGGTGATGATCATCATCATCCACGGCTACCAGGGGTTCTTCGCCACCGGCGGCCCGGAGGGCGTGGGCCGGGCCTCGGGGCGCGCCATCCGCGCCAGCCTGGTGCTGGTGGTGGTCGCGGACATGATCATGACCATCGCGTTCTGGGGCCTGGACGTCGGCATCAGGATCTCGGGGTAGCGCCATGGGTGTATTCGTCGATCATTCGGGCCGGTCCGCGGGACCGTGGTCGCTGCGCCTGCGCGGCGTGGTGATCGCCGCGCTGATAGCGGTGGTGGCGATCGTGGTCACCGGGTATGCGCAGGGCCGCTTCACCGATCGGTTCCGGCTGACCATCGATGCCGTTACCCTCGGCGAGGGGCTGGCGCCGGGCGCGGAGGTGAAGTTCCACGGCTTCGCCATCGGCCGGGTGCGGCACGTGGAGACCGTCGGCTACGGGCATCAGCGCATCGAGCTCGATCTCGACCGCGGGCAGGCCCGCGCGCTCACCGACGCGATCTCGGCGCGGTTCACCTCCTCGAATGTGTTCGGTTCCAGCGCAATCGAATTGGTCCCCACGGGCCAGGGCGCGCCGCTGCCCGAGAACGCCACCCTGCACATCGGCGAGAACGCGCAGAACGCCACCGTCGCCGGGATGTTCCGCCGGGCGGCGCGGCTGACGCAGGTGCTCGACTCCGATACCGTCCGGCACCTGTTCGACCTGCTGATCGACAACAGCGACGCGCTCGGCCCGACCGTGGAGTCGTTCTTCGAGACCGCCCGCATGCTGGCGACCGACCAGCGGGCGCCGCTGGCCCACTATCTCGGCGTCGGCGCCGAGGTCAGCGGCGGCGCCGCCGAGCTGAGCCCGCCGGTGGTCGAGGCGATCCTCGGAATCCTGGACCAGAGCGTGTATTTCGGCGAGGCCGCGAACCGCGCCCGCACCAACCGCTCGCTCGACGGGGTGGACACGGTGCTGCTGCGCGGTGTCGCCGATCTGCTGGAGCGCGGAAATCCGGATCTGGCGCGGATTCTCGGCGGCGTCCTGGACGTCGCGGTGCCCATCGGAGTGTCCCTGGGCACCGTCGCGCCCGCCTACGACCGCGTCCACGGCCTGATCGAGCACATGGGGGAGGCCTTCCCGGTGGTCGACGGGCGGGTGCAGCTGCAACTCGAGGTGATCGTGAAAACCATGCCGTACCTGGTGGATTCGATCGCCGCACCGGGAGCGCGCTGATGCGGAGCGTGGGCGCCGCGAGCGCGAAACTGGTCGTCTTCCTCGTCGTGGTCGTGGTGTGCGCGGTATTCGTCGTCTCCGCGCTGAACACCCCGGTCCCCGACGACCGGGAGGCCTACGAGGCGGTGTTCACCGACGTCTCCGGCCTGTACGAGGGCAATACGGTGCGGCTGTCCGGCGTGGCGGTCGGCACGGTGGAATCGGTGCGCCTGGACGGTGAGCTGGCCCGCGTCCGTTTCACCGTCGACCGGGCCCGCCCGCTCTACGACAACACGCGCGCCGCGGTGCGGTATCAGGATCTGGTCGGACAGCGGTACGTGGAGCTGCTTCCGGATCGGATGCCCGGCCGCAAGGTGGCCCCGGGCGCCACCATCCCGCTCGATCGCACGACGCCCAGTTTCGATGTGTCCAAGCTGTTCAACGGGTTCAAGCCGCTGTTCGAGACCATCGATACCGCGCAGCTCAACCAGTTCGGGCAGAACCTGCTGCGGGTGCTGCGCGGCGACGGCAGCGGTATCGGGCCCGCGCTGGCCGACCTAGACCGGCTCACCAAGTACGCGAAGAACAGCGAGGCGGTGATCGTGCTGCTGATCCGCAACCTGGGCGAGGTATCGGAGGCGATCGGCGGAAAGTCCGCCGCCGTAGGGGATCTCGTGGATCAGCTGAGCGGGATCCTGCGCCAGTTCAGCACCCAGACCGGCGCCATTCTCGATGCGGTGACGCGGGCCAATCGCACCATGGGGCCGCTGATCCCGCTGCTGGAGGAGTTGCGTGACATCTACGACGGCAACTACCAGCCGCTGGACGCGCTGCTGCGGCGGCTGCTGCCGCAGACCGACCAGATCGTGGAGATCCTGTCCCTGATGCCCGCGCTGCTGCAGGGGCTCAACAGCGCGGTGCCGCCGAAGGGGCAGCCGGTCGCGCTGAACTGCTCGTCGGGCCCGGCCCCGATCCCGGGCATCGGTGCGCAGGTGCTCGGCAATCAGAACCTGGTGGTGTGCCGATGATTTCGCTGATACCGAGCGGTGCGCGACTGCGTGACTTCCTGGCCGACCACGGCGTGCAGACCTCCCAATTGCGCTGGGGCATAGCCGGAGTGGTCGTCAGCGTCGTCGCGCTGCTGGCCGCCGCGGTGGTCTACGCGGTGCCGTTCGAGGAGCGGACCTACACCGCCGACTTCCGGACCTCCGGTGCCGCCCGGCCCGGGGACGAGGTGCGGATCGCGGGAATCAAGGTGGGGGAGGTGCGTTCGGTGCGGCTGGCCGGTGATCACGTCGAGATCCGGTTCGGCGTGCAACGTTCGGTGCCGGTGGGCGAGCAGAGTTCGGCCGCGGTCAAGATGCTCACCCCGATCGGCGGACACTATCTCGCGCTGTCGCCCAAGGGAGCGAAGGCGCTGGGCGGCAAGCATATTCCGCCGGAGCGGACCACGACGCCGTTCGAGCTGTCGGACATCATCGAGGCCGCCACCCCGAAGCTCGAGGAGGTGGACGGCGCCACGTTGCGGGCCACTGTCTCCGAGGTGAATCGCGCGCTGGCCGGACAGCCCGATGCCGTCCGCAACATCATCGGCAACTTCACCGGGCTGTCCCAGGTGCTGGCCGATCGCGACCGGGAGCTGAACCAGGCGGTGCAGGTGTCCGACGAGTACATCGGCGCCGTCGCCACCGACCGCGCCGTGCTCGCCGATTTCGTGCGCCAGTTGGGCGTTGTCGGAGTCACCCTGGGGCAGCGCAAGGCCGACGTGGTGCGCACCTTCGATCTGCTGCAGCGGCTGGCCGACGTCCTGCACCGGCCGATCATGGCCTACGGCGACAGCATCGAGCCCGCCGTGACGGAGTTCGAGCAGCTGTTCGACAAGGTGTTCCAGGATCCGGCCAAGATCCAGACCGTCATCGACGGCATCAAGGAGTTCGTCGCCAAGATCTCGGCGATGCTCGGCCCCGACGGCCTGCGCATCGCGCCGCCGCCCGCGCCGGGCGCCGGAGTGGCGATCTGTATTCCCTACCAGGGGAAGGCGTGCTGATGAGGTCGATGGGCAGACGAACGCGCTGGACGGCCCTGATCATGACGGGGCTGGCGCTGGTCATCGTGTTGGGCGTGGGTGCGGCCGCGGCTTTCAACGGCATCGCCCGGCCCTGGCTGGACGAGGTGCATCCGGCGCAGCGAGAACTGTGCGCGGAGCTCGCCGACACCGTCGGCCTGTACGAGGGCAACAGCGTCACCATGCTCGGCGTGGAAATCGGCCGGGTCACCGAGATCCGGCCCGAGGGTGACCGGATGCGGGTGGCCATGAGCATCGACCACTCGGTGCGGCTGCCCGCCGACGCCGAGGCGGTGACCATGTCGAGTTCGATCGTCACCGACCGGCACCTCGAACTCACCAAGCCCTACCGGGGCGGGCCGGCGTTCGATGCGTCGCACTGTATTCCCCTGGAGCGCACCAGAACTCCCATCGGCATCAGCGATGCACTCGACGCCCTGGGCAAGCTGTCGGGCGACCTGCTCGGCCAGCAGGGTACCGCTTCGGCGCCGGGCGGCACCCGTGACACCGTCGTCGAGCAGACGCTCACCGCCGCCGACGCCGCCGTCGCGGGCACCGGGCAGCAGTGGAATGTGCTGCTGCAGAAGATGTCCCAGATCGTCGGGGATCCCGCCGACCGCGACACCACCTTCCGCAAACTGGTCGACAACCTCGACATCCTCACCACCATGTTCGTCAGCAACTGGCCGGATATGCAGGCGGTGCTGGACAATCTGCACGACGGCATCCAGATGATCGACGGCGTCTCCACTCACCTGTCCCGGATGGTGGACCTGGCCGTCGAGCTGCTGCCCGTGATCGTGCGCAATGTCGAGAAGTACGACAAGCGGGCCTACGAGCTGCTGGACCAGTTCCTGCCGCAGGTCAAGGTGTACGCGGGAATGGCGGGCGATATCGCGGACATCCTCATGCACCTCCCGCCGATCGCGGAACGGCTGCCGCGGGTGGATTCGGCCGGGGGTGGTGCGCGATGAGACGACTGCTGCCCCTCCTGCTCATGGTGTGCGCAATGGTGGTGTCCGGGTGCGGGATTCGAGCCACCGACGTGCCGATTCCGGGCACTTACCTGTCCGGGCCGCAGTATCGGATCCGGATCGAATTCGGCTCCGTGCTGAACCTGCCCGATCGGGCGAAGGTGATCTCCGAAGGGGTCGGGGTCGGGGTACTGGACCGCATCGATCTCGTCGGCAGCCTCGCCGTCGCCACCGTCGACCTGCGGTCGGATGTGCAGCTGCCGGTCGGCACCACCGCCGAGCTGCGGCAGAGCACCATTCTGGGCGATATTCACATCGCGCTGGCGGTCCCGAAGGGCGGGGGCGGGCCGTTCCTCGGCGACGGCGACACCATCCCGCTCGCGCACACCCTTCCGGCGGCGAACGTCGAGGACATTCTGCGGGCGCTGTCGAACATCGTCACCGGCGGCCGGTTCGCCGAGGTGCAGGAGCTGGTCCGCACGGTCAACTCGGCCTTCCCGTCCGACCCGGCGGACGTGGACCGCATCGTCGCCGCGGGCAAGGCGGCCCTGCACGATCTGGGCTCGCACACCGACGATCTGGATCGCATCCTGGCGGGTGCGGCGTCGGTCTCGACCACCCTGCAGCAGAACAAGGGCGGCGTGGATCGGACGCTGGAACTGGGGCCCAGCCGGGCGTCGGGCCTGTCCGACGTGCTGCTGGGAGTGGTTCGGCTGCTGCTGGATTCGCGTGGGCTGGCCGATCGGGTGGGCGATCTCGCGCTGCCGCACGTCGGCGATTTCCGCAGCCTGATCGCGATCCTGGCGCCCGCGCTGCGGACCATCTCGACCGCGGACCTCACCGTCGCGCAGAACGTCTCCGCGCTGGACAAGTTGTTGCGGGAGAAGCTGATTCCGTTCTTCAGCGCGCCACCCAACGTCCGCATCCACGATGCCACGCCGCAGGCGATCGCCGACGACGCGGCGGCGCGGTCGGATCAGCTGGTCCGCGTGCTGCACTCGATAGGAATGGTCCGATGAAGCTGTCCGGCCCCCTCTCCATGGTGATGCTGCTGGTGATGACCGTGGCGTGCGCGGCGTACCTGACCGTCGGTGTGCTCGACATCGATCCCCGCCGCGACACCAATTCCGTGACAGTGCTGGTGAAGTCGTCGGGCGGGCTGATGCCGACCTCGCAGGTGGATCTGCGGGGCATGCGGATCGGGCGGGTGCGGCAGATCAGCACCACGCCCGAGGGGCTGGCGGTCCGGCTGGAACTCGATGGGCGCTACCGGGTTCCGGCGGACAGCGAGGTGCGCATCGCGAATCTGTCCGCGGCCGGTGAGCAGTTCCTCGACTTCCGTCCGCAGTCGTCGCAGGGCCCGTACCTGCGTGACGGCAGCGTGATCCCGGCCGGGCAGGTGCGGGTGGCCACCACCGTGAGCGACGCGCTGGCCCGCTTGGACGGCCTCAACAGCCAGATCGATCCGGAAAAGGTTGCCGGGCTGGCGAATACGCTGTCGGCGGGCTTCGAGGGCCGCGACGCCGACCTGCAGAACCTGACCACCGCCCTCACCATGACGGCTCGAATGCTGCACGACAAGCGCGCACAACTGACCCGCCTGTACAGCAATGTGCAGACCCTGGGCGACAACTTCGCGGGGACCGGGCCGGTGTTCAGCACCGGCGCCACCGATGTGGATCAGGCGATACCGGATGTGCTGCACGTGATCCGGGCGTTCGAGGACTATTCCCGGGCCGGGGAGCACGTCTGGGATGCCCCGCTCGGCCCGCTGGTGGACAAGATCGACCAGTACATCGCGCTGCTCGGGCCCGACCTGGCCCACATCGCCACCGCGCTGAAACCCGCCACCAGCGTGATCAAACCCCTGCGCGTGGACGCGGGATCCATAGTCGACCTGCTCTCGGCGATGTTCCCGGGCGGCCCGGCCCGGGTGACCGTCGAAGTGCCGAGATGAGTGAGGAGAAGTCGTTGGCGACTGCGAAAGAGACCACGAAAGCCGAAGAGCAGGAGCAGGATACGGTCGAGGCGAAGGGTGGAGAGCAGGATACGCGGCAGCCTGCCGACGCCGCCGAGACGGGCAAGGTGTCCGGGGCAGCGAGTAGGTCGAGCGGTGATGTGGGGGACTCGTCCGGCGGGAAGCGGCTTTCGGCCGCAGGCGCGAAGGCGTCGCTGTCGGATGCTTCTCGCCGCGTTACCTATCTCTTGGTCGCGCTCGTGATTGTCCTGATCGCCACGGCGGGCGTCCTCGCCTACCAATGGCGCAGCAGCGCAAGCGATCTCAGTACGCTGCGCCAGCAGAACGCCGACCGCGCGCATGCCGCCGAACTGGCCAAGGACTACACCCTGCGCTCGCTCACCTACGACTACAACAATCTGCCCGCGTTCTTCGACGGTGTGCAGCGCGATACCTCCGAGGCGCTGCGCAAGCGCTACGCCGACGTGCACGACACCCTGGCGAAGATCATGACCGAGGCCCACGTGGTCGCGACCGGCCAGGTGGTGGCCACCGCGGTGGAACCCACGGGCAACAACCAGTACACGGTCACGGTCTTCGCCACCCAGCGCACCCAGAACATCCAGCAGCCCGAGCCCGCGACGACGCCGAACCTGCTGTCGGTGACCGTCGCCGGGACCGGAAACTCCTGGCAGGTCACCGATTACGGGCCCAAGTGATGCCGCGCCCGCCAGGCGGCGTCGAGGGCGCCGAGTTCGGTGGCGGGCGGATCGCCGTACACCCATTCGCGGGCGATGCGGTGCCAGTTCGCGGTGGCGCCGAGCTGGCCCAGCATTCCGAAGGTGTAGAAATCGGCCCGTCGCGAGAAGAAATGCTCCGGCGGCAGATCCTCGCGCCGCATGCGGTCGAAGTCCCGCGAGCGGGGATCGGCGACGACCATGAAGGCGCCGCCGGCGATCTCGGTCGTCATGGTCAGCCGCTCGTCGTCGAACGTCCACGGTGAGGCGTCGTAGACGTATTCGAGAAGTTCGGCGGCCGTGACCACGGAGCCGGCGCGCAGGGCACCGGATCGGCACATCACGTCGCGCAGCGCCTCCGCCCGGCCCTCCATCGCCGCGCGCAGGCCCTCGCGCTCCAATTCCACCGCGTCCCGGCGCATCCGCTTGAACAGCCCGAAGTCGAGGAATGCCACCCGGCCGTCCGGGGTGAGCAGCACATTGCCCGGATGCGGGTCCCCGTTGAACCGGAGGTCGCGAAACAGCGCGCCGATATAGAAGCGAAAGACGATCTCACCGACCCGGTCGCGCACGGCCGCCGGTTGCGAGCACACGTCGTCGAACCGCGCACCGTCGACGTACTCGGTGACGAGCACCCGCGGACCGCACAGCTCGGACACGGTGTCGGGCACCATGATCGCGGGGTGCCCGGCGTAGAAGCGGGACAGTTCCTGCTGGGTGGCGGCCTCGTGCAGATAGTCGAGCTCCTCCTCCAGATGCAGGCGCAGCTCGTCCATGAACGCGTCGGCGCTGAATCCGGGAAAGACCGGCTTGGACATCTTCAGCAGCAGCGCAAGGTTTTTCAGGTCCGCCCGGACCGCTCTCGCGATACCCGCGTACTGCACCTTCACCGCGACCGCACGGCCGTCGGGCAGGCGCGCCCGGTATACCTGGCCGATCGACGCCGCGGCCACGGGTTCGGTGTCGAATTCGGCGAACGCGTCGCCGAGCGGCCGCCCGAGGTCTTCCTCGAGGACCGGTCGCATCCGCTCGAACGACACGCTGGGCGCCCGATCCCGCAGGGCGGCGAACCTGGTCCGGAAGCGCTCCCGATGGCTGCGGGGGATCATCTCGATATCGATGACGGACAGCATCTGGCCGACCTTCATCGCCGCGCCCTTCATGCTGCCGAGAATTCCGACGAGTTCGTCCACGCCGCGCAGCAGGGCCGCATCGGCCGCCTGTCGGTCCGCCTCGCCGCCGTTGGCGAATCGGTCGAACCGCAGCCGTGCGTTGCGAACCGCCTGCTGGGCAGCGAATTTGCCCAGCTTCCCGCTGCGCGCCAACCGGGAGGTGGGCATATCGACCATGGCGCGATCGTAACGGCTACTCGGCGCCCAGGCCGTGGCGCAACAGGTCCGCCAGCCCGGTCACGAAGTCGTCGCCGGAGAGCTCGTCGGGCTCGGACAGCGCGCCGAGCGCGGTGGCGAAGATCAGCGACATCACCGATCGCCCGACGACCGCGCTGTCGAGATCCGGACGCAGATATCCGGCCCGGATGCCGTCGTCGAGCCGCGTCCGCGAAAGCAGCGCCATATTCTCGAGAATCTTGTCGAGCCGATCGATGAGCTGCTGGTCGATGGCGGGCGCCTCGAACAGGACGAACCGCACCAGGCCCGGATCCTCGGTCAGCGCCGTATGCAGTCGTTGCGCGATACCCGTTGCGGCGGTGAGGAATTCCTCCATCGTCCGGGCGGGCGCGCCGTCGCCGCCGATGACGCGGTCGTAGATCGCGTCGAACCGGGTGTCGATGACCGCGTCCAGGATGTCGCGGCGGTTGTCGAAGTAGTTGTAGAACGTCCCGTGGCTGACGCCGAGCTCGGCCGCGATATCGGCGACGGTGACCTCGTGGTAGCCGCGCTCGAAGATGAGCCGGGATGCCGTGTCGATCAGTTCGGTGCGGCGCTGTTCGGTGCGCGCAGTCGTGGCCTTGGCCGGGATCTCGGCCGGTTTCACGGGGCCGTCCCGTTCCGCAGGGCCCGTTCCAGCAGGTCGCTGACCGCGGCCGCGTGCCGGGCGCGCAGCGACGGCGTCATGCGCGCGTAGAACATATCGGTGAAGCCCGGCAGCACCAGGCTGATCAGCAGGTGGCCGTAGACGCGGGCCGGCACGCCGGATCGTATGCGCCCGTTGTCGATTCCGGCGGCGAGCGCCTCGGCGATCCGCGAGGCCAGCATCTGCTCGAGGCCCACCACACGCTGCTGGAGTTCCGGGTCGGCGGCACTGGCCTCGACGGCGAGCAGCTTGAGCAGACGCGGATCCTGATCGGCCAGTTCGGTGAGGGCGTCGGCCAGGTTGCGGATGCGATCCGACAGCTCGGCGAACGAATCCACCGGTGCGGCAAGCTTTTCCAGATCCAGGGCGGTGAATCCCCGCTGGGCCGACCAGTCGAAGACCTCCCGCAGAATCTCGACCTTGCTGTCGAAGTAGCGGTACACGGTGCCCTGACCGACCCCGGCGTGGCGGGCGATCTCCGATACCGTCGTCGCGCGATACCCCTGCTCGGTGAACACCTCGTAGGCGGCCTGGACTATCTGCTCGCGCCGCTGCTCGGCCAGACCCTCCTGTTTGGGGCGCCCGCGGGGCCTCCGGGTCGGGGTGGTCATAGCCGCCTTTCGGGAATTCGATTGTCTGCTGGCACGACTCGGTCGAGTGTATGGCACCGCGCGAGAACAATCGGCCGATGGCCCGGGCCTCCCCGGCGCTCCGCCAGATTACGACTGATACATCAGTCGACTATATAACACGGTCACCCCGCGCGGAGCCTCTCCAGCAACGGACCCGCAGCCTTGGTGAGGAATTCCTCCTGCCGCTCGTCGCCGACCTGAACGATGGTGACATCGGTGCATCCGGCCTGCTGGAACGGGCGGATGGCCTGCACCATCGCATCGAGGTCCGGCCCGCAGGGGATGCTGTCCGCGACATCCTGGGCCCGGACGAACTGGCTCGCGTCCGCGAATCCGGCGGGCGTCGTCACCGTGCTGTTGACCGCCCAGCCACCTGCGAACCAGCGGAACTGGTCGTGGGCGCGGTCGATCGCGCTGTCGCGGTGGGTGTCCCAGGAGACCGGCACCTGGCAGGTGACCCGGCTTCGGGTGCTGTCGCCGAGCACCAGGGACCGGGTTCGATGCCACTGTTCGATCAGCTCCGAATCCGGTGCGGTGAGCACCATTTCGTCGGCCAGCGGCGCGAAGCGGTCCACCGAGCGGGATCCGGATACCGCGACCGCGATCGGGACCGGCGTCTCCGGCAGATCCCACAGCCGCGCGGCGTCGGCGCGGTACCAGCGGCCGTGGCGGGTGACGGTGTTGCCGCTGTGCAACTCTCGGATCAGCTGCACCGCCTCGCGCAGGCGCTCCTGACGTTCGGCCACGCTCGGCCAGCCGACCCCGATCACGTGCTCGTTGAGGTTCTCCCCGCTGCCCAGGCCCAGGGTGAACCGGCCGTCGGAGAGAATCTGCATGGTCGCGGCCTTCTGCGCTACGACCGCCGGGTGGTATCGCATGGTCGGGCAGGTCACGTACGTCATCAGGTCCATGCGCCGGGTGACGGCCGCGACCGCGCCCAGCACCGACCACGCATACGGTGAATGTCCCTGCGACGCCAGCCAGGGCGAGTAATGGTCGCTGATCGTGGCGAAGTCGAACCCGACCTCCTCGGCGGCCTGTGCGTACCGCACCAGTTCCTTCGGCCCGCTCTGCTCGGTCATCAAGGTGTATCCGAACCGCGTCACAACGCACCTCCGCTCTCGAGACTGCCAGTGGTACTGGCGTGCTACCCGATCGAGAGCGGGTGAATCGGGAGCTACGACCCGGCGCCGAACACCTCGTCGATGGAGACTGCGTCGATGGCGCGGTCGAGCCAGGTGTTGAGTAGTTGGAGGTCGTCGCAGCCGATGATGCGGTCCCGGGCGCTGTCGGGTACCGGAATGTGCCGATGATCGAGGATGCGCAGGATGCTGCCCGCGATACCTTCGACGCGGCCCTCGTCGCGCAGCATCTGCGAACTCGCCGAGCGGAAGAACGACAGGTCGGTCATCAACTGCCTCCAGATCTGGGCGGCCGGGGTGGTGCCCAGGCCGAGTTCGGTGAGTTCGGCGAGGATGGCTCGGTCCTCCTCGTCGGTGACCTGCTTCAGCGCGGTGGCCAGCGCCTTCAGTATGTCACCGATGCACGGTTCCTTGGCGTGCGCGACGGCGGAGAGTGCGGCCAAGGGGATATCGTCGGCGGCGGTCTCCGTATCGGTGACCACCGGCAGGTTGTGCGGGCCGAGCACCATGGGCTGCACGGTGAGGCTGGGCCACATCGGCAGGCCGATGATCGGCGGCCGGGCGGCCCAGAGCGCGGTCACCTTGTCGTGACAGACGACCAGCAAGATGACGGGCAGCCGGTATTTGCTGTGGGCATGGGCGAGGTAGTACGCCCACGCCGCGGGCTTGTCCGGATCGTCGCGGCTCTGCGCCTCGACGAGCAGCAGGAACGCGCCGTCGGCGGTCTCGATGCGGAGCAGCGTGTCCACCCGGCGTTCGAGAGGTTCGATCTCGGTGAGGTCGGTGGGCATGAGATCGACTGCCACGGGATCGGGGAGTGGCAGGTCCATGACGCGGAACGCGCGGGCGAAGATACCCGGGTCGTGTCGGAAGATGCGGTGCATCGCCTCGTGTCGGGAGCTGACCATGCGGACGAGGATAGCTCGAGATTCGAAAATATGTTCGATTGCACCGGTAGTAATCTCGAGGGCGAGAATCTGCGGAGAGGGGCGGCAGTGAGTACGCAGGACGGCACGATGACGGCGTGGCGGGTGCTGCGCCCCGGCCCGATCGACGGGCGGCCGATGGATCGGGTGCGCGCGCCGATCCGGCGGCCGCGCGCGGGTGAGCTGCTGGTGCGGGTGCTGGCGTGCGGGGTGTGCCGCACGGATCTGCATGTGGCAGAGGGGGATCTGCCCGTACATCGGACGGGAGTGGTGCCCGGGCACGAGGTGGTCGGCGAGGTCGTGGAGCTCGGGCCGGGCGAGGGGGAGTGGTTCGCGATCGGTGACCGGGTGGGCATCGCATGGCTGCGGCACACCTGTGGCGAGTGCAAGTTCTGCCGCCGCGGCGCGGAGAACCTGTGCCCCGGCTCCCGCTACACCGGCTGGGACGCCGACGGCGGATACGCCGAATTCGCCACCGTGCCAGCCGATTACGCGCATCCGCTGCCACCCGGCTACGCGGATGCCGAACTGGCTCCGCTGCTGTGCGCGGGAATCATCGGCTATCGGGCGCTGCAGCGGGCCGCGCTGCCGCCCGGCGGACGGCTGGGCATCTACGGATTCGGCGGCAGCGCGCATCTCGCCGCGCAGGTGGCCCTCGCCCGGGGCGCCGAGGTGCATGTCATGACGCGCGACCCGAAGGCGCGGGAGCTGGCCCTCGAGCTGGGCGCCGCCTCCGCGCAGGGCGCCGCCGACGCGCCACCCGTGGCGCTGGATTCGGCGATCCTGTTCGCTCCGGTCGGCGATCTCGTCCCGCCCGCGCTCGAGGCGCTCGACCGGGGCGGCGTGCTGGCCATCGCGGGTATCCATCTCACCGACGTTCCCGCGCTGAACTATCAGCGGCAGCTGTTCCAGGAGCGCGAGATTCGCTCGGTCACCGCCAACACGCGAGCGGATGCCCGCGAATTCCTGGCGTTCGCGGCGGAGCATCGTCTCGATGTCACCGTGCAGCCATATCCGCTGGCCGCGGCCGACCGGGCGCTGACCGATCTGGCGCACGGGAAGTTTGCGGGCGCCGCGGTCCTGATCCCCTGACACGCCGCAGACACGCCGAGTTTTCCACTCCGAGTTCGCGATTCGAGTCCATTATTCCGGGTTCTGCTGCTTTGCTGTGAAATAAGTGGCGAAAGGAACCGGAGGCTTGGACGATGCATCGGGTAACACAGCAGCAACACATCCGCGCCGCGCGGCCGTGGTTGTTCACGGCGCTGGCTGTGGGGGTCGTGGTCGCGGCCGCGATGTGGGTATCCAGACCTGAGCCCGCCGTCTGCCGAACCTCGCCCGGGGCGGCGGCGCCGCCCGCGCCGCCGGCGCCGCTGCCGAGTATCACCGTGCCGCAGCTGATTACGCCCGTCGAGCAGCGCGATCCGGCACAGCCCGGCGAGGCGCGCTACTACGCGTTCAACCAGGGCGTGGCCTGCTCGTTCCCGGAGCTGCCGCTCGACGGCTTCTATATCGGCGTGCCGACCGGCGAGTACGCGGGGAGCGCGGCGTGCGGCACCCTGGTCGAGCTCGAGGGGCCGCTCGGGTCCGTGCGCGCCCAGATCGTCGACCGCTGTCCGGGATGTGCTCCGGGACAGTACGACCTGAGCACCGCGGCCTTCACCCGGATCGCCGATCAGAGCGCCGGGGTCGCGCAGATCCAGATGCGCCGGGTGCGCAACCCGGTCCCGATTCCCGAGCTGATTTACCGGGTCAAGGACGGCTCGTCGGCGCACTGGCTGGGGCTGCTGTTCGGCAATGCCGGAAACCCGTTGAGCCGCGTGGAAATTCGCCCCGACGCGGGCGGTCCCGGTGTCACGCTGACCCGCGGCATGGACAACTACTGGTCGACCTCCGGCGCGGGCCCCGGCCCGTTCACCGCCCTGGTGACCGATGTCGAGGGGCACCAGGTCCGTATTCCGGGGATCGGTGTGAAACCGGGGGAGATGCGGCACACCGGCGCGGGCCTCTACGACATACCCGCACCCCCACCGCCTCCCGCCGCCCCGCCCGCCCCGGTTCCGATGGCGACGACGACCACCCTCGATGCCTGCTCCTGACGCCGCGGCACCGGGCGACGTGCCGCGCTGTGGCATCATGTAGTGAAACGTGTTCTACTTTGCTCCGCCAGGAGGCATTCGATGGTGAACCCGGACCTGGTATCGGTGGACGGCGGACGGGCCGCGGGCGGGCCGCGGCGGCCGAAACGTCGCTTCGGGCGGCGCGTCTCACGGGTGACCGAGGTGCCCGCGGGCCGGATGGTGGAGCTGCCCGGGCGCGGTACCACCTATCTGGTGGATATCCCCGGGCCGATGGATGCGCCGACGGTATTCCTCCTGCACGGCGTGGTCACCACGGCCATGCTCAACTGGTTCCCGGCGCTCGAGGAGCTGTCGCAGCACTACCGGGTGGTGCTCTACGATCAGCGCTGGCACGGACACGGAATCCGCTCGCCCCAATGGAAATTGGATGATCTGGCCGACGATGTGGTAGCGGTCGCCGATCTGCTCGGAGTCGAGAAGCCGATCCTGGCAGGGTATTCCATGGGCGGCGTCGTGGCTCAGCTTGCGGCGCACCGGAATCCGGACCGATTCGGTGGAATCGTGCTGTGCGCCACCACCTATCGATTCCAGGAGAAGTGGCGCGAGCGGGCGTTCCACCGCGCCATGGGGACGATGATGGGTGGGCTGTCGCAGACGGTGACGCGGCGCGTCGCGCTGGCCGCACGGCGACTACCGGAAGTCCCGCTGAGCACTTGGGATACCGGCCGCATGGATCGGTGGGCGATGGCCGAGCTGCGCAGCACCAGCGGCTGGGCCATCGCACAGGCCATCGCGGAGCTCGGCCGTTTCGATTCGTCGGCCTGGTTGCCGAGTGTGCAGGTGCCCGCGGCCGTCGTCATCACGACCCACGATCGCGCGCTGCCGGTGTATCGGCAGCTGGAGATGGCGAAACTCATTCCGGGAGCGGAGATCTTCCTGGCCCGCGCCGGGCATGCGGCATGCGCGCTCGAGGCGGACGTCTTCGTCCCGGTTCTCCTCGACGCCTGCGCGGCGGTGGCCGCCCGGCAGTAGCTTCCGGACAGAAGGTCACAGACTGTCGGGTTCGTTGCCTTGAAGTTGCTGCCGGATAACGAAATTCACCGGCGGCCGTCGGCGTGCGGCAATTGGGTATCCCTCCAGCAGACTTCATTGCCGCTACCGGATCCCCTCCTTACCTTGGGTCACATGGCGGGCCGAAGACAATAGTCTCTGACAACAGTCAGTACGGCCTCTCACAACGGCGTGAGCAGGTGAGGAAAATGAGCGACCGGAAGGTGTTGCTGTCTGGAAAGTGGCGTATCGCTTGGATATTCGCTGCATTACTACTACTGATGGGCGTGGTGTATCCCGCACCGCAGGCGAGCGCGCAATGGTGCGCGGATGTGGATCTGGTGGTGGCCAGGGGAACCGGGGAACCGGGTTACCTCGGCGCCGGACTCGGTGATCCGCTCTACGACGCGGTATGGGACCGGCTGCCGGTGAGCGTCAGCGCCTATCCCGTGAACTATCCGGCGGATCTGACCGATGTGTTCTCGGTGGGTAAGGGGAGCGCGGATCTCGTTGCGCATCTTGCCCATCAGTCCGCGGTCTGCCCCGACCAGCGGTTCATTCTGGCGGGATATTCACAGGGCGCGGCTGTCGTACACACGGCCCTGGGCACCGGGATCACCAACGGTATTCCCGGAGCGGTCCGACTGGACGGCAATCTCGGTTCCCGGGTGTCGTCGGTACTGCTGTTCGGCGACCCGCTGCGGTTGATCGGCTGGGTCGTGCCCGAGCCGTACCTGTGGCGGACCGCGAACTACTGCGCCGACGGTGACCCCGTCTGCGGCGGTGGGCTGAACCCGGGCGCGCACAACGTGTACGCCGGATTCACCGGCACCGCCGCCGACTTCGCTGCCTCCCGGCTGTAGGCCACGGTCAGCGACGTTCGATCCGGCCCGGCGGAGGCTCGACCGCACCACGAGTCCGCAGATAGGACTCGAGGGCGTCGAGATCCGTCGGGCCGACCGCTGCCCGGGTGCCGCGGGTGAACATGCTGAATCCGTCGCCTCCGGAGGCGAGGAAATTGTTGGTCGAAACATGGTAGGCGGCAACCGGATTCAGCGGCTGCCCGCCGATCCGCACCGTATCGGTGGCGACCTTGCGGCCCGCGGGTGCGGAATCGGAGTAGGCGTAGGTGATCCCGGCGACCGAGAGCACCCCGGGCTTGTCGGCGTTGTTCCACTGCTGCTCCAGCAGTTCCAGGATTTGCTGACCGGTCAGCTGCACCGTGACGATCTGATTGCCGAACGGCTGCACGGTGTAGGCCTGCTCGTAGGTGATGGCGCCGCCGCCCAGATCGGCCCGGACGCCACCGGGATTCATGAACGCGGCGACGGCCTGATTCGGCGCCATGGCCGTCAGCATGGCGTCGGCGATGAGGTCGCCGAGCGGGGAGTCGCCGGGCGGCGCGGGTTCGCTGGGCAGCGGCGCGGTGGCGGTGCCGATGACCCGCTCGGCGCGCGGCCGGGCCTGGGCGGCAAAGAAATCGACGAGCCGCGCGGTCTCCGGATCGGGTGTGATGTCGCGGGTGACGACGCGGTTGGTGGCGGTGGCGTCGATGGTTCCGTCGTGGAAACGCAGGGCGATATCGGTGATGAGCCTGCCGTTGGAGGCGGCCTGGGTGACGACCTTGCCGCCGATGGTGCAGTTGTAGGCCTGGTGGCTGTGGCCGGTGATCAGGACGCGCACGGCCGGATCGGTGCGTTCGGCGAGGGCGGTGACGCCGGGGGTGATGTCGGCGCACCCGTTGTAGTCCAGTGGCGCGCCGTGGGTTCGCTGCGCGCCGCCGTCGTGCACCAGCGCCACAACGGCTTCCGCGCCCGCGGCCCGCAGCTGCGGAACCTGCTTGTTGACGGCGTCGATCGGATCGCCGAACGTGTACCCCCGAATCCCCTCGGGCATCACGATATTCGCGGTATCGGAGGTGACGGCGCCGACCACGCCGATCTTGTGGCCGCCCACCTCGAGCATGGTCGACGGCCGCAGGCCGGGCGGGAGCTGACCGTTGGCGTCGGTGACGTTGGCGGCCAGGTACGGGAACTTCGCCCCGGCGAAGGGTGCTCCCGGCGAACACCCGTCCCAGGCGCACCCGCCCTGCTGCAGGCGCGCCAATTCCAGTACGCCGTCGTCGAACTCGTGGTTTCCGACGGAAGAGGCCGCCGTGCCGACCGAATTGAGGAAGGCGATGGTGGGCTCGTCGTGGAACAGCGCCGACATCAGCGGGCTGGCGCCGACATTGTCGCCGGCGGCGAGGACGGCGCTGTCCGGATATGCCGCCTGCAGCCGGGCGAGATGTGCGGCCAGGTAGGCGGCGCCGCCCGCGGGGTAACTCGCGATATGGCCGTTGCTTCCGGCCGGCGGCTGCAGGTTGCCGTGCAGGTCGTTGAGGCCGAACAGATGCACCTCGCCCGGCTGCGCCCGCGGCAGGCTGTTCGTCGACACGAGCGGCACCGCGGAATTTCCCGAGACGGGCGGCGATGGCTTCTCGCCGGATTCACCGCACCCGGCCACTACGAGCGTCGCGAGTGCGGTCGCGAGTAACGCACCGACGCGATGACGAGCCTTCATAGGACGACTTTGGCAGACGTCGCTGGACGATGCACGACCGGCGGGTGAATTCGCAGCTGTCGCACTCGGCCGCTAACGCCGGCGCTCGGGTGGTCGGAATCGGGTCAGCTACCGGGCAATTGGGATACCGTGACGAACCGATAGCCCTGTGCGCGCAACTCGCTCGCGATCCGCGGAATCGCGGCGAGCGACGCGGAGTGGTGCATCGCATGCAGCAGAATGATGGATCCGGGCCGCACCGCACCGAGCGTGTCGGCGACGATGCGGTCGGTGTCGGCGCCACCGCGCGAATCCGGCTCGACATCCCACATCACCGTGGCCCGATCGTGGTCGGCCAGATACTTCGGCAGCGCGAAGAGCTTCTTGCCGTGCGGCGGACGGAAGGTGATGGGGCCGCCGTAGCCGGTGCTCCGGATCTCGGCGTCGGTGCGTTCGACCTCCTCGCGCACGGTGCCGGGCGTGACGAAGACCAGGCGGCGATGGGTGTAGCTGTGGTTGCCGATCTCGTGTCCCGCCGCGGCGACGGCGGCGCCGTACTCCGGCCGGGCGGCGAGCTGCTCGCCGACGAGGTAAAAGGTGGCGGGAATCCCGGCGTCGGCCAGCGCCCGGAGGATCTCCGGCGTCCGCTCGGTCGGCCCGTCGTCGAGGGTGAGCGCGACCACCTTGTCGGTGGTATCCGCTCGCTGCACCAAGCGTCCCGCCACCTGGTATGTGCGCGAATTCATCAGGAAGTACAGGCCGGTCCACGTCGTCACCAGAATCACGAGGACCAGTGCGCCGATGATCAGGAACCTCCGCCTCATCCGCGAAATTTAGCACCGGGGGTGGGCGGAGCTACCGGTACCGTCACGTAGCAGCGGAGGCGGGCAGCAGATTCCGGGCGACGCGAACGCTGTGTAGCTGGATCGGTGGTCGCACCCCACGGTGTGGCGCGTTCCGGTGGCCTGGCCTACCAGTGCAGCCCGGGAATTCGGTTCATGATCCGGGCGGCGGGGGTGGGCAGGCTCATCAGGGGCTGCACTATCGGTGCGAGGGCGAGCAGCGGACTGCGGCCTTCGGAATGATCGGCCTCCATACCGCTTTCCGCCGCACGGGATTCGCCGAGGCGGCGGAAGCCCTGGTGCAGGATCGCCTTCTTCACCGAGGGCAGCACCGTATCCACCAGCTGCGCGAAAGTGCCGATGGGCGTGTCGATTCGGGACGGGCGCTCCTCCAGGGCGCGCACGACGATCGCGGCCGCCTGATCCGGGGTGTGCACCGGGACGGAGCGGTAGAGATCGGTCGGCGCGATCATCGGGGTGCGCACTAGCGGCATGCGCACAGACGTGAATGTTATTCCGGCATCGGCGTTCTCGACGGCCGCGATATCGCTGAAGGTGTCCAGCGCCGACTTGCTCGCCACGTAGGCGGCGAAACGCGGCACCTTGGTCTGCACGGCGATGGAGGAGATGTTCACGAAGTGCCCGAACCGCCGCTCGCGCATCGCGGGCAGCAGCGCCAGGATCAGCCGCACCGCGCCGAAGTAGTTGACCGCCATGGTGCGCTCGAAATCGTGCATTCGGTCGGTGGAGTCGAGCACCGAGCGACGGATCGAGCGGCCCGCGTTGTTGACCGCGTAGTCGACGTGGTGATGATCGGCCAGCACCTGCTTGACCAGCAGCTCGACCGCCTTCTCATCGGTGATGTCGCACGAATACGCCTGTGCCGCACCGCTTTCGGCGCGCACGGCGGCGGCCGCGGCCTCCAGCTCGTCGAGGTTGCGGGCGACCATCAGCACGGTGGCGCCGCGGCGGGCCACGGCGTGTGCGGTGGCCAGGCCGATGCCCGAGGACGCGCCGGTGATGAGCACGATGCGGCCGCGCAGCGGATCGCCGCTCTCGCCGCGGCGGGCGCGGTCGGGATCCAGGTGCGCACTCCAGTACTCCCAGAGCTTGGTGGCATAGGAGTCGAAGGACGGCACCGGCAGACCGCGCAACCGGGAGCGGGTGGAGTCGGAGACGAATTCCGATTCGAACGACACGTGCGGCGCGACCTCGGCGGGAATTCCCACCTGCTGCAGCAACAGATTCCGGACCCGGGTGGCGCCCGGCAGATGGGCCAGCGCCTGCAGCCCGGTGCGGCTGCCCGGCACCGCGCCCAGCCCGGCCGGCGCCCCGGCGGCGCGGGCGAGGGCGGCGTAGATCTCCGCGAACGGCTGCGGATCGGGATTGACCAGGTGGAAGGTCCGCTTGGGCAGTCCGGGACGACGGATCAGACGCACCATCGCCGCCGCGACGTAGTCGACGGGAACGATATTGGTGGCGCCCAGATCCGGCAGCGGCAGCGGCAGTTCGGACGGCAGGGCCGCCATCCGGGCGATGGCCGGGAAGAAGTAGTACGGGCCGTCGATCTTGTCCATCTCGCCGGTGCGCGAATCGCCGACGATGATCGCGGGCCGATACACCCGCCAGCGCAGTCCCTTCGCCTCCCGGACCAGCTTCTCGGCCGCGAACTTGGTGCGGTGGTAGGGAGAATTCAGGTTCTGGCCGAGGTCGAAATCGTCCTCGAAGAATTTGCCGCGGTGGTCGCCCGCGACCGCGACCGACGACACGTGGTGCAGTACGGCGCCCAGTCCGGTGGCGAGTGCGATGACACCCCGGGTGCCGGTGACGTTGGCGGCGTAGGCGGATTCCTCGTCGGCGGTCATGTCGTAGACCGCGCCCAGGTGCACCACGTGCTCCGCGGTCGGCGGATCATCCTGCAGCCCAAGGCCTTCCGCGGCCAGGTCACCGATCAGCGGGAAGACCCGGTCCTGTGCGTTCCAGCCCGCGGCGAGTTCGGCGAGCTTGGCGGCGGAGGCCTCACGCACCAGCACATGGATCACCGCGGCCGGATCGTCGTCGAGGAGCCCCTGCACCACTCGCCGTCCCAGAAATCCCGTGCCACCCGTCACGATGTAGGAGACCATCGCCCCTCCTGCTTGTCGAACCTGTTGTCGCACACCGAGTTTCATCTGAGGTGCAACACTGCTCGTCCGACATTCGTCGGTGGATGCGGACGTGGAAGATACGGCCCACTAACAGAAGTCGGGCCGAGGTAGGAACACCTTCGTGCCTAACTGATGGGTAACTTTAGCGGCGACAGGTATGTGCTCGCAACCGAACGGCGCCCCGCATGGTGTGTGTCGTGTCACCACGTGAGGCGCCGTTCGGTATGTGTGTCAACGGTTTTCGTGTAACCGTGAGGTGCGGCTGGTAACTGTCGGGCAAACTTCGATTCGGCGGAAATCAGCCCTGGCGCCGCACCGGGAATTCGGCGGCGAGGTCCGCGAACAGGGCGGTGTTGAGCGAGAACGCGCGCTGGCACTCGCCGAGTACGCGCTGCTTCTCGAGATCGTCGACGGCGAGCTGATCGAGCAGGACGCGGTATTCGCGCTTGAACGCCGCGGGGTTCGGGATCTGATCGAAGACATAGAACCGCACCCCGTCGCCGCGCTTGGGTAGCTGCCACAGCTTCTCGGCGGTCCCGCGGATCACCTGGCCGCCGGACAGGTCGCCGAGGTAGCGGGTGTAGTGGTGCGCGACGTAGCCGCCCGGCCAGGTCCGCGCACACTCCTCGACCCGCGCGGCATAGGTGGCGGTGGACGGCAGCGGATCGAGGTCGGCGCGCCAGTCCGGGCCGCCGAGATGCGCCAGGTCGGCCTCGATATTGGCCAGCCGGGCCAGCTCCGGGCGGACGAACGGACCGGCGACCGGATCCCCCGCGAGGGTGTCCCAGTGCGCCTCGAGCGCGCGGTACACATGCCACAGCTGCCCGGTGTAGCGATAGAACGCCTCCACACCGAGGGCACCGCCGAGCATGTCGCTCATGAACGTGGAATTCTCCGCATCCGCATGTTGCCGCTCGGTAGCGGTGCGGATCTGCGCGGAGAACGGCGCGGCCTCCGACGATGTGCTGGTGTCCGGCATGGTCCTGCTTCCTCGTCCACTCCACGAACGCAACTATGGGTTACCTAACTTCACTCCTGACGATACCGGGGAACGAGCGCCCATGAATCAAACTTTCGGAGGGTTAGGGGGTGGTCGTCGGATCCGGAGATACCGCCCGGGCCGGTCGACGGCCGGGTCCGCCCGCTGCCCGTGAGCGTGATCACTGAGTTTCCGTTGCCCTGGACCGATGCCGTGCATCGAGTGGTTCCGAGTACCGGGCGGAGCTTGGTACTCGCTCAAGCTCCGATCGGAGCCGTACGGTTCGGACCGGCGATCTCTTCCATGAGCATCCGCAGCGTGAGGGAATGTTTCTCCGGAGGTAGTGCATCGAGGGCGGTCCGTGCGAGCCGCACGCCTTGGTCACGGTCCCCGGCGCGGACCAGCATCAGACCACGATGCATGGCGAGGTGCGTTGCGAAACGCGGCAGCTCCGGCGGCAGTTCGGCGCGGGCATCGTCTTGTGCCTTGACCGCGACCTTCTCGTCGCCGAGGCGAGCGGCCAGCAGTGAGAGGAAGACATTCACACGCCACCAGGGCACGGCGTAGTCCGAGGTCTGTTCTTCCGAGTACGACACGTCGAACTCACGGCGGCCGGTGTCGATCAAGTTGCGGGCCGTCGCCTGATCGCCTTGGATCGCTGCGGCGTGTGCCTTGCCCCAGAGAGCATTCAGTCTGCCGAGGCTGTGATGGTCGGATATGGCCAAGGCCTGATCGGCGAAGACATGAGCCACGGGAAGGGAGGCGCCTTCGTATCCGAGAGCGATTGCCGCCCGGCCACGTACCCAGACGCGAATCTCGGTGTCGCCAGACCGGTCGGCCGCCAGTGCTGCCATCCGGTACCACGAGATCGCCTTGTTGCCGTCGCTGCCCGGGTACGTCTTGGCGAACAGCGTCATGAGGCGGGCAGCCACAGCCCACATACGAGGAGAATCCAATTGCTGTTGCAGCACAACCAGATCGGCCGCCAATCGCTGTTGGATCTGGCCTGCGCCCTGGCTCATGTAGTCGGTGCCGTACCTCGCGAGCATGCCCTCCCACTCCTCGAGTTGGGGGCCGCTGGAGTGCAAGCGGGTCGAAAACCCCTGTGACAAGAGATCGGACGCCACCACCGGCGCTACAGAGGTCGCAGCCAGGTGCGACAGGAATTCGCGACGGTTCACGTCGGCCTCCAACAGTTCCGGCGGACAATCGAGGACCGTCGCGAGATGACGCAGCCAGAACGGCGACGGTTCGGTCTTGCCCGACTCCCAGTGCCGCGAGATGTATTCCCGGGTCATGTTGTAGCCCGACACCTTGGACAACTCGCCGGCCAGCTTGCCCTGGCTCCAACCTTTGGCAACGCGAAGTTGCTTGATCAATGTTCCGGTGGCCACCGACATGCCACCAAGCCTGCCACCCTCCGGGCCTGCAGCGAAGCTCTTGCGCACCCCATGCCACCCCCGATGCCACTGGCAGCCGGCCGCTCTCACCGTCGTGGACGAACCAGCGTCGCAATGCCACCCTCTTGCCACTCCTGACGGCACCTGCCTGCCCGGGAGGCTCGAAGCAGGCCCCGCCGCCGGGTCGTAGCTGACGAACTCTCCAGATCCGGCTCCCCGGCGGTGGGCGCCCTACCACCAAACGGCAGACGGAGGGACTGGGGCAATGAGGGCGCATCCGACAGCTTTCGCTTGGGTGGATCCGGACGTCAGCCGGTGGTTGGAATGGGAGAACGCCGGAATTCGCAGGCTCGCACGCCAACTCGGGTATGCCTTGTATTGGCCCGGCCCGTCGGTGCTTCCGTTGGTCGACCAGGTGCGTGCCGCCGACGTCGATGCGGTGGTTACCCCGTCGCCGAAGCACTTGGACGTGATTCAGCTGCACGCACTGATGTGCCTCGTGGATGTCGAAACTGCGGTGCCGCGAATGAGTTTCGCGCGGTGGGCGATGGTTGCCTGTCAGGTGGGGCGGGAATGAGTATCGCGGCGTGGGTGTCGTTCGTTGCTCTCGTGGCGGTTGCTTGCGCATTCATCTGCGTGTTGGTGCGTGCCGAGCTGGGCAACAGTGCAGATGATGAGAAGTCCAGCGAGACAATCGAATTCGGGCCGTACTCCCACGCTGCGCCGGGGCGGCCGTTCACTGTGGCGCAGGCGCACGAGGTGATGCAGCTGCATCGGGGGTGTTGTCGGAGGGATTGCCCGCGTAAGTGGGCGGCGTATCGGGTGTTGCGGGATGCGGGGCGGTTGCGGCCGGATTCCGGGCGCGGTTGCTGAGAGGTGCTGTGGCGCTGAGAAGTACCCGCCGGAACTGGTGTTGCGGGAATCCCGGCCTTCGTACACTTTGTCGGTGGGCAAGAACGACTGGTGGCGCGATCACTGGCGTGAGCTGTGGGAGGCCGACTACCGAGTTCGAACGGGAGGGCAGTCGCCGCGTCCGCCACCGTGGCGGCGGTGGGAGATCGTCCTGTACGCAAGCCTGCTGATGCTCGCCGTCGTCGCGATTGTCGCGGCGCTGTGGTTGTCCTGACGCGTCAGCTTTCCGGGGGCGAGTCGGTGGGGGTGAAGTCGTCGAGGCCGTTGACTCGTGTGTTGTGGGCGGCTCGGATCAGCCAGGTGCCGGTGTGTTTGACCATGACGAGGGTGATGAGGCCGTGGCGGTCCTCGGCCTGGTTCGTGCCGGGGAGGCGGTGGTCGGGCCAGGCCCATGTGGTGTGGACGAGGGCGACATTCGGGGCTATTTCCTGGATGTCGGCGATTTCCTGGGTGTAGTTCCGCTTCTGTCGGATGACAGAGTCCGGGGCGTCCTTGTGCCCTGCCACGTTGTCCTGCCGGGTGCGCCACCAGATTCCGCGGTGCGTGATGAAATCCGACTTCTCGGTGAAGAACCTGCCCCACTCGTCCATCTCGTGGCGGATCCAGAGGTCGGTGTATTCCGCGAGTGCGGACCTGATCGCCCGGTCGTCGTCCTGATCCATTGGCCCAGTGTGGAACCTGAACAGAACTCGAGGTCAAGGGTGCTGACCGGCCTGGACGGACATAAATCGCTTCCGCGCAGCATATTTTGCTGTGACAGCGGGGTTAGTGACCGCTCAGGCCAGGTCCATCGGTTGCCCTCCCGCAGCCGCCCACGAATCCGCCAGCACTCGAGGTCAAGAGGCGGAGTCCCGGACGGCGACGACGATGAACAGCGTCACCGAGGCGAAGAAGGGTTCGGTGGAGAGGTGGTCGAGCCATCGGGTGGCGTCATCGGGGGTGAGGTGGCCGGTGTCGACCGCTCGGTTGCTTACTCGCTGTAAGCCGAGCACCTGATCGGCGGCCTGGACGTCGCGGAAGACGGCGGTGATGGGCAGGACGTCACGGACGTCGAATCCCCGGGCCGCCGCGAGGGCCGGTAGGCGCCTGCCGATGTGGCCGTTTCGTACGACCACGTCGGTGACGAATCGGGTGTACGCGCGCGATATACCGATGTCGGGGTGGTCGATGATCAGCGTGTGCCAATCGGGTTCGGCGAACACCGCGGTGCCGCCGGGCCGCAGGACCCGTGCGACCTCTCGCAGCACGGTGTCCGGTTCGGCGACATGCTGCAGTACCCGGTCGGTGTGAGCGCGGTCCGCGCTGTCGGTGTCCAGATCCAGCGTGTGAATATCGCCGTGGCGCAGCTCGACGTGCGGCAGTCCGGCCGTTTGCCGTGAGACAGTGGCCAAGGCGGCGGCGTCGCTGTCGAATCCGATCACTCGACCGCCGGGTCCGGCCGCGGCGGCGAACGCTTCGAGATCCGCGCCTGGGCCGCACCCCAGATCGACAACGGTGTCGCCGGTCTGAATATCGAGCTGTTCCAACGCGGTTCGCTTGTACTGGCGGCCGATCGCGGAGTTGGCGAGACGCTGGAGGTAGTTGTCGGGGCGACTGTCCTCGTAGATCACGGCGGCCATGGAGACGAGGGTACCGACAGCCTGCGGGGGCGGTCTGCGTATCGCCGTGCCGTGCTCAGGCGAGGACGTGCGCGACCGTCTCGGCCATCCGGGTGCGGAATGCGGTGGGGGAGTAGGACTCGGCGTGGGCGCGGATGGTGGTGGGGTTGTAGGCGGAGGGGTCGAATTCGCGCATGGCGGTGGCGAAGCGGGTCACCACGGCGGAGTCGTCGCCGAACCGGAGATGCTCGCCCGTGACGCCGGGGCGGACGGTATCCAGGGCGCCACCCTCGCCGACCGCGAGAACCGGTGTGCCGCAGGCCATTGCCTCCACTGGGACGATGCCGAAGTCTTCCACGCCGGGCATGAGCAGGGCGCGGCAGCGACGGTACATGTCGATGAGGACGTCGTCGGGAGCGGCGCCGAGGAAGGTGGTCTCCGGGCCCGCCAGGGTTTCGAGGTGGGCGCGGAACCGGCCGTCGCCCAGCACGACCAGGCGGCATCCGGCCTGCTGGGCCGCGCGGATCGCGAGATCCGGTCGCTTGTAGGGGACCAGGCGCCCCGCGAACAGGAAGAAGTCCTCGCGCGCGATTCCGGGATCGGGGGAGAAGCGGTCGATGCGGACTGGCGGATTCACGACCGAAGAGTTCAGGCCCCACCAGTCCCGGACGCGGTCGGCGACCGCCTGCGAATTGGCGACCACATGCGCGAGCCGGGGCGCGGCGCGTATCTCAGCTCGGCGGGCCAGGTGACCGAGCGCCGTGAGTGCGAATTGTCCTGCGCGGCCGCCCGCTTCGCGTTCGCGGAAGCCGCGATCCCACGCCCAGCGGGCGGGGCTGTGCACGTACGCGATCACCGGTGCATCGGTAGCGAATGCCGCCTGGATGGCGAAGGCGTGATGGCTGACCAGCACGGCGTCGTACCGACCAGCGAGTGGGAGCCGGCGTAGCGCCCGGGGCACGAACGGCAGCAGCGGAGCATGCGACCGGCGGCCTGTCAGATCGTGTGCGCGGGTCAACCAGGTGGTGTGAAAGGTGTGGCGCCGAGCGGCGGACGGATGACGGGCGATGGTCCAGCCCCGAGCATCGTTCGACGACAGCATCGTGCCCGAATGGACTGTGCTGGAAGGGAGGTGAGTGGTCCCCAGCTCCGGCGGCCGTGCGAGGCCGCCGTCGTCCGCCTCGACCGCCGTGCGCATCGCCGCCAAACACTCCGGCGTCACGATCGGCGCATGCATCCGCGCCTCCGGCCAGATCTTCATGAACTCGGCGACCACGGCCTCGGACCCCCCGAACTCCGTGAATCGCTCGTGCACCACGGCGATGCGATGCCCGCTCACGACTACCCCCGCCCTTTCCCGCACCCCTCGAGTGTTCTCGCACCGGTTGCAGGGCCTCGAAAGGGGTGCGGGAACACACAAGGGGTGCGGGAAGTGTGGGGCCGGGTTTTCATAGGGGAGGCTCGGTGGGGTCGATGTAGCGGGGGGTGGCCTTGCGGCGGAGGGCGGGGGCGACGGGTCGGCCCCGCAGCAGCCCGTCGACGCCGCCCTGGTCCAGGGCGCGCCGGTAGACCTCTGCGGCCTCCGCGCAGGCGTCGATGGTGTGGTCGATGGCGGCCTCACCGTGTGCCGCCGATGTGACGAAGGACTGGCCCAGTACGCCCCGCTCCAGCAGTTCCTGCAGGAACAGGGTGCGGAACGGCTGCGAGGGCCGCCCGTCGAGGTCGCGGGTGGTGAAGATCAGGCAGGACGGGCGCCCGATCACCTGCAGGTGTTCGGTGATGCCGAGTTCTGCGGCGACCTTGTTCACCCCGTCGGCCAGCCGCCGCCCGGCGTGCTCCATACGTGTGATGGGATCGGTGTCGGCGTAGGCGCGCACGACGGCACGGAACGCCGCCAGCGAGCCGGTTTCCGGGCCGTGCGTGGTGGACATCAGGAATACGCGGTCGCGCTCGGTGCGCAGCCCGCCCAGTTCCATATGCTCCCGCTTGCCCGCCAGCGCCGAGATCGGGAACCCGTTGCCCATCGCCTTGCCCCAGCAGGACAGATCCGGTGTCACCCCGTAAACCTGTTGTGCCCCACCGGAAGACCACCGGAAGCCCGTGATCATCTCGTCGAACACCAGCAGCGCGCCGTGCCGGTCGCACAGCGCGCGCACGCCCTCCAGATATCCGGGATCGGGCTCGGCGAGCGCGGTGGCGGCCTCCATGATCACGCAGGCGACCCGCTGTGAATCGAGCACGGCCGCCAGGGAATCCAGCTCGTTGTAGCGGAAGCGCAGTGTCGAGTTCGCGGTGGGGATCCCGGCTTTCATGGCGGTGGTGCCTATGAACCAGTCGTCCACGGAGAAGAAGGGCTGGTCGCAGATCGCCACCGCCTCCCGCCCCGTGACGGCCCGCGCGAGACGCACCGCCGCGGTGGTCGCGTCGGAACCGTTCTTGGCGAACTTCACCATGTCGGCTCCCGGCACCAACGCCAGAAAGTCCTCGGCGGCAAGCAGTTCCAGCTCCGTCGGGCGGGAGAAGTTCATGCCGTCGGCGACGGCGCGGGCGGCCGCCCGCACCACCGGCGGATACCCATGGCCGAGGGTGACCGACCGCAGGCCCATGCCGTACTCGACGTACTCGTTGCCGTCGCAGTCCCAGACGTGACATCCGCTGCCGCGCACCAGAATCGGTGCCATCGCTTCCGGATACTGGTCCGGGCCGCGGGCGTAGGTGTGGGCGCCGCCGGGAACCACCTCGTGCAGGCGGCGCTGGATCTCGTTGCTGCGGGCGAAGTGTCGCATCAGGAGTGCTCCTCGTCCGGTAGCGCCACGGTCAGTGCCCACAGCGCGTGGTCGGTGTGCCGCCCGGCGGGACCCGGGTAGTTGCGCATGATTCCCTCCTTCAGCAGGCCCGCCCGGGCGGCGACGTCGGCGGATTCGCGGTCCTCGGAATCGATCTCCGTCGCGACCCGCAGCAGTCCGAGCGTGCCGAAAGCATGGTCGAGCAGCGCCCGGGTCGCCGCCGCGCGGACGGCCTCGTCGGCGTGAGCGGGATCGGCCCAGACCCGCATGCGGGCGTTGCGATCGAACATGTCCAGGTCGAACAGGCGGCCCTCGCCGGCGTAGGTGCCGTCGACGTCGAGCACCAGCACCAGCCCGGCGGGTGAGCGCAGTCCACCGTGGCTGCGGGCGATCTCGCGCCACCAGGCCCGGGGGCGGGAGCCGCCGAAGTGGGCCGGGTTGCGCCGCCGCGCCGCGGCCCAGCCGAGCCGGTCGGACAGGCGTCTGCTGCGCAGGACGGCGTAGGGGTATCCGGGAATTTCCAGGCATACCCGGCAACCGCCGCCCAGCCCCGTGGCTCGCCGCCATACCTGCCCGATCGCGAGTCGCAGGGCGGTGCTGAAAAGAGCTGCGGCACAATGTAAGCGCTCACTGCTGACCCCCTGCTGTCCGGCCGAGTCGTCGTCGGCCGACTCGACCGAACCCCGTTCCATGGTCGGGCGCGGGGAGGTTGCCGGAATAGAGGCGGAAGTCCCTTCGGCGTCTTTGGCGAGAATTCTGCGAATCCAGCTCGCGGCGAATCCTTCTGGCGGCCTGTCGTCGCGCGTGAGGGCCCACAGTTCGTGGTCGCGACGCGCCCCGCCCGCGTCGAAGTACCGCGTCATCAGCGCTTCACGCACGAAACCCAGCTCGGCGGCGCCGCGCGCCGCGGCGGTGTTGCCCGGCGATATGGGTGCGATGATGCGCGCCAGGCCGAGCGTCTCGAACCCGTGATCGACGACGAGCCCGGCGGCGAGGCCGCCGAATCCGTGCCTGGCGAGCCGGGAGTCGATCCAGATGCTCATTTCGGCTGTGCCGCGCCGGAGATCGATGGAGCACAGCTCGCACTGCCCGGCGAACCGCCCATCGATCTCGATCACCCCGGGCAACCGCCGCCCGGCCCGCATCTCCGCCCGGCTGACGAGATACTCACGGACCCACTGCTTTTCGGTGTGCCGCGTGGCCCAGTCCAGTCGCGAGCTGTACCAGAAGGGTTCGATGAGCGCGCGATCACGCAGCCGGAGCCGTCGCCACTGCGGATGGTCGCCCGGCCGCGGCGGGCGGATGACGACGGTACTGCCGTGCAGGCCCATCGGGCCGAGCCGCGCGGCCGTGCGGTGCCTCATGATCGGGGCCGCTGTCTGCCCAGCGACGCCGCCCGCACGGCCCCGTCCGTGCCGACCGACAGCCGCCAGTATCCGCCCGCGGCATCGCGCAGCACGATCCCGCTGTCGGCCCGCTCGGACAGCCAGGCGCCGCCGGGCAGGACGGCCGACAGCACCGCGCCGTCGCGGTCCTGGATCTGCAGCACATCGGCGTCGGGCCGCGTGGCCTGCGCGACGACGGTCCCCGAGAACCGTGCCCCGTGCACCCGCCCGCGGCCGAGGACGTGCCAGCCGTCGGGGAACACGCGGGGATCGACGTCGTCGTGCGAACCGGAGATCAGGTTGATCGCGGTGCCCTCCGGGCATCCGGCGGCGTCGATGCGCACCTCCGTGGGCGGTGTGTCGAGGTCCGGATCGAACTGCACATTGGCCAGATAGGGCTGGCGGCAGTGGGTCAGCTCGAGGCAGGTGGTGCGGGCGGCGACTTTGCAGTTGACCATCCCGAACTGCGCGGGCCCACCGCCGTTGCCGCCGATCGCCAGCGCGGTGTCGGCCCCCTCGAACCAGACGTTGGTGAACCACCAGTCGTTGGCGGGGCCGTCGACGACCACGTGCCGGTCGGTGGTTCCCGGATCCTCGTCGGAGACGAATTCGACGTTGGACAGCGCCAATCCGGCATTGTGATCGCCGCCGGTGCCCAGTACCGAGATCCGGTTGTTGGTGAACTTCGAAGAGGTGACGTAGTTCTGGATGCACGAGGTGACCAGGCCGTACCCGAAGTTGTTGATATCGCAGTCGATGAACGCCGTGCCGCCGGTATTGCCGTCGAGCACCACCCCGCGCTGGCGGGTGTACTTGGGAAAGTTCTCCGACAGGTGGTTGCCGCGCAGCAGGACCGAGTCGAAGGAGCAGCGGAAGCATTCGGTCAGCTGCACCGCGGTGGCCGCGGCGCCGGAGAGGAAGAAGCCGAGGCGCGCGAAGCGGACCCGCTGTTTGCCGCGCAGCGAGATCAACGTCCCGTCACCCTCGTACACGATCGTGGTGACATCCGCGCCGTCACCGAGAATCGTTGCGTAGTCGGGCAATTCGGGCCACCGGGTGACCCGGTAGTGCCCGGCCGGGAGATACATCACCAGCGGCCGGTCGCCCACCGCGACGGCCGCGGCGAGGGCCGCCGTGTCGTCGGCGTGCCCGTCGCCCACGGCGCCGAAGTCGCGGATATTGCGTGCCGACGGCGCGTCGGTCACGTGCGGGGACCGGAACTCGGAACTCGGGTCGGCCTCCGAGGAGCACGCCGCGAGCGATCCGGCCGCCGCCGCGCCGAGCGTGACGGCGAGCAGCCGCCTGCGGCGCACGAGATCGGCATCCGCACCGTGCCCGCCCGGCGTCATGTGCGTCTCCCCAAGCGGCCCAACGCCTTCCGTAGCCCATCGGCGGGAGCCGAGTAGGCGACCGTCCCCGTCAACCGGTCGGTCCCGAACGTCGCCAGCGCCCCGCGCACCCGGGGTGCGGTGCTGGTCCCGAGCTGCACGACACCGATCGTCGCGTCGCAGCGCCGCGACAGCGCGAGGGCATCGGCGGCCGTCGCGACCGGCGCGCCCTCGACCACGATGCGGTCGAACTCGCTGCGCAACTTGGACATGATCTCGGCGAACCGCTCGGAGGCCAGCAGATCCGGTGTGCGGGAATCCAGTACGCCGATCGGCAGGACGCTGAGGCCCGCCTCCAGCCATTCCGTCACCGCGTCGTCGAGCGGGGAAGCGTGGCGGAGCAGTTCGGACAGTCCGGCCGTGGCCTGCACCGGCACCCGCCCGGAGCTGCCCTCCCCGGTGGTGTCGGCGTCGACGAGCACCACCCGGTCGCCGGTATCGGCGAAGGTGCGCGCCAGCCCGATCGCCACCTCGGGCCGGGAGCGGTCCGACAGCGACGTGAGCAGGACGCTCGCGGTGTCGTCGCCGAGCCGTGTACGCAGCCGCCGGAATTCGCCGGGGGCGCCGGGCCGCCCGTCGTCGATGATGGCGAGGGTCGGCACCGGTGCGGCGGCCGCGAGATCACCGGAGGTCCGCAGCCGCCGGTCCAGGCGGTCCCGCGCGATCGCGGCGAGCAGTCCGAGGATCATCCCGGCGACCACGCCGAGCATGAGAGTGCGCTGAGTCTGCGGCCCGCTGGGCGCCCCCGGCAGCTGCGCCTTGTCGACCACCGCCACGCGGGCGGCGGGGGCGGCCTCGCGCTGGATGGTCTCGAGCTGGCCGACCATGAGGCGGAACTGCGAGACCACCTCGTCGGCCAGTATCCGGGCACCGTCGGCGGTGCCGTCGCGCACCGATATCACGATGATCATGGTGGCGGGCGGGGACGAGGCGGTGATGCGGCCGCGCAGCTCGCCGGTCGACATCGACAGTCCGAGTTGATCTTTGACCCGCTGCGCCACCGTCTCGCTGCCCGCCAGGTCGAGATAGGACCGCACCCGCTGCTGCGCGGCCAGCCCGCCCTGGTAGGAGTCGTTGACCGAGGTGCCGGTCGCCATCGACACGTAGCAGGTGCTGGAGGCGGTGTAGGTGACCGGTTGGCTCTGCGCGTACGCGTAGGCCACGGCCGAGCACAACACCAGCACGCCGAGCAGTATCAGCCACCGCCGCCGGATGATATGCCAGAGATCGATCAAACCCATTGCCCTGCCCTCGTTTTCCCGGCGGCGGGCAGCCCGGCGAGCGCCGGCCGCTCTGCCGCCTGCCGCCGATATTCGGCGATCAGTAGATATGTGACCCACACCAGCACCACGGCCTGCAGATACTTGCCGAGTGTTTCGACCGTGCCGAGCATTCCGCGCTCGAACAACACCGGCACCTCGATCATCGCGAGCGCGAGCACGGGCATCGCGAGATGCCTGCTGTAGAGCGCGCGAGTCCAGCCGAGCAACAGCACGAAGGTGATCGAGACCCCCAGGGCGACACCGAGATACCCGCCCAGGACATAGCCCTCGTTGATATTCCCCTCCGCCAGCGACACCGACACCTGTGTCATGTCCACCGATCCGCCGCGCACCGCATCGGCCCAGGCGGCGCCGGAGCGGAACTTCTCCGCGCCGAGCAGCTGGGTGGGGATGAGGCTCTGGACGGCGTGCAGCAGCACCTCGGGCGGCGCCAGCCAGGAGCGCGGGCCCGCATAGTAGGCGTCGGTGGCCGCCTCCAGCCCGTCGAAGCGGCGCAGCAGGCTCAGGAACGGGCGCACCGCGGCCGGATAGCCGGAATCGCCCACCGCCGCCTCGGCTTTGGCGGTGTCGGTGGCCTTCAGCGACTGTAGCCAGCCGAATCCGCCGACGGCCAGCGCGGTGATCGCCAGCACGGCGGCCACCTTGGCGCGCGTCCAGCCGGTCATGGCGCAGCGCACCGCGATCGCCAGCGCGGCACCGACGATGGGGGTCTTCGACTGCACCGCGGCCGTCCACAGCAGCTCGCCGCAGGTCAGGGCGGCGATGATCAGGAGCGTGGTGCGCGCCGTCGCGGTCCGGACGTACACGATGATTCCGACGGCGCCGAGCGTGGCGAGCAGGGTGACCAGATTGATCACGGGGTTCGGGCTTTCCAATTCCCCTGCGCGGCCGTTGTTTCCGGTCGCCACCGCGACCAGGCGGCCGAGCGTGCCGATGCCGTAGAGGATGCCCAGCGTCCGGATGAAGACCGGGTCGTGGGCGAAGTGCACGAAGGGCAGCCGGGCCGTCTCGCCGCCCGGCCGAGTCTCCCGCCGTCGCGACCAAATCGTGTACGCCACAACCAGTCCCGCATACAGCCACAGCCCGAACACGACGGGCTGCAGCACCGCCGCGATCCCGTGGTCGTAGCCGAGCTGGGCCAGCCGCGGGTCGGGAATGTTGTCGCCGTACCGCGGTTGCGGCTGCACCCACAGCAGCACCGCCGGTCGCGCCAGGTAGGAAAGGGTCCAGTGCGCGACCTGTGCGATCAGGAAGATCCGGATCGGCCCGGACAGCCAGAAGGCGGCGACCACCATGCTCGCCAATGCCCCTGCGACGAGGAATACTTCGGGCTGCGCGGCGCCCATCACCCCATGTCCTTCATCACCCTTATGTCAGTTCGGGCGGTCCCGCCGTTACCCGATCGCCTCGACGATTTCGCGGGCGCGATCGAGGTAGCGGTGCCGCCCGGCGGTGATGCGGCGATACCCGGCCTCGGCGACCTTGATCGCCTGGTCGGGATGGCGGGCGCAGCGGGTGAGGATGTCGCGCAGCTCCGCCGTCGAGGAGAAGAGGAAACACTCGGTGTCCTCGGCCAGCAGCGCGGCGTGCTCCTCGGTCCTTTCGCCGACGAAAAGACCGCCGGCGGCGGGGATTTCGTAGCTGCGGCAGGTGTGGGTATCGCGATTCGCGGAGTTGAGCAGGACCAGGTTCGCGGTGACGGCCGCGACGGCCACGGAGAAGTGTTCGCCGTAGACCGGCCCGCGCACCGCGGCGCCGGTGCGCCACAGCGGCGCCACCCGCCGCCATCCAGGCCCGTATACCGCCAGGCCGCCGCCGTATTCGCGGGCGAGGTCGACGAGCAGGCCGCGTCGATCGGGACGGCAGGCGCCGATGAAACCGGTCAGGAATCGGTCGCCGCGGCGCGCGGCCGGATGGTGCCACGCGGGATCGTAGGCGCTGGAGACGAACGCGACGGAGCCGACGCCGCGCTCGCGCAGTTCGGGGACGTTGTGCCGCTTGGTGGTGACGATGAGATCCCAATTTGCCTCGTGCGCGAGGTAGTCGGCGCTGATGTTCTCCGGATTGGCGACATCGTCGGGGCTGTAGTGCACGTGCAGGGCCGCCGGAACCGACAGCAGCCGGGCCTGGTCCAGATGTACGGCCTTGAACGCGAAGACCATATCTGGTGCGAAATCGGCGGCCAGATAGTCGATCTCGTCGTGGACGTCGGCGACCCGCCACGGCGCCCGCCGGTGCGCGACCTTCGCGTACACCCACGGCGGCGACAATCGGGGCGGCAGCGTGACCGCGGTGGTGTCGACCACGACCACCTCGTGCCCGGCCTGGCGGAACCCGTCGGCGAGCGAGCGGGCGTTGCTCCCGACCCAATCATCGCCCACGAACAGAATTCTCATGATCGATCCCCCTCCTCGTGACCCGCCACCCCGACGGATTCTGTCGTGTCGCGCCGCGCGGCGCGCTCGGTGACGACGAGCCACCGCATCCGCACGACGTACCACAGCGCCACCGTGATCTCCGCCGCGACCGTGCCGTACACCAGGGTCCACACCGATTCGGTGTGCACGGCGATCGCCAGCGCCCCGGCGGCCACGCAGGTGCCGATGACGGCCCCGATCAGGACACCCGTGGTGTCCTGCCGCACCGGCAGCACCGCGGTGGTGACCAGCGAGGTGATGGTGGTGGCGGGCAGGATGAGCACCTCGACCCGCAGCAGCGGCACCGCGGCGGCGAAGGCGTTGCCGAACATCACGTGCACGAGAATCGGGGCGGCCAGCCAGACGCCCAGCGTCGCGACACCGGCCGCCGCCAGGCAGGCCAGCAGCGAGCGAGTGGCGTTGCGCCAGAACGTTTCCTCCGCGCCGCGCCGCGCCATGCGGGGCAGCAGCGCGAAACCGATCGGGTCCAGCAGCGACTGGAAGGCGCGCACCAGCCGGTCCCCGGCCGAATACAGCCCGAGCGAGGCGGTGTCGAGCACGGCGGCGTACACCGCCGCCGACCCCTGCCCGTAGCTGGTGACCAGCGCCCGGGAGGTGAGTACCGGGGCGCCGATCCGCAGCACCTGCCGCAGCTGCCGCGGCCTTCCCGGAATTCCGTAGGTGCGCAACGCATCCCACCACGTGAGTGCGATGGTGAGCAGCGACGACAGCAACAGGCACAGCATGGCCGTCGTGGCGGTGGGCATGCGCGGCAGCCACAGCACCAGCAGCACCAGGTAACCGATCCGGCCCGCACCCTGATAGAGCGTCGAGGTCCCGAACCGGCCCTGCCCGATCAGCAGCCAATCCTCCGAGATCGACCAGAGCCCACCGGCGAACAGGCCGAGCAGGATCATGTGCAGCGCCGCGGGCACCCCGATCGGCAGGCTGACCAGCAGTGCGGCCCCGAGCACGCTCAGCGTGGTGGCGCGGACGGCCAGATAGGTGCCGCGCAGCCGTTCGATGGTCGCCCCGTCGGTCGCGTCGTGCACCTTCGCGGCCAGGAACGAGGTGATGCCCAGGTCCACCGCGAGCGATCCGATGAAATACGACGACATACCGATCGCGAGCAGCCCGACCCCGTGCGGCCCGAGCAGGCGGGAGATGAGTGGCAGCGTGACCACCGTGATCACGTACTGGCCGTATTTCCCGAAGCTGACGTAGCCGATATCGCGGAGGATCGCGATCCGGCCGTGCTGCAGCGGGCGGTGCCGGCGGCGCGGCCGGGCCGCCGGGCGCTGCTCGGTCTCCGCGGAATCAGCCATGCCGCACCCGCTTTCGCGGCATCGAGGTCAGCAGCGCGGCGACCGTGCGGGCGGTCTCCTCGATACCGAAATGCCGCGCGCGAACCTGGCCCGCGTCGGCGAGTTTGCGGCGCAGTCCGGCATCGGCGATGAGCCGGTCCAGGGCGGCGGTGAGCTGCCCGCGGTCTCCGGCGTCGACCAGCAGTCCGCTGATCTCCGGTTCGACGATCTCCGCCGGGCCGCCGGGCCCGGTGGCCACGACCGCGCAGCCCGCGCGCATTCCCTCGACCACGACCTGGCCGAACGGTTCCGGCAGCACGGAGCAGTGCACGAGGATATCGGCCTGCGGGAGCAGGCTTTCCGGATCGTCGATGTGTCCGGTGAAGGTCACCGGCAGCGCGAGTTCGGCGGCCAGGCGCTCGAGTTCGGCGCGGTAGGGCTCCTCGTCGAAGAACGCGCCGCCGACGAGGTAGATCCGCTGCGGCCGGATCGCCGTATCGGCGACCGCGCGGAGGAAGACGTCCTGCCCCTTCCACGGGGCCAGCCGCCCGACGACCGCGACCACCGTCTCCGCCGGTGGGCGCTGACCGGGACGCGGTGCGGGCGGGCGCGGTTCCAGGCCCGGAGGGGCGACGGCGACCGGTTTGCGCCCGGTGCGCAGCGATGCCCGGGTGGTGTGGCTGTTGGCGATGTACCCGTCCGCGACGACCCGGCCGAGCAGGCGGATCAGCGGCGCCAGCCATCGGCCGAAGTAATCGGGCGTGATGCGGTCGTGCACCTGCCAGATCAGCGGTATGCGGGCGCGGCGAGCCGCCACCGCGCCCATCAGCAGCGCTTTCGTGCTCTCCGCGACCAGCACCGACGCCTCCGTTCCACGCGCGGTGGCGCCCAGCGCCCAGCCCACGCGCACCAGGGCGACCGCGCCGGTCAGCAGTCGGCGCGCATCCGCCTTCCCGATGGTCATCGCGCGGCTGTCGAAAGTGTTGCGTAACAAATGGGTTTCGATGCCCCGCGCGCGCATCCGCTCGAGCATCGGGCCGTCGGCGGTGTAGACGGCGGCGACGTCCATATGGGCGCGTAGCGCCGACACCAGCCGCAGCGTGGCCAGTTCGGCTCCCGACGGCGCCGCGGTGTGCGCGACGAAGACGGCCTTCACGGTCCGGCCAGTTCGCGATAGAGGGCGACGTGGCGGCGGGCGGCCGCGTCCCAGGAGAACGATTCGGCATGCGCGCGGCACTGTTTCGTGGTCGGGACGCCGCCGTCGAGGGCCGCGGCGAGGCGCTCGGCGAGTGCGTCGGGATCGCCGGGCGGCACGATCAGCGACGGGTCGAGCCCTCGGACCGAATCGGGCAGCCCACCGCATTCGGAGACGATCGGCGCGCGCCCCGCGGCGAGCGATTCCAGGGCGATGAGCCCGAAACCCTCGAGCGCGACCGACGGCACCACCGTGCAGTGCGCCCGCGCATAGAGTTCGGTGAGCCGCTCATCGGTGACGCGCCCCGTGAACTCGATGGACGGCTGTTCCGCGGCCAGGGTGCGCAATTCCGTTGCCGCGGTGCCGGTTCCGGCGACCGTGAGGCGGGCGCCGGGGTGGCGGTCCAGCACGGTGGGCCACGCGCGGATGAGCGTGTCCAGGCCCATGCGGCGTTCCAGCCGCCGGACGCACAGCACCCGCGGCGCCGAATCCGCGGGGGTGTCGGAGGCGGTGAACCGATCGAGGTCGACGCCCGGCGCGATGACGGCGATCCGCTCCGCGGGCACCCGGTAATCGGAGATCAGGAGGTCGCGAAACCGGCCGGATAGCACGACGAACCGATCCGCCCGCGCGTACCGGAGACGTTCGAGCAGGTACTTCGCGCGCACGCTGCGGCCGGACGCTCCGGCCAGCCGGCTCTCCTGCGCCCACGGGCCGTGGAAATGGACGACCAGCGGTCCGCGGGCCGGGGGACCGTAGAGGCAGAAGTGCCTGTCCACGAGAGCGCCGAGCGGCGGGCGGTCGAGAAAGGCGCGGCGGGCCCGGTGCAGTGTCGTCCCACCGGTCGGCCCCCAGGATTGCCCGCCGGGCGGCGGGTCGCCGAAAGCTGTTGCGGTGATCGAGATCTCGGGCCTGCGGGCCAGCGCCGAATACAGGTCGGTGAAGTATCGGTTCAACCCGCCGGGTGCCGCACCGAACCACTCCGACCCGGTCATATGGACCTGTAGCGGACCCATCGCGCACCCCCGCGATCTGTTCTCCGTCGACCGCGGCTGCGATCGCACCGCCCCTGGGTGGGAAGTCTATTCGAATCCTGCCGTCGCGGTCGGCCAACCGCGAGCAATCGTGCCGGTTTGTTTTCGGGGCTGGTGGCGGGGAGTCCGGCTGTGCTAGAGGCGAATCCGGGCCGGAGCGCCTACCGCGGCATGTCCAGCTTGTCGACGTCGGCGAGAACCTTTTCGTGCCAGTCGATCTCGGCCTGAATGCGGATTCGGGCATGATCGACGACGAGATCGTCGACGGTGCTCTGGTCGGGCCAGCGCCGGTCGAGCTGGTGCTCGATCCCGGCGGCCCGGGCGCGCAGGGCGGCGATGCGGTCGGTGAGGTATCCCCGCAGCAGGTCCGGATCCAGGTCGGCGCTGACCGCCAGCGCGAGATCGACGGGGTCCGGGCGGATGGCGACGTCGGTGAACGCCTCGTCGCGCAGCGCACGGAGTTCGCGCTGGCCCTCGTCGGTGATCTCGTAGACCGTCCGTGCGGGCTGCGCGCCGGGCTGTTCGGTGCGCAGCGGCCGGATCAGGCCCTCGTCGCTCATGCGGTGCAGCGCCCCGTAGAGCGAGCCCGGCTTCACCCGCGACCACAGGTCGGCGCGGTCCAGCCGGGCATCGCGGCGCAGCTGGTGGCCGTGCATGGGGCCGCGCTTGGCCAACGCGGCGAGGACGAAGAGCCGGGTCTCGTTCACCCCCTCAGTCTGACACGACTACTCGCATTTGAGTACTCTCGGCTGCATGCCTGTGCGACCGATCCTCATCGCCGGAGATCCCCGGCTCACCACACCGGCCGTTCCCGTCACCGAATTCGACGGCGAGCTCGCCGAGTTCGTGGACGTCCTGTTCGAGACGAATACCGCGGCCAACGGTGCGGGCCTGGCCGCCAACCAGATCGGCGATCCGCGGTCGGTATTCGTCTACGACCTGATCGACGGCGGCGTCCGGCACCGGGGCTACGTGGTGAATCCGGTGCTCGAGACGTCGGCGATCCCGGAGACGATGCCCGATCCCGATCTGGACGGCGAGGGCTGCCTGTCGGTGCCGGGGGAATGGTTCCCGACCGGCCGCGCCGACTGGGCGCGGGTCACCGGCGTGGACGTCGACGGGGCGTCGCTGCAGGTCGAGGGCACGGGATACCTGGCGCGCTGCCTGCAGCACGAGACCGACCACCTGGCCGGGAAGCTCTATCTGGATCGCCTCGTCGGGCGCAATCAGCGGGCCGCACGCAAGGTGGTGAAGCGGCGCGACTGGACGCGGCCCGGTCATTCGTGGCTGCCGGGTGCGGATATCGACCCGTTCCACGGCTGAGCCGGCCGCCCGGCCGATAGCTGGCAGGTAGCGGTGGTGCAAAGTAGGTTAGGCTGACCTATCTACCGCAGCCGACGCGAGTGAGGACGGGTATGACATCTGCCGATGTGGGGACGCGGCTGACCCGCCGCGGCCTGTTCGCGGCCGCCGGGGTCACGACCGTCGCGGCGGTGCTGGCCGCGTGCGGCCGCGCGCCGGACGATGCGACCGGATCCGGCGACTGGTCGTTCACCGACGACCGGGGTAAGACGCTGCGCGCCAACGGGATTCCCTCCCGCGTGGTCGCCTTCACGGGATCGGCGGCGGCGCTGGCGGACTACGGCGTGGCGCATCGGATCGCCGGGGTGTTCGGGGATGCGACGGCGGCGAACGGCGCCAAATCCGAACTGGCCGGGGACCTGGACCTGAACAACCTCACGGTGCTCGGCAACGCCTGGGGTGATTTCCCGCTGGAGAAGTACGCCGCCCTGGAACCCGACCTGCTGGTCACCGACACGTATACGCCGGACCAGCTCTGGTACATCCCCGACGACAGTCGCTCGAAGATCGAATCGATCAATCCGAACATCGCGGCCATCGCGGTGGCGAGGCAGCCGCTGCCGGTGACGATCGGCCGATACGAGCAGCTGGCCACGGCGCTGGGCGGCGACCCGAACGCTCCGGCGGTCGCGCAGGCGCGGGCGAGGTTCACCGCGGCGGGGCAGGCGGTGCGGGACGCGGTCGCGCAGCGGCCCGGCCTGCGCGTGCTGGCGGCCTCCGCGGCACCGGACACGTTCTATGTATCCGATCCGCGCGCCTCGGCCGACCTCCGATACTTCCAGGAGCTCGGAGTGGATCTGGTCGTGCCCGAACGCGTCGACAGCCAAGGGTTCTACGAGAGTCTCAGCTGGGAGAACGCCGACAAATATCGCGCCGACCTGATTCTGCTCGACGGCCGGTCCAACGCCCTGCAACCCGACGCCCTGGCCGGAAAACCGTTGTGGCGCACCCTCCCGGCGGTCCGCAGCGGCCAGATCACGCCCTGGAGCACGGTGTTCCGGTACTCCTACGCCGGGGTCGCGCCCCTGCTCGAGCGGTTCGCCGCGGCGCTGCGGTCGGCGCGCGCCGCCGCCTGACCGAAATTCCGTCCTCGAACCGCTCGCCGCGCGTAGCGAAACCCGCACGTGGTGCGATACATTCGCGAGCGGCAGTGCTGCCTCTCTCCGAACCGATGATCCGGGCTGCGACCGGGCTTGCGGAAGGACGACGAGCGTGGGCGAGGCCGGCGCGGGGGTGGGTGCCGAGAACATCCGGATACTCATCGAGAACGGCGAATACTGGCTGCGCAACCGCGGCGATATCGCCATGATGGCGGTCACCGTACAGCGGCTGCGGGAGCACTGGCCGGGGGCCCGGGTCGGGATGCTCACCGAGCAGCCGCGCGTGCTGCGCGCCCTGCTGCCGCGGGCCGAGCCGATCTACCTGGGCACCGGCGGGCACTGGGGACACCCGGGCGCACTGGACCGGATTGCCGCCGGAGCGGCACTGCGCTGGCGCGCCGCCACCGACGGGCCCAAGGCGCGGGTGCGAGCGGCGCGAAAGACGCTGCGCGGCACCGCCGGACAGCACGACCTGCCGGAACCGCCGCTACCCGCGGCCACCGTCGACGCGGGGCTGGTGCTCGCCCAGGGCGGCGGCTATATGACCGACGTCGACCTCTACCAGGCCCACCGCACGCTCAATCTGCTGGAACAGGCTCGGTCGCTGGGCATTCCGACCGCCATGATCGGCCAGGGGTTCGGCCCCATCGATGATCCGCGGCTGCTGGAGCGGGCCGCACAGGTGCTGCCGGGAGTCGGGTTCATCGGCCTGCGGGAGGGGCGGCGCGGGCCGAAACTGCTGCAGGAGCTCGGCGTCGCACCGGAGCGAATCATGGTCACCGGCGACGATGCGGTGGAACCGGCCTACCGGCTGCGGCAGGCCCGGATCGGCGGCGACCTCGGGGTCTGCTTGCGGATCACCTACTACGCCCGCGTCGGCGAATCCGCGCGATCGGCGCTGTCCGACGTGATCCGCACTCGCGCAGCTGAATTCGGGGCCGCGGTGGCTCCGCTGATCATCTCCGAATACGACTCCGAGGATCGTGACTGCACCCGGCGGCTGCTGGCCGGAGCCGGACGGACGCGCGCCCCGGTCGGGCGCGGCGGCACGGCCGAGGAGGTCATGCGGCAGGTATCGCGGTGCCGGGTCGTGGTCACCAGCGCGTATCACCTGGCGGTTTTCGCCCTGTCACAAGGAATTCCGGCCGTGGGGCTCACGGCCTCGCGCTACTACGACGACAAGTTCCACGGCCTGGCCGACATGTTCGGCACGGGCCTGCGCGTGGTCGATATGGACGATCCCGATCTGCGGCGCACCCTCACCGCCGCGGTCCGGGAGCTGTGGGAGTCCGCACCCGAACTGCGAGATCCGTTGCAGCACCGGGCCGTCGCCCAGATCGACGCCGCCCGCGCCGGGATGCGGCGGGTGTACCGCCTGGTCGAGGGCGAACACAGCGCGGCGACGCCGTCGGACACCGCACCAGCGCAGGGGAATCCATGAGTACATTGTCGGTCTGCGTGCCCGCCTACAACGCCGGGCGCACCCTCGCGACCACCATGCGGTCGATCCTGGAGCAGGACGCCGATTTCGAGCTGTCGGTGCTCGACAACGCCAGCTCCGACGACACGGCGTCCGTCGCGCTGTCGTTCGCCGATCCGCGGGTGCGCCTGCACCGCAACGAGACGGTGCTGCCGATCGGCGACAACTGGAACAAGGCCGTCGCCGTGTCCTCGGGCGAGCTGGTGAAGGTGGTGTGCGCCGACGACATCCTGCTGCCGGGCGCGCTGAAATCTCAGCTGGAACTGATGCGCGACACCGGCATAGCGATCTGCTCGGCCAAATTCCAGGTGATCGACGAGGCGGACGCCGTCGAGGAGGCGGACCTGGGCCTGCCCGGCCTGCTCGGCGCGCATTCGGTCCGGACCCTGATGCGCACGATCGTGCGGCGGGGGCCCGCCGATTTCGGCCCGACCGCCGCGGCGATGTTCCGGCGCACCGACTTCGAGCGCGTGGGCGGGTTCCGCGGCGACCTGGTGTTCCCGATGGATGTGGACCTGTTCGCGCGGGTGTGCGAGTTCGGGGAGTTCTATGGCATGCCGGAAATGGTTGCGGCCTGGCGCAATTCGTCGTTCAACCTGTGCAGCCGCACGTCCACGGTATCCAAGCTGACGGAGATGGCGCGCTTCCATCACCGGCTGGCGCGCGAATACCCGGACCTGATCACCCGGACCGACGTGCTCGCGGGTGATCTGCGCCTGGTGCGGCAGGCGGGGGAGCGGCTGCGGATCCGGACGATGGCGACGGTGCGCCGCCGCCCGGAGCTGCTGCGCTGAGTTCAGATCGTCCAGACCGGGCCGTAGGTGACCACCGTGTCACCGGCGGCGCTGACCACCTTCACGAACGGGCGGATCGTGGTCTGGCCGAGTACGCCGGTCACCGAGCCGTGGAAGCCGGACATCTGGATGAACCCGTCGCGGCCGAAGATATCGCCGCCCGCACACTCGATGGTTTGGATCCCCGGGCCGAAGCCCACCTCCAATTCGACACCCAGCTGCGGGATCAGGTCGAACAGCTGCAGTTTCGGCTCGTTGCCGAGCTCCACGCCGAGTCCCGGTGTGTAGTACTGGAATTTGATCTTGCCGTTGAACGTGGCCGGATAGCCGACCATGTAGCCGATCGTGATGTGTCCCTGCCAGTTGTCGGCGTCGGGTCCGGCGACGCGATAGCTGGCCCGACCGTGGTGGAACCACTCGCGGCTGAGCGGATTGCCGTCCAGCGGCGGCACGAAGTCGATCCGGGTGTCGGACTGGATGGCCTCCACGGACCGATCGCCACGGTCGACGATGCTGTTGACGCTGTCGACTCCGGCGCCCGCGGTGCCGCCGCCCAGTGCCACGGCGAGCGTGACGGCGGCAGCGGCGGCGGTAGCGCGGGCGACGGTGGCGGTGCGTACGGTGGCACGCCGAGATTTATCCCTCATGATTCCCCTGCTTCCCTCATCAGGTTTGATCGGATGCGCCGTAACCCCTACGGACGCAGTCGTATTCCCCTGTAATTCGTTGCGTGGCCACCCCCGGATCCTTCCGGCGACCAGCGTGTCGGGATTACGGCGGCTGCGGCACCTGCACGACCCACCGGCCGCTCAGCGCGGGCAGCCGGACCTGCACCTCGGGCAGCAGATCGGGCAGGGTGAGCAGGACCCGATGCGGCCGGGCCGCGACGAGCTCGGCCGGAGTGATGATGGGGATATCGGTGCCGGGCATGCGGCGGCCGTGTTTGGCGGGGGAGGCGTCGGCGACACCGGCCAACCTGCTCCGGTCCAGTCCGGCGCGGGCGAACAGTGCCACCGCCCGCGATGCGGCGCCGTAGGAATAGATCCGATTCCCCTGTGCGGCCTCGTATTCCAGCCACGTGCGCAGGTCGCGCACCTGCGAGTCGGCGGCCTCCTGCAAGGGCTCCAGCGCGGCCGGATCGGTGAGCGTGCGCTCGGTGGCGAGGATGCGCCGCACCGACTCGCCGGGTTCGGTGGGGTGGGGCACCGCGGCCACCAGCACGGTGCCGCCGTAGAGATCGAACTCCCACGCATCGGCCGGATGCAGCCCGGCCGTGCCGAGCAGGTGCCGGAGGGCGGTGAGCGAGTAGTAGGCGAAGTGGCCGTGCCGCAACGCATTCCACTGCCGCTGCGCGACGATCGTGCGCAGCGAATGGAACTGCAGCAGCAGTACGCCGTCGCGGCGGGTGGCGGCCGCCCGATCGGCGAGGGCGGCGCGCTGGTCCGGCTCGTGCATGAGCCCGAAGCTGTCGAGCACCACATGGGCGGGCCGGGAATGGATTTCGGTGAAGCCGTGCTCGGCCAGCAGCGGCAGCCAGGTGCCACCGTGTGGGCTGCCGAACTCGCGCGCGGTGGCACCGCGCAGCCAGCCGTCCCCGGCGACCCGGTGCACGGCCGCGGCGGCCTGATCGCGCAGCGCCTGCGGTTCCAGGCCGCGCGGTTCGGCGACGGCGGTGTCGTCGTCGGCCAGCTGCGCCAGCCCGCAGCCGCGGCACAGGTCCATCGCCAGGGCGTGGACGGGATCCACGCCGACCGGCTCGTCGACGAGCGGGAAATGATTGGCGGCCGGAACCTTCCCGAGGTCCAGCACCCGGGTGAGTTCCATGCTCCCGCAGGCACGGCAACCGAGCGCGCTCACGGTCCGACGTCCCCGAGCGCGGCGCGCAGCGCGGCCCAGCTTCCGGCCGCGCGGTCGCGGTCGGAGACCGCGGTCACCGGCTGCGGCCACGCGATGGCCAGCTCCGGATCGTCGAAGGCGACGGCGAGATCCTCGGCCGGATCGTGCGCTCGGTCGATCCGGTAGCACACGTCGGCGGTCTCCGTCAGCGCCTGGAAGCCGTGCAGGAATCCGGGCGGCACGTACAGATGCCGGAAGTCGTTGTCGTCGAGCAGGAATTGCTGCCGGTGGCCGAAGGTCGGCGAGCTGGGGCGGATGTCGACGAGGACGTCGTGGACGGCGCCGTGGGCGCAGCGCACCAGTTTCGCCTCGCCCCGCCCGGCCCGGCCGTGCAGCCCGCGCACCACGCCGCGCACCGATCGCGACTGCGAATCCTGGACGAACGAGGCCGCCGCGCCGCGCACGCCGAGCCGGGCGTCGAACTCCGCGGCGTCGAAGGTGCGGGTGAACACGCCGCGGTCGTCGCGGAACGGATCGGGTGTCAGCACCAGCACATCGGCCAGCTCGGCGCCCTCGATGCGCACGGCCTCACGCTCCGATCCGCACGCGGCGCAGGCTCTCGTCCAGCACCCCCGCATCCCGCAGCGCCCGCAGCCGCGCGAGCCGGGTGAACCGGTCCGAGAAATCGGCGGCGGTGAGGCCGCGCGCGACATACTCGCGGGCCAGCTCGACGGCCCCGTCGGCGACGCTCCAGCGCGCCGAGAAGCCCAATTCCTCTCGCGCCCTGCCGAAATCGACCCGGTAGGAGCGCGGATCGGCGCCGGTCTCACCGGTGATCGCCAGTCGCGACCGCGGCACCGCCGCCACCACGGCCTGCGCGATATCGGCGACGGTGAGATTGTTGGCTTCGTCGCCGATGTTGTAGGCGCGGCCGGAGATTCGCTCGGCCGGAGCGGTGAGGCAGGCCGCGAACGCCTCCGCGATATCGGCGGCGTGCACCAGCGGCCGCCACGGGGTGCCGTCGGAGAGCACCCGCACCTCCCCGGTGAGCACCGCGTAGCCGACGAGATTGTTCAGCACGATATCGGCGCGCAGCCGCGGCGAGAATCCGAAGGCCGTGGCGTTGCGCAGGAATACGGGGCAGAACCCGCTGTCGGCGAGCGCGGCCACCGCCGCCTCCACGCGCACCTTGCTCTCGGCGTACGGGGTGATCGGTCGCAGCGGCGCTCGCTCGCCGACCAGGTCCGGACCGGCCGCGCCGTACACCGAACATGTCGACGCGTAGAGGAATCGGTGTACCCCGGCGGCCTTCGCCAGCCGGGCCAGCCGCACCGAGGCGTGGTAGTTGATGTCGTAGGTGATCTGCGGCGCCAGGGCGCCGAGCGGATCGTTCGACAGCGCCGCCAGATGGATGACGGCGTCGAAACCGGTCAGCTGTTCGGCGGTCACGTCGCGGAGATCGGTGACGATCCCGGAGGGGTCCGCGGGCAGGGCGCCGAGCACGCAGTCGGCATAGTAGCCGATATCCAGGCCCACGACCTGATGTCCGGCCGCGCGCAGCACGGGCACCATCACGGTGCCCAGATATCCCTGATGCCCGGTGACGAGCACGCGCATGGGTCACACACCTCCGAAAACGACTGTGGCCTTGTCGATCACGAACGCCTCCGCATGCCCGGTGCGGCACTGGACACCGCGCAGCCGGGACAGGCCCAGGAAGGCGTGCTCGTCGAACCAGTCCCGATCCCGTTGCGAGGGATAGTGTTTGACGAGCAGTTCGGCCTTGTGCCGCGCGACCTCCGTGGTGAGCGGGACGTACATCGTGGGCTGTGGCGTATCGGTCTCCCACTTGAGGACCTCGTAACCGAGCACGAGGTGGTCCCGGAATTCGGTGGGTACCAGCTCCGCCAGCAGGCGGTGGTCCTGGTGGGCGTCGCCCCGCTGGGGTGCGAACACCAGATCGGGTTCGCCGCTGCGGCGCAGCCGTGCGACGCCGGTCTTCACCGACTCCCAGTGCGCGGGGGTGCGCCCGTCGGGCAGGTCCAGCACCGTCAGCCGCACATCCGCGCCGGGGCAGAAGGATTCGAGTGCGGCGCGCTCCTCGGCGGCGCGCTCGCCCCCGCCTCCGCACAGCACCAGCGCCCGAACCTTCAGTCCGGCAACGGATTCGGCGAGGGTGAGCAGGGTGCCGCCCGCCCCGATGGTGAGGTCGTCGCAGTGCGCCGCCAGCAGCGCGATCTCGCGAACGTGGGCGGCCAGCCTCAGCATGCCGCTTCCTTCAGGCTGCGCTCCCACACCATCCACGGCCGGTCGCCGCCGTGATAGGCCGCGTCGAGCTCGGCGCGCTCCTTGAAGGTATCGGCCGGTTTCCAGAATCCCAGGTGCTGGTAGCCGAACAGCCGCCGCTGCGCGGCCAGCGCACCGCACGCGTCCTCCACCAGGTCGCCGCCGGGCGGAAGCAGATCGAACACCTCCGGGGTGAGCACGAAATACCCGCCGTTCTCCCAGATCTGCAGCCGCGACACCGGCGTGATCTGCTCGACCTCGCCGGCGGCGTTGACGTCCACGCAGTGGAACGACGACTGCGGCGGGACGATCATCATCGACGCCGCGGCGCCGGACGCCATGCACTTGTCGATCATCTCGTCCAGCGGCGCGTCGGTGAGCACGTCGGCGTAATTGGCCAGGAAGTACCGCTCGCCCGCCAGGTGCCCGCGCACCCGGCGCAGCCGCTCGCCGATCGCGGACTCGACGCCCGTGTCGACGAAGGTGATGGTCCAGTCGCTGATATCGGACCCCAGCAGCTCGACCTGCCCGCCGCGGATGACGAAATCGTTGGAGGCCGACTCCTCGTAGGTGAGGAAGTAGTTCTTGATATGGGCGGCACCGTATCCCAGGCACAGGATGAAGTCCTTGTGCCCGAAGTGCGCGTAGTAGCGCATGACGTGCCAGATCAGCGGTCGCGGGCCGACCATCTGCATGGGCTTGGGCACCGGATCGCCGATGCCGCCGCGCATGCGCATGCCGTAACCGCCACAGAACAGGACAACTTTCATCTCCGGCCCCCGGATAAATCGGCGTGATGCAGGATGGGCAGCGGATACACCAGGTCCGCGCCCCGGTCGCCGAGATGCCGCAGCTGTGCGGTGATCTCGGCCTCGAGATTCCACGGCAGCGCCAGCACCACGTCCGGCCGGTCGGTGTCGAGGCGCTCGGGCGGGTGGATCGGGATGCGGGTGCCCGGGGTGTAGCGGCCGTGCTTGTACGGGTTGCGATCGACGGTGTAGGACAGCAGGTCCGGGCGGATGCCGCAGTAGTTGAGCAGCGTATTGCCCTTGCCCGGGGCGCCGTATCCGGCCACCCGCCGCCCCTCGGCGCGGCAGTCCAGCAGGAATCGCAGCAGCTCGTGGCGGACCTGCTCGGCGCGCAGGCGTAGGCCGGAATACCCTGCCGCACTGTGCAATCCGGCCTGACGCTCGGTCTCGAGGAGGCGGTCGACCCGCACCGTCGGGGTCGCGTCGGGCAGCGGCCGCGCCCACAGCCGCAGCGAACCGCCGTGGGTGGGCAGCTGCTCGACATCCACCACCGTCAGACCGCCGGACGCGAGCGCGCGCTGGGCCGACAGCAGCGTGTAGTACTGAAAGTGCTCGTGGTAGATGGTGTCGAACTGGCCGAGCCGCACCAGGTTCAGCGCGTGGTGCACCTCGACCGAGACCCACCCGTCGTCGGCCACGAGCGCGCGCAGCGACCGGGTGAACCCGCGCAGATCCGGCACGTGCGCGTAGACGTTGTTGGCCACGACCAGATCGGCGGCGCCGTGCTCGGCGCGGATCTTGGCGGCCAGCTCCTCGTCGAGGAAGGCGGTGACCGTCGGCACGCCGTGCTCGCGCGCGGCGGCGCCGACGTTGACCGAGGGCTCGATGCCCAGCGCGCCCACCCCGGCCGCGACCGCGTGCCGCAGCAGGTAGCCGTCGTTGCTGGCGACCTCCACGATCAGCGATTTCGGGCCCAGCCCGAGCGTGCTGATCGCCTGGGTCACAAAGGCATTGGCGTGGCGCACCCAGCTGTCGGAGTAGGAGGAGAAGTACGCGTACTCGGTGAAGGTCTCCTCCGGGGTGATCAGCGCGGGGATCTGCAGCAGCAGGCAGTCCTCGCACAGGCGGAGGTGCAGCGGATAGGTCGGCTCGGGCAGATCCAGCTCCGCGGCGGTCAGGAATTTCTCGCACGGCGGCGTGGCGCCCAAGTCGAGCACACTGGCCAACCGGCCGGAATCACACAGGCGGCATCGCACGAAGAATTCCCCACCTTTCGCCGGGACCGGGTCTCCGGCGGAAAATGCCGGGACGACCATCAGGTCGGCATCGACGATCCTTACGTTACAACACGATTCCCGGGATTTCGGGCATCTGTAGGGGAGCGAAGGAAGTGAATTCCGGTCGGTTTCATTCCTGCCGGAGATAGTGCCTCGAGAACTGACGGAAGACTCTTGCGGAGCGAGGGTTCTATGATCATGAAGCAAGGGCGACAGGGGGTTTCGCAGCAAACCGGTTGTTATGTTTCCGGCCGTTGTCGGGATATTGTGCGCCGCCGGAAATTCGCCGCGCGCGTCGATGATCGGCCCCGTAACATTCGCCTTCTGATCGGCGAAACACCGTCGAACCCATCGGGTTTGCCACGGTGTGCAGCCTGCAGGGGGACCGGTCACCGGGGATCGGAGTCGAGTTCTCCCGTGGGGGAGGTGTATTCATCATGAGTTTCGAACTTCGAGCCGGTGCGGCCACGCGCGCATCGGGGACACCGCGGTCCGAACGAGAACGCTGGCAGATCGAGTACGCGCGCCGATTGTGGGTGGGTGATCTGGTGGTCGTCGGCCTCGCGGTCGGCGCTGCGCAGGTGATCCGCTTCGGTGGGCCGGTCGATCCGCCGCTGGCCAGCACGCTGCCGCTGGAGGTCCGCTATACGGTGGTGTCGATCCTGCTGGGGCTGGTGTGGACGGCGTTCCTGGCCGTCTCCGGTGCCCGGTCGCCACGCGTAATCGGCAGCGGCACAGAGGAATACCGAAGACTGGTGGCCGCGACGCTGCGGCTGTTCGGCATGATCGCCATGCTCTCGCTGATCTTCCGATTCGATATCGCGCGCGGATATCTCGCGATCGCGCTGCCGCTCGGGCTGGCGGGTCTGATGGTGCAGCGGCGGCTGTGGCGGCGCTGGGTGGCCGGTCACCGCCTGAGCGGCCGGTACTCGGTCCGGGTGCTGGTCGTGGGCAGTCGCGGTGCCGCGGCGGCGATGGTCGCGGCGTTCTCGCGCGACGCCTCCTCGGGATACCACGTGGTCGGCATCTGCACTCCCGATGTCGACGCCCCCTCGCTCGAGGTCGACGGGCGCACGATTCCCGTTGTGGGAGACGACCGTTCGGTGCTCGATGCGGTGCGTGCCACCGGCGCCGACACCGTGGCGGTGACCGCCACCGACGACCTGGGCCCGGCCGACTTCCGGCACCTGGCCTGGGAGCTGGACCCACCGGGAGTGGAGCTGATCGTGGCGCCCGGCCTGGTCGACATCGCCGGGACCAGGCTGACGCACCGGTTCGTCGCCGATATGCCGATGCTGCACGTGGAGAAGCCCCAGTACGACCGCGCCAAATCCTTCGGCAAGGCGGTGTTCGACCTCTGCTTCGCCGGCGCCGCGGTGCTGGCCGTCGCGCCCGTGCTGGTCGCCATCGCCGTCGCGGTGAAGGTCACCAGTCCCGGGCCGGTGTTCTACCTGTCGGAGCGAATCGGCCGGGGCGGCAAGCCGTTTCGGATGATCAAGTTCCGCAGCATGTACGCCGACGCCGAGGCGCACGTCGCCGAGCTGATCGCCGCCGACGGCGGCAACCCGCTGTTCTTCAAGATGCGCGAGGACCCGCGGGTGACGCCGGTGGGCCGGGTGATCCGCAAGTACTCGCTCGACGAGCTGCCGCAGTTCTTCAACGTGCTGCGCGGCGATATGAGCGTGGTCGGCCCGCGCCCGCAGGTGCGCCGCGAGGTCGACAGCTACGACGGCACGATGCGCCGCCGACTGCTGGTCAAACCCGGGGTGACCGGCCTCTGGCAGGTCAGCGGCCGCTCCGACCTGTCGATCGAGGACGCGATGCGCCTGGACCTGTCCTACGTGGAGAACTGGTCTATGGTGCTGGACCTGCTGCTCATCGCCCGGACCATGGGCGCGGTCACGCGCGGCGACGGCGCGTACTGAAATGTGAACATCATTTAGTAAAGGGTGTTCACAAAACGAGTGTGGTGTGGTTCACTCCTGTGGAACGTGTTCCAAAGGAGGTACCGTGTCAGCCCCGTCCATCTCGCACGACTTCGATTTCACCGATCCTGACCTGCTCTCCACCCGCCTGCCCGTCGAAGAGTGGGCCGAACTCCGCCGCACCGCGCCCGTGTGGTGGGTCGACCAGCCCGACGGCGTCAGCGGTTTCGACGACGGCGGCTACTGGGTCGTCAGCAAGCTCGACCAGATCAAGGAGATCTCCAAGAACTCCCAGGTCTGGTCCACCAACGCCAATACCGCGGTGATCCGGTTCAACGGCGACATCACCCGCGACGAGATCGACATCCAGCGGGCCATGCTGGTGAACACCGATCCGCCCGCGCACGACAAGCTGCGCCGCATCATCTCCCGCGGCTTCACCCCGCGCGCGGTGCAGAGCCTGCGCGAGGCGCTGACCGAGCGCGCCGAGCGAATCGTGCACGAGGCCAAGAAGACCGGCGGCGGCGACTTCGTGCAGCAGGTGGCCTGCGAGCTGCCGCTGCAGGCGATCGCCGAACTGCTGGGCGTGCCGCAGTCCGACCGCGGCAAGCTGTTCGACTGGTCCAACAAGATGATGGGCTACGACGATCCGGAGTTCCAGGACAGCTACAAGATGGCCAACGCCGAGGTCATGGGCTACGCCTGGAACCTGGCGGAGGAGCGGAAGAAGTGCCCGGCCGACGATATCGTCAGCCAGCTCGTGACGGCCGACGTCGACGGCGAGGCCCTCGGCTCCGACGAATTCGCCTGGTTCGTCATCCTTTTGGCCGTCGCCGGGAACGAGACCACCCGCAACGCCACCACGCACGGGATGAAGGCTTTCGTCGACAATCCGGAGCAGTGGGAGCTGTACCGGGCCGAGCGGCCGCGCACCGCGCCGGACGAGATCGTGCGGTGGGCAACGCCGGTCGTCGCCTTCCAGCGAACGGCCCTGGAGGACACCGAACTCGAGGGCCAGGCCATCAAGAAGGGGCAGCGGGTCGGGCTGTTCTACGCCTCGGCCAACTTCGACGAGGAGCGCTTCGACAAGCCCTTCGAATTCGACGTGATGCGAAACCCCAACCCGCACGTCGGATTCGGCGGCACCGGCACCCACTACTGCGTCGGGGCCAACCTGGCGCGGCTGCAGCTGGACCTGATCTTCAACGCGATCGCCGACGCGATGCCGAACCTGCGCGAGATCTCCGAGCCGGTCCGGCTACGCTCGGGCTGGCTGAACGGAATCAAGAGCTGGCAGGTCGCCTACGAATGAGCGACCGGGACCGGCGGTGGCGGCGGATGCCGCCACCGCGGTCCCCGCGGCGGAGGACGGGTCGGGGAGCGCGGGTGCGCTCGTGTGACGGAGGCAGAGGATGAGTGAACCCGCGCGGCGGGGCCGGTTGCCCGCGGTGAGCGATGCGGACATCCGGCGGGTCGCCAGAACGCTTCTGGTGGAACAGGGCCCGGAGGCGGTAACCCTGCGCGCCATCGCGCGCGACCTGGGCATCACCGCACCCGCGCTGTACCGGTACTACTCCTCCCGCGACGATCTGGTCGCCGCGGTGCGCAGTGATATCTGCGCCGACCTGGCCGCCGAACTCGCCACGCAGGTGGCGGAGCTGCCCGACGACGGCGTGGTGCAACTGTTCGCCATCTGCAAGGGTTTCCGGCACTGGGCGCTGGCGCACGCGCGGGAGTTCACCCTGGTGTTCGCCTCGCCGACCGGCGCAGGCCCCAGTGCCCTGCGGCAGTTCGACGAGCCGTTCGGCCGCATCTTCCTGGAGGCGGCCGGTCGGCTGCTCACCACCTACGACATCGTCACCCCGGCGACCGACGTCATCCCCGAGGCGCTGCGCGAGGACCTGATCGGGTTCCAGACCGAACTGCTTGCGGTGCTTGCCGAATCGGGCCAGAAGTTCCCGGCGGAGAAGCTGGACCTGGGCGTCACCTATCTGATGATCACCTTCTGGGCCCGCCTCTACGGCCACGTGACCCTCGAGGTGTTCGGCAACTACCCGATCCCCGTGCGGGATTCGGAGGCGCTGTTCGACGCGACGCTCGCGGATCTGGTCCGCACGATCGGCCTCGAGGTCGCCTGAGCGCCGATCGCGCTAGGTCGCCGTCCGGACCACCGGACGGCGAATCCCCTGGAACCGCCGCAGGATTCGCGGCTGGCGCAGGTACCGTGCCATCCATTCGCCGAGGGTGACCCCGGCCGCGAGTGCGCATCCGATGCCGAACGCGGCCAGCATCTGGTTGAGGCCCAGCAGCTGCTGGTCGTTGAGCAGCGCCGACAGGCCCCGGTACACCTTCAGACCGGGCAGCAGCGGGGTGATACCGGCGACCGCCACGACCAGCGGCGGAGTCAGCGCGCGGCGGGCCATGAGACCACCGGCGAGGCCGACCACGGTCGCCGCGACGCCCGAGGACACCACCGGTCCGAAATTCGCGTACTGCACGAACAGGTAGCAGACCGTGGCCGCCATACCGCTGATGCCCGCGGCGGCCAGGGCGCGGCGCTCCGCGTAGCAGGCGAGCGCGAACGCGGCCGACGCCACGGCACCGGCGATCAGCTTCACCGGAAGATTGTTGATGTCGTAGGTCGACGCCGACATATCGATCGGGGGAGACGTCGCACCCAGCAGGGTGGCCGCTCGCAGGGCCAGCGCCACGCCGGCGATGATGCCGCCGGTCATCACCAGCAGCTCGAGCATGCGCGCCGCCGCCGTGATCGGTGCGCCGGTGATGGCGTCCTCGACCGAGCCGACCAGGCTCAGACCACTGAGCAGCACCGTGATCCCGGCCGCCACGATCAGGGACGGATTCGCCTCGATCTTCCCGCCGAAGGTGGCGAGCAGAATGGCCGGGACCGTGGCGATGGCGCCGCCCACCATGTGCTGGAAGAACAATGGCAGTCCGCGGCGGTTGAGATAGCGGTTGGTGCCGTAGATCGCCGCGGTCGCCACGAAACTCGCCCCGGCGAGCAGCACGCCGCCGCCGAGTAACAGGGCGATCGAGGCCGCCATCAGCGACCAGCCGAATGTCGCGATCCAGCGGGTGTACGGGTGCGGCGCCGTGGTGATCGCCTCGAGCGCCTCGAGCGCCTCCTCCGGCGGCATCAGCTCGCGGCGGATGCGTCGGGTGAGCCGGTCGACGGCGGCCAGCCTGGTGAAGTCCATCGAGCGGTAGTTCACGATGCGCATGGTGCTGGCGGGCGGCAGCGTCGGCCCCCGGTCGGCGGAGATTCGGATCGCGTTGTAGGTGACGTCGACGTCGACCTGCGACAAACCGTATGTGGCGGCGATGAATTCGACCTGGGAGGTGGTGTCGGTGACCGCGGTGCCCGAGGACAGCACCACCTCGCCCACCCGCTCGGCGAGATCCAGCACCTGGGTGACGCGGGCGTCGTCGGTGAGGTCGATCGGCTGCAGCGGGGCGGGCGCCTCCACCACCGCGTCGGCGGTGGCCTTCCGTTCCGCGACGAGGCGATCGACGACCCGATCCATGGCTTGGGTGACGTGTCGCAGTCGCGGGCGCCGCTCGGGCTCCTGCGCATACGGGATCGCCACCGTGTCGGCGTCGTCGCTCACACTGTGCACGGTAGATGCTGCCGCGGTATCCGTCAGCCGCGGCGCGCGCGATCGTGCGTCACCGGCGTCCGGGCGGACCTGCGGTTTCGCCGGTATCCGCGCAGTTCGGGCGGATTCGCCCAGTGGATCCGGCCCAGTCTCGGGCGTCGAGGGCTCGGCCCGTTCGCCATCCCGTTTCGGCGCCTGATCCCGGTGAATTCTCGGCAGCGAGTTCGGATGAACCGGCGCCGGGCGTTCGTCGCGGTTCGGACCCTCGGCGTCGGGGGCGGCGGAGACGGGAACGCCGAGACCAACCGGTCCGGTGTGTTCGTGATCAGGGGGCACCTGGTTCCCTTCGGCTCGGCCGTGTCGTGTGTTACGGATCGGCAATCGGACGAAATCTGCGGCTATGGTCGGGGGCATGGGCACCGAGAACTCTTCCGCGGACCAGCTACGAGCGGCCCTGGACGGCCCTTGGCGAGAGGTGCGCGAACAGGCGCGACGGCAACTCTGCGACGATCGGCTGTTCGGCGATCCGCACCTAGACTACCGGGCGGCCCGGGCGCGGGTCCTCGACCAGATGCGTCTGGTCTCCGAATTCGGTTATGCCGAAAAGGGTTTCCGGATCGATCACGGCGGCACCGGCGATCCGGGCGGCGCGGTGACGGGGCTGGAGATGCTGGCCTACGCCGATCTGTCGCTGTGGGTGAAGTGCGGTGTGCAGTGGGGACTGTTCGGTGGCGCGGTGGAGAACCTCGGTACCGAGCGTCACCGTGACGTTGTCAAGCAGCTGCTGCGGCTGGACCTGCTGGGCTGTTTCGCGATGACCGAATCGGGCCACGGCAGCGATGTGGCGAACCTGGAGACCACCGCCACCTACGATCCCGCGACCCACGAGTTCGTGGTGCACAGCCCCACCGAATCCGCGCGCAAGGACTACATCGGCGGCGCCGCCGAACACGCGCGGATAGCCGCCGTGTTCGCGCAGTTGATCACGCAGGGTGAGAACCAGGGCGTGCACTGCTTCCTCGTGCCGATCCGCGACGAGCAGGGGCGCGACCTCCCCGGCGTCACCACCTCCGACTGCGGGCTCAAGGGCGGCCTGCCCGGCGTGGACAACGGCCGGATCCGATTCGATCAGGTGCGGATTCCGCGGGAGAACCTGCTCAACCGCTATGCGGATGTGGATCCGGACGGCACCTACGCCTCCGAGATCGAGAACCCCAGCCGCCGGTTCTTCACCACGCTCGGCACGCTGGTGCGCGGTCGCATCAGTGTCGGCGGCGCGGCCGCGGCGGGTGCGCGGGTGGCCCTGAGCATCGCCCTGCGCTACGGCGATCAGCGCCGCCAGTTCGCCGATCCGGATTCCGGCGAGGAGACCGTGCTGCTGGACTACCGCAGCCACCAGCGTCGGCTGCTGCCGCACGTGGCGCGCGCGTTCGCGCTGTCGTTCGCGCAGAACGACCTGGTGCGCCGCATGCACGCGGTGCAGACCGGGCAGGACCTGGACCCGGCCGCGCAGCGCGCGCTGGAGAAGCGGGCGGCCGGGCTCAAGGTCGCCCAGACCCGGCACGCCACCCGCACGATTCAGGAATGCCGCGAATGCTGCGGCGGCGCGGGCTATCTCACCGAGAACCGGCTGGTGACCTTGAAGGCCGACACCGACGTGTTCACCACCTTCGAGGGCGACAACGTGGTGCTCACCCAGTTGGTGGCCAAGGAGCTGCTCACCGCGTACTCCGACGAGGTGCGCGACCTGGATGCGCTGGGCTGGGTGCGGTTCGCCGCCACGATGGGCCGCGACGTGGTGCGCCAAGGTACCGGTGTGCGCCAGCTCATCCAGCGGCTGCGCGACCGGTCCGACGAGAGCGTGGACGACGGCGACCTGTCGAAGCGCTCGGTGCAGCTGCAGCTGTTCGCCGATCGCGAGGACTACCTGGTGCGGACCGCCGCGCACCGGCTGCAGGCCCGCGCCAAGGACACCGGCCCCTTCGAGGCGTTCAACAACGCCCAGGACCACATCCTCACCGCGGGTGAGGCGCACATCGACCGCCTGGTGCTGGAGGCGTTCATCGAAGGCATCGCCGGGATCGACGACCCGGAGGCGCGAGCCCTCGCCGACACCGTCTGCGACCTGTTCGTGTTCTCTTCGCTGGAACAGAATCTGGCGTGGTACATCATGCACCGCTTCATGTCGGTGGAGCGGGCGAAGGCGGTGCGCCGCGGCGTGAACGAACTCGTCGACCGCCTCCGCCCGGACTCCGCGACCCTGGTCGAGGCCCTGGGCGTCCCGGAGCAGATGCTGCACGCCGCCATGCTGAACGACGCCAGCGTCCACCAGCGCGGTGTGGTCGACCACCCGCGGTAGCCGCCGGAAATAGCGGGAAGGGCGCACTCGCTATCGTCGAGCCGTGAACCGACCGCTCGTTATCGCAAGGCGCGAGATCGTTGCCCCCGTGGCGGTGGTCGTGGGCATCGTCGCAACTGTGCTGCTGCCGTTGACGTTTCCGGACGGTGGCGGGCCGACCGGGCTGGATCGGGTGGTGGGCGAGTGGGTGCGCTCGGCCCTAGGCGCGCATCCCGGGGTGTTCGAGGCGCTGGTGATACCGAGCAATGCCTACGTTCTGCTGCCGGTCCTGGCGGTCGGCGTCGTGTGGTATGCCGCGCGTCGGGAGTGGTGGAACGCCGGATTCCTGTTCGTAGCACCGGAACTCGCGGTAGTGATCAATACCTGGGTGCTGAAGCCGGTGTGGCACCGGCATCTCGAGGACTATCTCGCCTATCCGAGCGGCCACACCGTTCACTTCGTGGCCATCGCAACGGCTTTCGTGCTGGTGGCGGAGACCCGGCGCACCCGCGTGATCGAGATCGCAGTCGCCGCCGTGCTGCTGGCGGCCGTCGCCGTCGGGATGGTCGGGCTCGGATATCACTATCCCACCGATATTCTCGGCGGGATCGCGGCGGCGATCGCCCTCGCGACCGCGCTGTACGCGGCGACGGAGCGGCTCAGGCGGTGCCGTAGGTGAGCAGCAGCGCGAGCACGAACCAGAGCACCCAGGCGGCGGCGACCAGCATGCCGATGGCGAGGACGATGCGCAGCGCCGCCCGGCCCATATCAAGCCGGCCGACCTCGCGCGGATACAGCTTCCACGGGCTGTACCAGGGCGTCCGGATGGCCAGCGGCCCGGAATAGGCCTGCTCGGCCGCCGCCTTCTCCTCCAGATAGGCCTCGGCCTGCGCCTGCTGCGGCCCGCCGTACCAGAGCGTGATGTCCACCGGCCCGCCGAAACCCTCGTGCTCGAGGTCCTGCGGCGCCGGAAGGTACGGCAGGATCCCGAGGCCGCGGAAGGTCATCGCGACATCGTTGACCGTCCACTGCGCGCGACCCTGCGAGGCCAGCGTGTTCAGGTAGTCGGCGAGGCGGCGCGGATCGTCGCCGAGCACCACCTCGAAGCTGGGATCGCTCCACAGCTGCCGGATTTTCAGGTCCGCGCCGTGCGGCGGCACCACCAGCACCACCCCGTGCACGACGCGCTGCCCGAGGCTGCGCTCGGCGAGCCAGCTCTGCAGGGCGTAGGTGTGGTCGCGCGACTTGTCCAGCGGCGCCCGGCGGTCGCCGCCCTCCAGCGTCATCACCTGGTTGCCGACCCGCCAGGGACCGTTGAGCGGCACCTCCATCTCGCCGCTGGCCTTCTCCACCAGGGCCTCGGCCTCGATCACCACGCAGCTGGTCGGCGTCCACACCACCGCGTCGAACTGATGCAGCCGATCGTTGTGGAACAGGCTGCAGTTCACGGTGGCCACGCCGTGCGGGTCACCCTGGCCCTTCCAGGTGCGCAGCCAGTCGATCAGCGCGCGTTCGGCCAGGGTGCCGGCGGCATTCTGCACTCGCACGAGCATTGGCGACCAGCCCTTCCCGTCGACACTCGGTACCGAAAGCATATGTGCCCGCGCCGCTTCGAGTGGGGATGCACCCCCGCGTGTGGGCAATCGGGCGTGCGGGCCACGCGCTCCGGGTCGATTCGGCCCGCCGCTCCCGGTCGTTCCGGTGCTCTCAGGCCGTAGGCACCGCCGGATCGGCCGGGCGGATGGGCAGGCGCAGCGCGCCCGGCGCCGCCGCGGGCACCGTGGGCTGGTTCGGCGCGGTCGGGGCGATGCGCCGGTACGGCTGTCCCAGTTCGGGGCGGGCGTCGGCCTCGCCCTTGTTGGGCCAGAACGCCATCGCGCGCTCGGCCTGCGCGGTGATGGTGAGCGACGGGTTCACGCCCAGGTTGGCGGTCACGGCCGAACCGTCGGCGATGTGCAGGCCCGGATGACCGAAGACCCGCTGGTACGGATCCACCACACCGCTCTCGGGCCCCTCGCCGATCACGCAGCCGCCGATGTAGTGGGCGGTGGCGGGAATGTTGAACACATCCATGACCAGGCCCTGCACATCGCCGTTCACCTTCTCGCCGAACCGCCGCCCGACGTCGTGCGCGATCGGGATCCAGGTCGGATTCGGCTGTCCCGTACCTTGTTTCGTCTTCAGTTGACCCCAGCGCCGGAACGAGGTCAGCGAGTTGTCCAGCGACTGCATGACCAGCAGGATCACCGACTTCTCCGACGCGCGCCGGGCGTTGAGGCTGCGCAGGAACACCATCGGGTGCATGACCATCGCCAGCAGGAACCGCAGGAACCGGAACGCGCCGCCGTCGACGATCGGCGCCGACAGCGGGAACAGCGCGTTCTGCCCCTTGCCGTAGTGGCACACCTCGATATGGGTATCGGGCTCGGGGTGGATGGAGGAGGTGATGGCGATGCCCTCGGCGAAATCGGACCGCTCGCGGCTGACCACGTTGAGGATCGCCTCCGAATTACTGCGGGTCAGTTCGCCCAGCCGCGGCGACAGGTTCGGCAGCACGTCCGCGTCCCGCATCTTGTGCAGCAGCTTCTGGGTGCCCAGCGCGGCCGCCGCGAAGACCACTTGCTCGGTGGTGAAGGTCTTGCGGCCCTTGCGGATCCAGCGATCCGACCGCTCCGTCTCGATGGCGTAGCCGCCGCCGACCATCGGCCGCACGCTGCTCGCCGTGGTGAGTTCGAACACCTTCGCCCCGGCCTGCTCGGCGAGGTACAGGTAGTTGGTGGGGGTGGTGTTCTTGGCGTTGTGCGGGCAGCCGGTGAAGCACCGGGCGCAGTGGATGCAGCCGCTGCGGCGCGGCCCGACCCCGCCGAAGTACGGGTCGTCGACCTCGGTGCCCGGATCGGCCTCGTTGAAGAACACGCCGACATTGGTCGGGTGGAACGTATCGCTGACGTTCAGGTCGTCGGCGATGGAGCGGATCACCTCGTCCGCCGGGGTCATGCGCGGGTTCTGCGCCACCCCGAGCATGCGCGTGGCCTGGTCGTAGTACGGCGCGAGCTCGGAGCGCCAGTCGGTGATGTGCGCCCACTGCGGGTCTCGATAGAAGTTGGGCAGCGGTTCGTAGAGGGTGTTGCCGTAGATCAGCGACCCGCCGCCCACGCCGGAGGCGGAGAACACCGCGCACTTGCCGAGCACGCTGATCCGCTGCGGCCCGGTCAGGCCCAGCCGCGGCGCCCAGATCGACTTGCGCACATTCCAATTCGTCTTCGGGATGGACTCGGCCGGCCAGCGGCGGCCGGACTCGAGGACGGCCACCCGGTAGCCCTTCTCGGTCAGCCGGAGCGCGCTGACGCTGCCGCCGAATCCGGAGCCGATCACCACCACGTCGTAGTCGAAGTCGGGCATGGTCTTCCTCTCAATCCACCGCACTGCAATGACACGATTTCCGACTCATTCTTTCATCCCGTCGGAGATGGCTCGAAACATATCCTGCCCGCATGCCCGATCCGGCGCGCCCGTATGGCGCTGTTGTGCCGTTTCCGGTAAGCAACAGCTGTGACGAGCGAACCACCCGGACCCGCGGCCGACGGCCGCCAGGACCGCATTCTCACCGTGCCGAACGTGCTGAGCGTGCTGCGCCTGATCGGCGTCCCGGTGCTGCTGTGGCTGCTGCTGGTCGAACGCGCCGACGGCTGGGCGTTCACGCTGCTGATCGTCAGCGGTTTCACCGATTTCCTGGACGGCAAGCTGGCCCGGCTGCTGGACCAGTACTCGCGGCTGGGCGCGCTGCTGGATCCCTTCGTGGACCGGCTGTATCTGGTGGCGACGATCCTGGGCCTGCTGGTGCGCGGCATCCTGCCCTGGCCGTTCGTCGTCGTGCTGATCGGCCGCGAGCTCGTGCTGGCGGCGGTACTTCCCATCTACAAGCGCCGGGAACTGCCCCTGCCCGAGGTGATCTATCTGGGCAAGGCGGCCACCTTCGCGCTGATGTCGGCCTTGCCGTGGCTGCTGGCCGGACAGATGGACTGGGCACTGGCAGGTTTCAGCCGGGCCTTCGGTTGGGCATTTTTGATCTGGGGTACGGCCGCCTACGTCTGGACGGGCGTCCTGTATCTCGGCAAGGCCGTCGCCGTGGCCCGCGCGATACCGGCTGTGCCGCAGGGATCTCGCATCGAGACATAGCCCGGGGGTGTGCGGGGTAAGCATGTCCGCGCGAGCCGATACAGTGATCATCACGCCGGAGAGAGGATGCCCGTGAAAGGACTGCAGTCGTGAGTGACGTTCCCGAGGATCTGCGCTACACCGAGCAGCACGAATGGGTGCGGCGGACCGGTCCGACCCGGGTGCGGGTGGGCATCACCGATTACGCCCAGTCACAGCTCGGTGACGTCGTGTTCGTGCAGCTGCCCGCGGTCGACAGCGACGTCAAGGCCGAGGAGGGCATCGCGGAGGTCGAGTCCACCAAGAGCGTGTCCGATATCTACGCTCCGCTGAGCGCGAAAATCGTTGCGGTGAACGAGAATCTGGACACCGAGCCGGAGAACCTGAACACCGATCCGTACGGCGAGGGCTGGATGTTCGAGATGGAGGTCTCCGACGCCGCCGGCCTCGACGCAACACTCGGTGACCTGCTCGATGCCGCCGGTTATGAAGGAGTTATCGGGGCCTGAAGCGGCCTTCACAGTTCTACCTGCACGGGATCCCCCAGGCAGGGTACGGTCAATGCCAACAGATGTGCCGGCGGCCGGTGCCGGAATTTCCAAGGGCGCGACAGCCGGTCGCGTCGGTTGACGGCAAGTGCATCGGATGCTTGTACGGATAATCGGTTCGAGGAGGAGAGCAAGGGTGAGCGAGAACAAAGACCCGGGTTACGGGGAGAGCGCGGCCGAGACTACTTCGGTGTTCCGCGCTGACTTCCTCAACGAGGTCGACGCGTCGCGCACCGGTGAGCAGACCGGCGATCAGCCGGTCCAGGGGGTCGAGGGCCTGCCTCCGGGCGCTGCCCTGCTGGTGGTCAAGCGCGGTCCGAACGCCGGCTCGCGATTCCTGCTGGACCAGCCCACCACCTCGGCGGGGCGCCACCCCGACAGCGACATCTTTCTCGACGATGTCACCGTCTCCCGCCGCCACGCGGAGTTCCGCCAGGACGACGACACCTTCCAGGTCGTGGACGTGGGCAGCCTGAACGGCACCTACGTCAACCGCGAGCCCGTGGACTCCTCGGAACTGCAGAACGGCGACGAGGTCCAGATCGGCAAGTTCCGGCTGGTGTTCCTGACCGGACCGCGTCCCGCCCAGAACGATTCCGCCGGCGCTCTATAGCAGGTCGGTACGAGATGACAGGCGCAGCGCAGTGGACACGCGGAGGAATGTCGATCGGCTCCGTGCTGGACCTGCTGCGTCCGGATTTTCCGGACATCACCATCTCCAAGATCCGCTTCCTCGAATCGGAGGGGCTGATCAGCCCGGAGCGCACGCCGTCGGGCTATCGCAGGTTCTCCGTCGCGGACGTCGAACGGCTGAGGTTCATCCTGACGGCCCAGCGCGACCAGTACCTGCCGCTGAAGGTGATCAAGGAGCAATTGGAGGCGATCGACAGCGGCGCCGCGACGCTCGGGGTGCGCGAGGCGCGTGCCCGGGCGGACGGCGCCGGGGCGGACGGATCGGGGCAGGCATCCGGCGCCGCTCGCCCCTCCGGTGCCCTCACCCCGCCCCGGAGGCTCGGCGTGGTTCCCGGTGAGGTGTCGCCCGAAGAGCTGCGGTTCGACCACGAAATCCGCATCACCCGAGCCGATCTGCTGGAGCAGGCCGGTATCGACGAGAAGTTCCTCGCCGAACTGATCCGCGCCAATCTCATCACCCCCGGCGCGGCCGGTTTCTTCGATGCCGAGGCGGTGACGCTGGCGCGCACGGCCAGGGCGCTGAGCGAATTCGGCTTGGAGGCGCGGCATCTGCGCGCTTTCAAGCTGGCGGCCGATCGCGAGGCGGCGATGGTCGCCCAGATCGCCGCGCCGATAGCCAAGAGCCGGGACGCCGATGCGCGCGCCCGCGCCGAGGAGACGGTGCGTGAGCTCGCGGCCCTGTCCCTGACACTGCACACCAGCCTGGTGAAGACGGCGGTGCGCGGTGCACTCGGTAGCTGAAATCTTCGCCTAGACTCGGTGATACGGCCGACCCCATCGTGCCCGGGGGGAGGTCGGCGATGCATGGGAGGCAGTGCGATGAGTGAAATGCGTGTGATCGGCATCCGTGTCGAGCAGCCCCAGAACCAGCCCGTGCTGTTGCTCCGCGAGGTGGACGGCGATCGGTATCTACCGATCTGGATCGGGCAGGCGGAGGCGACCGCGATCGTCCTGGAGCAGGAGGGCGTGACGCCTATCCGCCCGCTCACCCACGACTTGATCAAGGTCCTGATCACCGAGCTGGGGCACACGCTCAAGGAGGTCCGGATCGTCGATCTGCAGGAGGGCACGTTCTACGCGGATCTGGTGTTCGACAACGACCTGCGCATCTCGGCGCGGCCGTCGGATTCGGTCGCGATCGCCCTGCGCGTCGGTTGCCCGATCTATGCCGAGGAGCCGGTGCTGGAGGAGGCCGGGCTGGTGATGCCCGACGAAAAAGAGGACGAGGTGGAGAAGTTCAAGGAGTTCCTCGAGTCGGTCTCGCCCGACGACTTCAAGGCGACTGATAGTTAGCTGCGCCGTAGCCTCGAAAAAGCTGCTTCGACCGGGCGATCTCTCTACCTCAGGTAGAGGGTGAGAAACACGCCGCGCGCGAAGCTTGGTCCGGTGCCACTGCTGCCGGGACAATCGAGGGAGTAGCCTCGACAGTTAGGCCGTTGTTCGCACCGGCGAAGCAGTGAGGGAGTAGTCAGTGGGAGATCAACCGCAGCAGACTGGACCGGGGGCGCGGCCCGCCACCGTGGTGCAGCCCGGGCTGTTCCCCGATGACACGGTGCCGGACGACCTGGTCGGTTACCGGGTTCCCAGCGCATGCCAGGTGGCCGGCATCACCTACCGGCAGCTCGACTACTGGGCCCGCACGGGCCTGGTCGTCCCGTCGATCCGCAGCGCCACCGGCTCGGGGAGTCAGCGTCTCTACTCGTTCAAGGACATCCTGGTCCTGAAGATCGTCAAGCGGCTGCTCGATGCGGGCATCTCGCTGCAGAACATCCGCATCGCCGTCGACCATCTGCGCAGCCGCGGCGTCGAGGATCTGGCCGGTATCACCCTGTTCTCCGACGGCACCACGGTCTACGAGTGCACCTCCCCGGAAGAGGTCGTCGATTTACTGCAGGGCGGGCAGGGCGTCTTCGGCATCGCCGTCAGCGGCGCCATGCGCGAACTGACGGGCGCCATCGCCAACTTCCCGGCCGAAAAGGCCGAGGTCACCACGGCCAGCGACCGCCCGGAAGACGAACTCGCCTTCCGCCGCAAGGCCCGCATGAACCGCAAGACGGGATAGTTCGCCCGCGTCCGGCGCGCTCGGTCTCCATCTCATGCCCGGCGCGCTCCGTTCTCATCTTGTTGCCTGGCGCGCTCGGTCCCCGTTCGACTGCCCGGCGCGCTCGGTCCCCATTCGACTGCCCGGCGCGCTCGGTCCACGTTTCATTGCCCGGCGCGCACCGTCCCATTTCATTGCCCGGCACGCTCTTGGCCGGGCAGGTAACACGCTGGACATCCGGGTACGCATAGACTGGGCCTTGCGTCGCCGCCGTGCGGGAGAGTTCCGGGTCCGACCCGGACGCCGAAGGAGCAGCACCTCCCCGTCAATCTCTCAGGCATCAGGGACCGTACGGACCATCGGCGCCTCTGGAAAGCGGTGGCTGCACACAATGCGGACCACCCGCCCATGGGGAAAGGGATCCCGCGTGCGGGACCTGAATCTCTCAGGCGCCACGACAGAGGGGGAGGGCCCGAAGATGTCGGCGCCGTGCGTTGCTCGCGCCGTGCCGACTCCGCCCTGACCCTGGGAGCTGCCGTGACCCGTTCCTTCGCCGATCGCCACATCGGACCCGACACCGACGCCATCGACCGGATTCTCGACACCGTCGGCGTCGGCTCGCTGGACGAGCTGGCCGAGCGCGCCGTCCCGGCGAGCATCCTCGACGCGACGGCGGCGAACGGGCTGGGCATACTTCCCCCGGCGGCCTCCGAACACGAGGTGCTCGACGAGCTCGCCACCCTCGCGCGATCCAATACCGTCGCCGCCTCCATGATCGGCCTCGGCTACTACGACACCCTGACCCCGCCGGTGCTGGTGCGCAATCTGCTGGAGAATCCGGCCTGGTACACCGCCTACACCCCGTACCAGCCGGAGATCAGCCAGGGCCGCCTCGAGGCGCTGCTGAACTTCCAGACCATGGTCTCGGATCTCACCGGCATGGAGGTCGCCAACGCGTCCATGCTGGACGAGGCGACCGCCGCCGCCGAGGCGATGACGCTGCTGCGCCGCGCCAATCGGAGCAGCAAGTCGAACCGGCTGCTCATCGACACCGATCTGTTCCCGCAGACCCGGACGGTGCTGTTCACGCGCGCCGAGCCGCTGGGCATCGAGATCGTCGAGGCGGACCTCGCCGCGAACGCGCTGCCCGACGGCGAGTTCTTCGGCGTGCTGGTCCAGGTGCCCGGCGCCTCCGGGCGCATCGTCGACCGGACCGATCTGATCGCGGCCGCGCACGAGCGCGGCGCGCTGGTCGCCGCCGGAGCGGACCTGCTGGCGATGACCTTGATCACGTCGCCCGGCGAGCAGGGCGCGGACGTATGTTTCGGCACCACACAGCGTTTCGGGGTGCCGCTGGGGTACGGCGGCCCGCACGCGGGCTATCTGGCGGTGCGCACCGCGCACGCTCGCCAACTGCCCGGCCGCCTGGTCGGCGTCTCGAAGGACGCCGACGGCCACCTGGCCTACCGGCTCGCGCTGCAGACCCGTGAGCAGCACATCCGCCGCGAGAAGGCGACCTCGAACATCTGCACGGCCCAGGTGCTGCTGGCCATCGTCGCGGCGATGTACGCGAGTTACCACGGCGCGGACGGGCTGCGCGCGATCGCCCGCCGGGTGCACGGGCAGGCCGAACGCCTGGCGGCCGGGCTCGGGGAAGCCGTTGTGCACGAACGGTTCTTCGACACCGTGCTGGTGCGGGTGCCCGGCGGTGCGGAGGCCGTGGTGGCCAAGGCGCAGGGGCGCGGGGTCAATCTGCGGCTGGTCGACGCGGACCATGTGGCGGTGGCCTGTGACGAGGCGACCACCGACGAGAATCTGGCGATCGTGCTGGACTCCTTCGGCGCCGACGGAGTTCCGAATAAGACGGCGCTGCCCTCGATCGAGACCCGCACCTCGGAGTACCTGACCCATCCGGCGTTCACCCGCTACCACACCGAAACCGCCATGCTGCGGTACCTGCGGCAGCTGTCCGACAAGGATATTGCGTTGGACCGCAGCATGATTCCGCTGGGTTCGTGCACCATGAAGCTGAATGCCACGGCGGAGATGGAGCCGATCACGTGGCCCGGGTTCTCCCGCGTGCACCCGTACGCGCCGGTCGAGGACGCCCCCGGCCTGCTGCGGGTGGTGGAGGATCTGGAGACGTGGCTGTCCGCGATCACCGGCTACGACCGGGTGAGCCTGCAGCCCAATGCCGGTAGCCAGGGGGAGTACGCCGGGTTGCTGGCGATCCGGCGCTATCACCTGGATCGTGGTGATACGCACCGGGATACGTGCCTGATCCCGTCCAGCGCGCACGGCACCAACGCCGCCTCGGCGGCCATGGCCGGGCTGCGGGTGGAGGTGGTCAAGTGCCGCGAGAACGGCGACGTCGACCTCGACGACCTGCGGGCCAAGATCGCCGATCACGCGGACCGGCTGGCCTGCATCATGATCACCTATCCGTCCACGCACGGGGTGTACGAGCAGGAGGTGGCCGAACTCTGCGCGCTGGTGCACGACGCGGGCGGCCAGGTGTACGTCGACGGAGCCAACCTGAATGCGCTTGTGGGACTTGCCCGTCCGGGTCGCTTCGGCGGTGACGTATCGCACCTGAACCTGCACAAGACCTTCTGTATCCCGCACGGCGGCGGCGGGCCCGGCGTCGGGCCGGTCGCGGTGCGCGAGCATCTGGCGAAGTATCTGCCGGGCGATCCGCTGGAGGCGGGGTCGCACGCGGTGTCGGCGGCGAAGTACGGGTCGGCGTCGATTCTCCCGATCACGTGGGCCTACGTCCGGATGATGGGTGCCGACGGGCTGCGCCGCGCCACCCTGACGGCCATCGCGTCGGCGAATTACATTGCGCGGCGGCTGGATTCGTACTATCCCGTGCTCTACACCGGCGAGAACGCCATGGTCGCCCACGAGTGCATCCTGGACCTGCGCGAGATCACCAAGCGCACCGGCGTCACGGTGGACGATGTCGCAAAACGCTTGGCGGACTACGGGTTCCACGCTCCGACGATGAGCTTCCCGGTGGCGGGCACGCTGATGGTGGAGCCCACCGAGAGCGAGAACCTCGAAGAACTGGACGCATTCATCGACGCGATGATCGCGATCAAGGGCGAGATCGACGAGGTCGCCGCGGGCACCTGGCCGCTCGAGAACAGCCCGTTGCGCGGCGCCCCGCACACCACCGCCTCTCTCGTAGGCGACTGGCCACACCCCTACACCCGTGAAACCGCCGCCTACCCGCTGGGCCTCACCTCCCCCCGCCCCAAGGTCTGGCCCGCCGTCCGCCGCATAGACGGCGCCTACGGTGACCGCAACCTCGTCTGCTCCTGCCCACCCCTGGACGCCTACACGGACTAGTACCACTCCTCGGGTAGCTCGAAGATGCGAGGATTGTGCAAGAGCGAGCGAGTATCGTTCTAACGTTGTCGCAGGTCAGCTTGTTTGAATGGTTCGTCCGTGTTCGTCGCGCCCCGGAAGCCCCGTGGGCGTTCATCGAAAGGCTGGAACCATGACCGCTCGTCTCGACGGAACCGTTGCCTTGATCACCGGGGCCTCCAGCGGCATCGGCGCCGCCACGGCATCCGAGCTCGCCCGTGCGGGCGCGGCGGTGGCGTTGGTCGGCCGGCGCAAGGATCGGCTCACCGATCTCGCCGCGGAAATTACCGACGCGGGCGGTCGGGCGCTGGTGGTGCCCGCCGATATCACCGACGCCCAGGCCGCCGCGGACGCGGTGGAGCGCACGGTGGCGGAACTGGGCCGCCTGGACACGCTGGTCAACAATGCCGGTCTGATGCTGCTGGGGCCTGCTCCCGGTGCGGATCTGGACGACTGGCGTCGCATGATCGATATCAATCTGATGGGCCTGATGTACTGCGCGCACGCCGCCACCCCGCATCTGGTCGCGGCGGCCGCCCAGGGGCCACGCCGGATCGCCGACATCGTCAATATCGGCTCGCTGGCGGGGCGGGGCGCATTCGCCATGTCCGCGGTGTACTGCGCGACGAAGTTCGGCGTCGGCGCCTTCAGCGAGGCGCTGCGCCAAGAACTCGCCCGTCAACACGTCCGGGTGTCGGTCATCGAGCCCGGCAGTGTCGATACCGAACTGCGCGACCACAATTCGGCCGCCGTCCGGGAGCAACTCGCCGGTGCCTTCGGTTCTATCGAGCGGTTGCAGGCCGGTGACATCGCCGATTCGGTGAGCTACATCGTGACCCGACCGCGGCACGTGGCCGTCGCCGAGTTGCTGGTGCGCCCGACCGAGCAGGTCTGACCGCCACACCAGGACAATGACGATGTCGGCGAATCGGACTGCGGGCACACTGCTGGAGGAACTGCGTGTGCTGCTGGGCCGCCACGCCCGCACCGACGCGACGACCGCTATCGCGGATCTACTGGTCGGCCGGGAGGAGACGGACACGCCGCCGCCACCGTCCATGGGCGGGACCCGCATGACGCTGATCGCCCAGGGCGCAAAGCAGCTCGCCTACGGCGAGCAGGTGTATGACTACCGGGCCGGGCAGTGCCTGGTGGCGTCGGTCGCGGTGCCGCTGAAGTGTCAGTTCATCGACGCCACCCCGCAGCGTCCGGTGCTGGGTCTGTGTTTGCGCCTGCAGCCCGCGCAGGTCGCCGAAATGATGGTGCACGCTCCGCCCGACAGCTTTCCCGACGACGAGGACAACACCGCGGCCGCGGTCGTTTTCGCCGATGCCTCCGTCGAACTGCTCGACGCCACGGTGCGGTTGGTGCGACTGCTCGATCAGCCCGGCGATCGGGACGTGTTGGCCCCGTTGGTCAAGCGAGAGATCCTGTGGCGCTTGATGACCGGCGCGCATGGCCCGACCGTCCGCCGGATCGGGCTGACCGATCCGCGCTTTTCTCCGATCGCCGAAGCGGTGCAGTGGATTCGGCAGCATTATCGTGAGCCGTTCCGGGTGGAGGACCTGGCCGAGCGCACCGGTATGAGCCCTTCGGCGTTCCATCGGAATTTCCAGGCCGTCACCGCAACCACGCCCATCCAGTACCAGAAGACGATCAGACTCCAGGAGGCGCGTCTGCTGCTGGCCGCCGATCCTGGAGATGTCGCAAGCATCGGATACCTCGTCGGATACGACAGCCCCTCCCAGTTCAGCCGGGAATACCGCCGCCTGTTCGGCACGCCACCCAGCCACGACGCAATCCGGTTCACCGCGCGAGCAGGCGACGACACCGATTGACCCGTCCCAGAACCCCATCCACGCCCGCGGGCGGCCTTATCCAGGAGCGAGATATGACATGGAGTGAGATCGGCGCAGGCAAATACGCGATGCTGACCACCTACAAGAAGGACGGCAGCCCGATCGGATCGCCGGTCTGGCTCGCTCCGCAGGACGGCCGAATCGTGGTGGCCGCCAACGGTGACAGCTGGAAGATCAAACGCATCCGGCGCAACCCGAACGTGACGCTGCAACTCTGCAACGCCCGGGGCACCACCACACGAGGTGACGTGGTCGACGGCCACGCCGAGATCATCGACACCGCCGAAACCCGGCAGGTGCGGGCATTGATCCGCCAGAAATACGGCATCGTCGGCGCACTCGTCGCCTGGGCGGGCAAGCTCCGGGGCCCGGACAACACAGTCGGCATCTCCATCACACCCGCTGCACCACGGGCCTAGCACGATCACGGGACGGCGAGGTGCAATCGGGGAGTCACAGGAGGGCGGGGTAGAGGTCGTCCCAATCCGGGTTGGTGGTCTCGATCAAGCGGATCTTGCGTTCCCTGCGCCAGGTCTTCAGCCGACGCTCCTGAATCAAGGCGGCTTCCAAGGTTCCGGCGGATTGGTACCAGACGAGCATGTGGACGCGAAATCGCTTGGTATAGCTCTCCACCACGTCGTTTCTGTGCTGCCAGGCCCGGCCGACGAGATTGCTCGTCGCGCCGATGTACAGCACGCCGTGCGGGTGACTGGCCATGATGTACACGCACGGCGGCGGCCGCCTATATCTCCTCCCCATGCCGCGATCGTGGCATGGGGCACCGACAATTACGGGGTGGTGAGGGCGTGGTTGACGGCGGTGCCGAAGGTGAGGTCGTTGGAGCTGGTGAGGCGGGTGTAGGTGCCGCCGGTTTTCTGGGCGAGGGTTTGCAGGGTCTGGGTGCCCTGGCCGCCGACGACGATGACGTCGACGCGGACGGGGTGGGCCGAATCGGTCGCGGCGGTGATCTTGGAGAGCAGTTGGTCGCCGGTCAGGGAGGAACCGTCGTTGGGGCCGCCGGTGATCAACAGCACCGAATTGGTGCGGCCCTGGGCGTGGCCGGTGACGGCGCTCTTGTAGGCCGCCTCCAGGGCGGGATAGGTGCGGTCCGACTGCGCCGAGGACACCGAGACGTTGCCGAGCGACTGGGCTAGTTCGGTGCGGTGCTGCCGGGTCAGCGGGGCGGTCTGGGAAACCACCTTGTACGGGTTGCCGTTGTCCTGATCACCGGCGTAGGTCCAGACGCCGAGCCCGAAGTCCGGCGGCATGGTGTCCATCGTCGACTGCAGCGCGCCGAGCGTGTTGGCCAGCCGGGTGAGCGAGCCGTCGGTGGCGCCCATGGCGGCGGAGGTATCGAGCAGAACCGTCGACTGCACGCCCAGCACCGGATTCGCCAGAACCGACTTCACTTGGTCGAGAACGGATTTCGGCGAGGCGGCGACCGACGCGGCGGCGGGCTGGAACCCGTTGTCGGCGAAGAGTTTCTGCTGTTCGGGGGCGCGCAGGTAATCGGTGAAGATTCCGGCGACGAGGTTCTGAGTCTTGTCCACCCACGGCCCGGTCAGCAGGGCGGCGGGGTAGTCGGCGACGGGGTTCGCTCCGTCGGGGCGGAACTCGGTGGTGCCGCCCGAGGTTTTGAGTTGCTGTTCGGTAACCGCAGTGGCGTGGATGGCGGCGTTCGCGGCCCCGGGGGCTCCGGTGAGGCTCGCCAACGCACCCGTCGTATCGCCGGATTCGGGTGCGCCCGCGGCAAGCTGCGAGATTCCGGAGACCACCTGCCCGGTGCGGGCCGCCTCGTCGGTGAGCGGTTCGGCTCCGGAGACATTCGAGCCCACGGCCAGGGCGGCGGCGAGCGCCTTGTCCCCGGCGGGCATCGCCATGCGCAGACCGCCCCAGCCGTCGAGCCCGACCTCCCCGAGCGAACCCTGCTGCAGCCGAGGCAGATCCGACCAGCCGACCTTCGCCTGGTCCAGCGCCTGACGCAGCTGTTCGGGCACGGCCAGCACGATCGGGCTCACCGCCACCGACGCGGGGACGCCGCCGATCAGGCCGGGCACGCGCATCTGCTCGACCGACCGGGTCGAGTCCGCGATCCACAGCGCGGGCTCGGGGCCCAGCTTGGAATCCCAGCCGCGTCCGGAGGTGAACGCGCCCACCATCGCCGCCGACGGCTGCGCGTTCACCGCCACCGTGACGCAGTGGTCGCGCACCTGCGGTTTGGTGGCGTTGTAGCGGTCGGCGGCCGCGCGCACGGGCGTGGCGATATCGGGATCGACGGTCACCGGCAGGGTGACCTGCCCCTCCACGCATTCTCCGGCGGCGCTACGGTCCGAGGACGCCGAATGCCCCCGCAGCCAGAACCAGCCACCCACCGCGGCCACCACGAGTAGCACCGCCACCACGGACACGACCAGACCCTTACTGACGCCCCGCGAACTGCTGGCGCTGCGATGTGTACCCACGGTTCACCAGTGTATGTTCACGCCGCATTTGCCGCTCCGTCGCTCGGCCCGCCCCACCCGCTGGGGCGGGTGGGGCGGGCTATCTATGGATCCAGTGGGGCGCGCTATCTATGGATCCAGCGGTGGGGCGCTGTTTCTGTGGATCAGGCGGGCGGGGCCCTGGTCCCTATAGATCAGGGCTTACCTGCGGATCAGATAGGTCAGGGCTTACCTGCGGATCAGGCGGCCGCGGTCGTACTCGTGGCCGCCCCAGACGCCGGACTGGCCGGTGTCGGCGGCGAACTCGCCGCACTGGCGGCGGATCGGGCAGCCGGCGCAGACGGTGCGGGCGTAGGCGAAGTCCTGCGACGGGTACGGGAACCACGCGTCATGATTCGGGTCACCCTTGCAAGCGGCACCCTCCCAGCTCTGCGAATCCGAGAGCGGAAGCAGATCCACCAGGGTGAGTTCCTGTAGTGCGTTGGTCATTTCGGATCCCCTCCTTTCTCGGGGCTCAGGTGGTGGCGGCCAGGTCCTTCCAGATCCGCCGTTGTCTCTTCTCCATCTCGTTGGGGGCCTTCGGCTCCCACAGCAGTCGCATACCGGCCTCTTCCGGCGTGCGATCCGCCTTGTGCGTGTTGCACGGCCCACACGCGGCGATCAGGTTGTTCCACGTGTTCGGTCCGCCCCGGCTGCGCGGCCGGATGTGGTCGACGGTGCGGGCCCATCCGGCGCAGTACCCGCAGCGGTGCTCGTCACGCCGCAGCACCCCCGCGAGGGTGGCGCGGCTCTCGTCGTGCACCAGCACCCGGTGTTCGAGGTAGACGTAGCGCAGCAGCCGAATCGTTTGCGGCAGTGCGAGTTCCAGGTGCTTGGACCGGATCGGAAAGTGCGGCTCCCACGCGGCGACGGTCTCGGCGGCGCCGGTGATGAGCAGCACCACCGCCCGGTCGGCGCCGATATCGGTGAGCGCCTCGTAGGAGGCGTTGAGTACCAGCACGCCGGTGTTTATCCAGTTGTCGGGGGTGGGGGCCGCGTCGGGGGCCCGGCGGAACAGCATGGGTGTCACCAGGTTTCGAGGAGTGAACGAACAGGGGGAGTGCGGGCGGGGGTCAGGCCTGGCCCGGGAGGCGGCGGCCGAGTTCGCTGCCGTCGAGCAGGGCGTTCGGGTCGAGTCGATCGGTGCTCGAAAGCCGCTGCGGGGCATAGTTGTTCATTGCCGGGCGGTTATTGTCCGGATGCATCAGCCACCTCCTCCTTCCTGGTGTTCGTCGAAAGCCTCGGCCCCGAACGGGACCGATTGATCATCGTCTTCATGGTGACACAGCGTTACGGCCGTTGTCGGGTCATTTTCGGCCGTGCGAGGTGGTGTGACCCCCCTCGTCGCGATCTACAACGAGGAGGCGCGCGATTTTGTTCCGGACCTGCTCGTCCGCGCCGGGCGCACGAACAGGAACAGCACCGGAACCAGGTACGCCGTCCACACGATCGCCTGCAGCACACTCGGTTTCGGCTGGAAGTTGAAGATTCCCTTCAGCAGGGTGCCGTACCAGCTGTCCGGGGGAATCGTGTCACTGATGTCGAAGAGGCGGTTGTTCAGGCCGGGCAGGATGTTCGCCTCCTGCAGGTCGTGCACCCCGTAGGCGATGACGCCGGCCGCGATGACGATCAGCATGGCGCCGGTCCAGGTGAAGAATTTCGCCAGATTGATCCGCAGCGCACCGCGATAGAACAGCCAGCCGATCACCACGGCCGTGATCAGCCCCAGTGCGGCCCCCACGACGGGCCGGACGCCGTCGTCGGCGGCCTGCACCGACGCCCAGAGGAACAGCGCCGTCTCCAGGCCCTCTCGGCCGACCGCGAGGAATGCGAGCAGCACGAGCGCGCCGGTGCCGATGGTCAGTGCCTGATCCAGCTTGCCGTGCAGTTCGGCCTTCAGATATCGGGCGGTCCGGCGCATCCAGAAGATCATCCAGGTCACCAGGGATACGGCCAGGATCGACAGGATTCCGCCCAGCGCTTCCTGCGCCTCGAAAGTCAGCTGGCGCGAACCGAATTGCAGCGCCGCCCCCGCCCCGAGACTGATGCATATCGCCGCGCCGACGCCGAACCAGATCGGGGGGAGCTTATCGGTGTTACCGGTCTTTACCAGGTAGGCGACGAGAATGCTGACCACGAGGCAGGCCTCGAGGCCTTCGCGCAGGCCGATCAGATAGTTGGCGAACACGGCGATCGTCCGGGTGCCCGGTCAGCCTTCCGGCTTCAGCTGGACGTTCTCGAAGGTGACGGTGGCGCCCTCGCTCAGCGCCGGTTTCTCCCCGCTGCCGCCGTGCCGCAGGAATGTCGGCGGCTGCAGCGTGGCGCGCAGCGTGTAGGTGCCGTCGGGGACGGAGAAGTTGTTGGCGTAGTGGAAGAACGGCGCGTAGTAGAAGTTCAGGTTCTGCCCCTGCACCACGGCACCGTCGGGGCCGATCACCTCGAGGCGGATCGGGACGTCGGGCACGATCCGGCCCGTGGACGCCTCCATCGGGATGATCTCGATGTGGTGCGTTTCGCCGGGTGCGGGCGGGCGGTTGACCTGTTTGCCGTCGACGACCTGGAACCAGGGTTCGGCCGCCTCGACGATATAGCCGACGCGATAGTCGCCCGCGGTGGCGCTGCCTCCGTTGGCGGCTATCTCGGCCTCGAGGACCGTGTACTGCTCGGCGACACCGGCCGGGATCGACTGTTGCGCGGGGGGCTTGTCACCGTCGGACTCGTCGTCGCCACAGGACGCCGACAGCAGTGCGAGAGGAACGAATACCGCGAGGGTGCGGAGTAACGCCTTTGAACTGGTCATTTGATCTAGCCGCTTCAATCGTCCATAAGGTGAGCCAAACCTAAAGTGTAATGTGCGTCACGTCAAGAGGTTCGGCAATCGGCACCCGCTCACCGGTCGAGAACGGTGCTACGGTGCTGCCATCGTCGTCCGTACCGCTCGCCCCCGGGAGCTGTCGTGAGAACTCGACTCCTTCGCCACGCCGTAATCGCCCTCGCCGCCGCGGGACTCGCGGTCGCCTGTACCGAGAAGGGCGGCGACGACGGCTCCGGCGCCATCGCCGTGACCAACACCGATGACAGCTGCGAGCTGTCCAGAACCTCGGCGCCGGTGGGGGCGATCACCTTCGAGGTGCGAAACAAGGGGACCAGGATTACCGAGTTCTATCTCTACACACCCGACGGGAAGGTGGTGAGCGAGGTGGAGGGCATCGGCCCGGGCCTGTCGCGCAGCATGACCGTTCAGGTCACCGAGCCCGGGACATATTCCACCGCTTGTAAACCGGGGATGGTGGGCGCGGGAATCCGGGGACAGTTCACCGTCACGAAGTAGCGCTTCCTCGCCCGTTCCGCGAAATATCTTGTAGTAGAACGTGTATCGGATCGTGAGTTCGCGGGCAGCTCCCGTGCAGAGGTTATCGACGCCGACGTCACGTGTCCAACCAGTGTGCGATCTCGTCGAGATGCTCTGCCGCGAAGAGGTCCGCGCCATCGACTGCGTCCAATAGTCGCCACACGGACGGTGTGTAAGGACCGTGCACCAGGCGGTAGCCCGCCCGTTCCGCACGGGCCGCGAGGTCTGGAGCGGCCCGCAACTCGGCGGCTTGCGCGTCGGCGGTCGCGGCGCTGTCCGGCTCGATATCCATGTCAGGCATCCACCCTGCCGAAGTCGGTTGCCTTCGCGGCCAATGTGTTCCGGCCCAGTTGAGTAATTTCGTAGCGGCCCCTGCGTGGCCCGGTCATAATGAGGTTGCGGCTGGCGAGATTCGCTACAGCCTGGCGGGCGGTCCATTCGGTGAGGCTCGCCGAAATTTTTATCTGATGTTCCGTGAGCATTCCTCCGCAGCTCAGGGCCCGAAGGACCCGGGCCTGGGCGATGGTGAGTTTTCCGTGTTGCTGGTTCATGCCGTTATGGTGCGCCGCGTGGTCATGGCGGGAGGTGCGAAACGGGCTGTGCCAAGCGATCTGCGCATGTGCCCTGCATGCTTCCTGATCCGGGCACAGCGCGATTCCCGCGGTGGGAAATGGCAGGTCAGGTCTTGAGAAACGAAAGGGGACAGGTGATGGGAGGCAAGCCGGAGCACGGCATGTCGACGCTCGTGCGACGCCAGCTGGGCCGAGCACTGCGGGACGCGAGGCAGGCGCTGGGATACACCCTGGAACAGGTTGCCGAGGCGATGGAAACGAGTCGATCGACGCTCGGTCGGCTCGAACTCGGGCAGAACGAGAAGATCAGGGGGCGGGAAATCGAGGGTCTGTGTCGGTTCTACGGGTTGTCCGATGAGCGGACCGAGTACTTGAAATCTCTGGTGGCGCAAGCACACACGAAGTCATGGTGGCAAGCGCACCGACAGCTGGTCCTGCCTGAGTTCAACGCATACCTCGAGATGGAGTCTGGAGCGTGCGAGCTGTCGTTCTATCAGCCCATGGTCATCCCGGGGCTATTGCAAACACTGGACTATTCGAAGGCGATGGAACGTCCCTTTCTCCCGACCGATGATCCGGCCCTGATGGACCAGCGAGCGGCGCTTCGAATACAGCGATCTGCGATCCTTACTCGGCGTCACAGGCCTGTGCGGGTGGAATTTCTTCTGCACGAAGCTGTTCCGCTCACATCGGCTGTACCCGATCGTATGATGGCGGCGCAACTCCGTCATGTTGCCGACATGGGCACCCGGGAGAATGTGACGGTTCGGATCGTTCCGTTCGCGGCGGGCTTCCCGACCGGGGCTCCGGTTTCTCCCTACATCATCCTCGACTTCGCGCCTGACCTGCGGGGAATTACGGAGCCGCCAGTCGTTTATACCGAAAACACCATCGGTACAATGGTTTTCGAAGAAGTCGACGATGTAGAACGATTTCGGCAGATACATGAAAGACTGCGGACGGCGGCGTTGGACGAGCGTGCGACTCGCGATCTGCTCAGAAGGCTAGCAAGGAGGTACGAACAGTGACGATCCAGCTGTCGGGGGCGGAATGGTTCAAGTCGTCGCGGAGCGCACAAGGCCGGGAGTGCGTCGAGGTCGCGTGGCTCGATGCCGGGCATGTCGGTGTGCGGGACTCGAAGAACCCCGAAGGCCCGGCGCTGGTGTTCTGCCCGGGCGAGTGGGATGCGTTCACCGTCGGTGTGCGGGAGGGTGAATTCGACCGGGCGTAAGCGTGGTTCGATTGCCACGCCGACAAGGGGTGCGGGAACATGTAAGGGGTGCGGGAATCGATCTTTGCGTGACGAAATGCGTTGTGGCCGAATATAATCGAACATGTGAACGAATTTTCCGTCTGCGCTGATTCCTCCGCCGAGCTGGTGGAGCAGTTGCGGGCTGCGCACCGGCGGGTGGCGGTCGAACAGGCGGAGAAGATTCGGCTGGAGACCATGCTGTATCGGTGGCGGCGCTGTCAGGAACTGGAGTTGCGGGTCAATCCCGCATTTGCCGGACAGTCGGCGGCTACCGAGATCGGGGTGGTGCTGAGATCCTCACAGCGGCAAGCGGATCGGGAGATCGATCTGGGGTTGGCTCTCGAACATCGGCTGCCCCACTCGCGCCGCGCGTTCGGCTGTGGCCGCATTGATCTGACGAAGGTCCAGGTGATCTGCACGGAGTTGCAGAATGTGGATGAGGAGCTGGTGGCCGAGCTGGAGCCCCGCATCGTCGCCTACGCCGAGACCGTGGACCCTGCCCGGTTGAAGCGTGCGATCCGTCGCTGGGTTCTCGAGGCCGACCCGGCCGGGCAGGCCGAGCGGCGCAAGCAGGCCGAGCAGGACCGGTACGTGAACGTGGCCGCGCAGGACAACGGTACCGCCCAGGTCGATGCCGTGCTCCCCGCGGCGGGTGGGCAGACCTTGTACGCACGACTGCGGGAGATGGCGAATTCACAATGCTGCGCCCGAGATCCGCGCACCACCGGCCAGCGTCGCGCCGACGCCCTGGTCGCGCTCGCCGACGGCAGTGGGCGGCTGACATGCCAATGCGGGCGGCGTGACTGCCCGCATGCAGACATGGTGGCAGACGAACCCCGTAAACCACTGGTGCAGGTGGGCGTATCGGCGGAGACCCTGGCCGGACTGCAGGACAACCCCGCCCTGCTCGCCGGATTCGGCGCCATCGATGCCGAATTGGCTCGCCAGATTGCGAGTCACGCCCGCTTCCAAGTGTTCCCGGAATACGAGGCAACCAGCGCGGAGCGAGGCGAGAGCGTTATTGAAGCGGAGCGAGGCGAGAGCGGTATTGAAGTAGCGCAGCGGAACGAGGGCGGTATCGACACCGGAGAGCGGGACGAGAGCGGTATCGATATTGCAGTAGCGCAGCACGGCGAGGGCGGTATCGACACAGCTCAGCGGGACGGGAACGGTGTCGAGGCAGCACAACGGAACCGCGGCGATACCGCAGCGACGCCACAGTCCGGCGGTCACGCCGGTGGGATGCGGTTCCCGCCCGATACCTCGCAACTCGACGATGACATCGGCGCGCCGGAGCAATCCGTCGGCGATGCTGGCCGGGCTCGGCGGCTTGGCGGTGATGCTGGTCGGGCTGGGCAGCGTGGTGGAGATGCTGACCTGGCTGCACAACCTGACGACGACGCTGATCGGACGGTGACGGCGGTGGGTGCTGCGGCACCTGCCTGGTGCAGTGCGGAGCCGGGTCGGGAGGGTGCCGAATCCGAATCGGGCACTCATTGTGTCGGCGGGCGAGATGAGCGATCACCCACCGCATCCGGCTCTGGCAACCTCCGGTACCGGCCCGGTGCGCGTTTGGCGGCTCGGGTTCGTGCGCTCGACGGTGTGTGCCGCGCTCCTGGCTGTCGAACGCCTGCCGCCGCGGCTGATCTGGACCACCACGTTCCGTTCGACCACTCCGATCCGGCGGGTGGCGGACACACGACCGAAGAAAACCTCAGCTGCCGTTGCCGACGCCACCACCGCCTGAAGACCCTCGCCGACAACGGCGCCAATGGCTGGCGCATCCGTCAGCACCCAGGCCGTCGCCACGAGTGGCGCACGCCCACAGGGGAAATCGCGATCACGGAGCCCGAGGGTGCGCCATATCTGTTTCCGGCTACGCCCGTTCCGCCTGCCGCGACAATCGATGTACCCGCTCGCGATCGGTACGCTCGATCACCGATCGACCCGGGCGCCGTCGAGGCGGAGCTCACAGAATTGGTGCACGTCTATGTCCCGCCCGCCAGGCGGCGCCCGCGTGTATCCGCGGAGGAACGGGTCGGCGGTGCGACCGCAGTATTGTCGAATTCTGTGACCCGCCAAGGCAATTCAGAATGTCCGCCGTTCTGAAGCCATCGGTGATGGTGCGTGGCCCCGACGAGTGGCCGGTGTGGCGGACGATGCGGCTGGAAGCGGGCCGCGTCGAATAGTTGTCCGCAAACCCAGCCGTGGGAATGCTCGCGCGGCGCCCCACGCGCGTCGGTTGCCATACTGGCCGCCCTGTTGGAGGCCGGGTGCGGCCGGTCTGCCGGAACGAGGAAGATGGTTGTCGTAGCGGTTCTGGGGTGGGGGTTTGTTGCGGGGCTTGTCAATTCGGCCGCGATGGTGCTGTTGTACCTCAGTCCGTGGGTGAAGCGAATACACGCCGCCCACGCTGCGGTCGCTACGCACAGCGCCGTCGGTGGTGCGGTGCGGGAAGCGCCGGAAAGACCGCACAGCCTCGCACGGCAATTCCTCGGTACCCAGGTCGAGGTCTACATCATGACAATCGGATTCGCCTGGTTGTTTCCGACGCCGGGGGTGACGGGACTTGAGGGCGCGATGCTGCTGGCGATCCTCTTCGGCGCACTGCGGGTCGTCGCCCCGGTCTGGGCCCTGTGGGAACAGGGGACGTACTCCCGCGGCTATCTGGCGGTGGAGATCACCAGTGGGCTGCTCGGCAGCATCGTCGTCGTGCTGACGCTTTACCTGCTCATGTGAGACTGTCCGGAATGTTCCGCACGAACGCCCGGTTACTACCCCCGGCCGATGCGGACAGGAGTGGACAATGGGAGCAAACGAGCAGGCGCGAGTCACGGTGATCGGCCTCGGGCAGATGGGTGGCACCCTCGCCGATGCCTTTCTGGCGGCGGGCCACCGGGTTACGGTGTGGAATCGCAGCGCGGACAAGGTGAAACCGTTCGTCGATCGCGGCGCTCAGGCGGCGGAATCGGTGCCGGAAGCCGTTCGCGCGGGCGATGTCGTGGTGGTGGTACTGCCGGATTACGAGGTGGCGCAGCGGGTTCTCGATCCGGTGGCCGCCGACCTCGCCGGAAAGACGGTGGTGCAGTTGACATCCGGGACGCCGGAGCAGGCCCGTACGGCCGGGAACTGGGCGCACGGGCATGGAATCGCCTATCTGGACGGTGCGGCCATGAGCGGGACCACGCTGGTCGGGCGGCCCGAGGCGCTGTTCGTCTTCGGCGGCGCCACCGCGACCTTCGCGGCACATCGGAATGTCTTGCGGGCCTTGGGAAATCCGGTGCACCTCGGTGACGACCCCGGACTGGCCGGGCTCTACGACACCGCGCTGTTCGGCCTGATCTGGGGCACCCTGAGCGGCTTCTACCACGGCACGGCGCTGGCCCGCGCGGACGGCGTCGACGCTCGATCCTTCGCCGAGGTGGCGGCCGAACACCTGTCCTTCCTCGCCTACCTGCTGCGCGAGCACGCCGGTCAGATCGACGACGGCGTCTATCCCGCCGAGGACGGCTCCCTCGACGTACACGCCGCGGCCATGGACCACCTGATCGACACCAGCAGGCAATTCGGCGTCGAGACCGCGGTGCCGGAGCTCTTCGCCGCGCTGATCCAGCGTGGTCGCCGCGCCGGACTGGGCAGCGAAGGGATCGCCTCGATCGTCCGGCCGGTCCTCGGCAATGCGGCGGTTCGGCCGGACGGGGTTTCGCGGTGACCGCCGTCGCCGCGGTCCTCTAATCTGGGCGGGCGCATCACATCGGAGGAGAAGGCGATGGCCAAGTACCTGCTGCTCAAGCACTACCGCGGCGCTCCGGCGGCGGTCAACGACGTGCCGATGGATCAGTGGACGCCGGAGGAGATCTCGGCGCATATGCGGTACATGGACGACTTCGCGGCCCGGCTGGAGCGGACCGGCGAGTTCGTCACCCACGCGGCGCTCGCAACCGAGGGGACGTTCGTCCGTTCCGACGGTGCGGGCCGCCCGCCGGTCACCGACGGACCGTTCGTCGAGACCAAGGACCTCATCGCGGGCTGGATGGTGATCGACGTCGACACCTACGAGCGCGCCGTCGAACTGGCCGGAGAACTGTCCGCGGCCCCCGGGGCGGGCGGGAAGCCCATCTACGAGTGGCTCGAGTTGCGGCCCTTCCTGACCGCGCCGCCGACGATCACGGAGTGACCTCGCCGGGGAACGGAGTGACGACCGGATGAACGAGACGCTGATCCGGAGCCTCACGCCGAGCGTGCTCGCGGTTCTCGTCCGCCGCGGAGCGGATTTCGCGACGGCCGAGGACGCCGTGCAGGACGCGCTGGTCGAGGCGGTCCGAGCCTGGCCCGCCGACCCGCCGCAGGATCCGAAGGGGTGGCTGGTCACCGTCGCCTGGCGCAAATTCCTCGACGCGACCCGGGCCGACGCCGCCCGCCGCAGGCGTGAGGACCGCGTCGACGACGAGCCGGTCCCCGAATCCGTGCCCGCGGTGGACGACACGCTGCAGCTCTACTTCCTCTGCGCGCACCCGTCGTTGACGCCGTCGTCGGCGGTCGCGCTGACGCTGCGCGCCGTGGGTGGGCTGACCACCCGCCAGATCGCCGAGGCCTACCTGGTGCCCGAGGCGACCATGGCGCAGCGGATCAGCCGCGCAAAACGCACGGTCTCGGGCGTGCGGTTCGATCAGCCCGGCGATGTCGCCACCGTGCTGCGCGTTCTCTACCTGGTCTTCAACGAGGGTTACTCGGGCGACGTCGATCTCGCCGCCGAGGCCATCCGGCTCACCCGGCAACTCGCGTCCGCGATCGACCATCCCGAGGTGGCGGGGCTGCTCGCGCTCATGCTGCTGCACCACGCCCGGCGCTCCTCGCGGACCGCGCCCGACGGCAGCCTGGTGCCGCTCGCCGAACAGGACCGCGGCCGATGGGATACCGGGGCGATCGCCGAGGGCGTCGAGATCCTGCAGGCCGCCCTCGCCCGGGACCGGCTGGGCGAATTCCAGGCCCAGGCCGCGATCGCGGCGCTGCACGCCGACGCGCCCACCGCCGCGGAGACCGACTGGGCGCAGATCGTCGAGTGGTACGACGAACTCGCGGCCCTGACCGACAGCCCGATCGTCCGGCTCAACCGCGCGGTGGCCGTGGGGGAGGCCGACGGGCCGCGCGCCGGGCTGGCGGCCCTTGCGGCACTGGACGATTCGCTGCCGCGCCACACCGCCGCATCGGCGTACCTGCACGAGCGCGACGGCGACCTGGCGACGGCCGCACGGATGTACGCCGAGGCCGCCCGGAAGGCATCCAACCTGGCCGAGCGCGACTACCTGACCCGCCAGGCCGCCCGCATCAACACCCGTCGCTGATCGGCCGCGCGTCTCTCCGACCGTCAACGACGGCGCAGGCGGCGGAACCTGGTGAGGGCGCGCCCGTTTCGCGGTCGGGGCCACAGCCGAATCCGAACCCCGCTCGGGCGACGGGGCTGCCGTCGCTGCTGATCGGTTCTCCGAAAACCGTTGTGGTGCTGGCACGTTCGCAATCAGGCCTGACGCGGCTCGTGCCCGACTGTCGTGGCGGTTGTGCGCCGAGTGGCCTGCGGCGGGTGGGTTTCGTACATGCGGAGGCCGACAATCAATGCCGCGGCGGCGCTGACGGCCGCGGCGGCCCATACCGCGGCGTGCAGGCCCATCAGGTCGGCGACGATGCCGCCCAGGATCGCGCCGGCGGCGTAGCCGAGGTCGCGCCAGACGCGGTAGACGCCGACCGCGCGGCCCCGCCAGGTGGGATGGGCGACGTCGCCGATCACGGCCAATAGTGTCGGGTAGACCATGGCGGTTCCTGCTCCCAGCAGTACAGTCCCGGCCGCCCAACCCGGAAAGCCTTGGGAGAGAGCGATAATCGTGAGCGCGGCGCCCTGGACGGCCATGCCGATGACGATGAGCCACTTGCGGCCGATGCGGTCGGACAGGCCGCCGGTGACGAGCTGGCCCGCGCCCCACACTCCGGGATACAACGCGAACAGCAGGCCGATCTGCCCGACGGAGAGGTCGGCGGTGGCGAACAGCAGCGGGAACAGTCCCCACGACAACCCGAAGTTGAGGTTGTTCACCAGCCCCGCGAGGCTGGCCGAGGCCAAAGCTGGTTCTTTCCACGTGGTTTGGGCAGCGATTTCCCGATCGGTCAGCTCGGCGCGCAGGCCCTCGGTGCGGGGCGTATGCCTCGCCGCCTCCAGGCGCGCGTGGTCGCGCGTCTCGCGCACGAAGGCTCCCGACAGCAGCAAAGCCAATGCCGCGTAGGCGATTCCGAGCAGGAACGGCGCCGGGCGCAGGCCGTACTGTTCGGCCAGCCAGCCCGCGAGGAGGGAGCTTATCGCGACGGCCCCGTAGCCCGCGGCCTCGTTGAAGCCCATGGCCAGGCCGCGGCGCGCGGGGCCGACCAGATCGATCTTCATCACCACCGTGGTAGACCAGGTCAGGCCCTGGTTGATGCCGAGCAGCACGTTGGCCGCCACCACCCACCACCAGTTCGGGGCGGCGATCAGCAACAGCGGCACCGGGAGCGCGAACAGCCAGCCGACCAGCAGGACCGGTTTGCGGCCGTAGCGGTCGGACCAGGTGCCCGCGAAGTAGTTGGCGGCGGCCTTGGTGATTCCGAACGCCGCGACGTAGGTGAAGATGAATGTGTAACCGGTGAGGCCGAATACGGAGTCGGCCAGCAGCGGCAGCACCGTCTGCTGCTGGCCGACCATCCCGCCGACCAGAGCGTTGACGGCCACGAGCAAGGTGAACTGGGCAGCGTTGTGCCGCAACCCCAGTACCGGCGGCGGGTGGCCGGTGCGGGCCAGGCTCACGGCTGAACCCGCAGTCGCTGTCCGCGCGCGCGGGCGTAGTCGGCGGGATGTCCGGCCAGCACCCGGACGTCGGTGCGCCCGGCCCGTTCGAGGATGCTGGCGGCACTCATCGCGCGTTCGCCGTGTCCGCACATGACCACCACCGGGCCCTCCGGCAGCCGAATCATGTTCTCCGCCAATGCTCCCAGTTCGATATTGCGTGCACCGGCGACGTGACCGGCGGTGAACTCGCCGTGCTGACGGATGTCGAGCACCAGGTCGGTGGATGCGGCGGCGGCCTGATCGGCCTCGACCAGGTCCACCGCGGCCGAGGCCACCGGCCCGGTCCATGCCGCCATGCCGCCCGCCAATTCTCCTGCGAGGGAATCGAATCCGACCTTGGCCGCCTCCCAGGCGATGTCGTCGAGACTCTGGTCGCGGCCACGGACGATGATCAGCGGCCGATTCGTGTCGGCCAGCCAGCCCAGCCACGTGGCGAAGACCGGACGCAGGGTGACGGACAGCGCACCCGGAATGTGCCCGGCGGCGAAATCGGCGGCCGGGCGCGCATCGATCACCTGCGCACCCTCGGCGACCAGGTCCTGCACCTCGGATGTGGTCAGCGCGGCGAGGTCGAGGGTGGCACCGAGCACGGCGGGACCCTTGTGGTTCACCTCGGCCAAGCGCAGGAAATAGTCGGGGAAGGTGCCCAGCGACCCGAGCAGCGCATCGACGAACGCATCCTCGCCGTCGACCTGCAGCAGGGGATTGGTCGCCCGTTCCTTGCCGATGGTGCTGGTCCGCTCCCCACCGGCCGCGGCCGAGCAGAACGACCCGGCTCCGTGGGTGGGCCACACGGGGGTCTCGTCGGGAAGTTCCATGAGTCGCTGCAGCGAGTGGTACTGGGCGCGCGCGAGCGGCACGGTCCGGTCGGGGCCGACCAGATCGGTGCGACCGGCGGTGCCGACCATCAGCGAGCCGCCGGTGAACACGCCCAGCAGCCGGTCGCCCTCGTGCAGGAGGTAGGAGAGGTGTTCGGGCGAATGGCCGGGCGTGGCCAGCGCTCGCAGTGCGAAGGGCCCCAGCTCGGCGACGTCGCCGTCGGTCATGCCCGTCACCGCGAACCCGCGCGAGCCGACCTCGGGTGCCAGGACGGTGGCGCCCTCGGTCTCGGCGAGTTCCCGGACTCCGGAGATGAAATCGGCATGCATGTGGGTCTCCACGGCGAACGCGATGGCCAAGCCGCGGCGGGCGGCTTCGGCCCGCACCGTGCGCAGGTCGCGCTCGGGGTCGAGGACCATCGCGCGCCCGTCGCCGAGGTCCAGCAGATAGGTGGAGTTGCCCAGCCCTTCGTCGATGACGGGCACAAGGGTGAGAGTCGACATGTGAAGCTCCTACTTCCTGTCCTGGTAGCGCTGCTATTCCGATAAACCATGGAATAACGTAAAATGAGTATTCCATAGATCCATGGAGAAACAAGGGTCGGAGTCTGCGGCCATCGCGGCGGTAGGTAGCGGGCCGTGGAGGGCCTGGATACGCTATTCCACAGAGGATTGGAGGATCGGGTGGATTCGTGCGGGACGGCGAACAAGTCGGCGCTCTACGACGCCTTCGCGGCCAGCGGTAAGGCGCTGGCGAGCGGCAAACGCCTCGAACTGCTCGATCTGCTGGCGCAGGGCGAGCGGACGGTCGAAGCGCTCGCCGCCGCGGCCGGGCTGAATCTGACGACGGCGTCGTCGCACCTGCAGACCCTCAAGCAGGCCGGGCTGGTGGCCACCCGCCGGGACGGCGTCCGCATCCACTACCGGCTCGCCGGTGCCGACGTCGCGCAGCTGCTCGCGCTGCTGCGGACCGTCGCCGCCGCGCACCAGGCCACCGTGGCACCGGCGCGGGATGCCTACCTCGGATCCGATGCGGGAGACGAGATGACGCGCGAGGAACTGATCCGCCGCGCCGCCGACGGCGAGGTGACGGTGCTGGATGTCCGCCCGCCCGAGGAGTATCGGGCCGGGCACATACCCGGCGCGATCAACATCCCGGTGGACCAGTTGGCCGATCGGATCGGCGAATTGCCCGCCGATGCCGAGGTCGTCGTCTACTGCCGAGGCGAGTACTGCGTGCTGGCCTACGACGCGGTGCGCCTACTGGCCGATCGCGGACGGCGAGCGGTCCGGCTGCACGACGGCATGCTCGAATGGCGCCTGGCCGAACTGCCCGTCGACACCGCCCCGGCCTGACCGGGGGCCGCCCGCACTGCCGACCGGCAACGCCTTCCGCAGAATTTGCCCGGTGATCACCGGGGCGCTACCCGCCGGTGGCACGGTGGGCGTGTGCGGGTCGAGGCGGAGTCGAACGGGGTGCGGCTGGTCGACCGGTTTCATCAGCTGTGTGAGGTGGTCACCGCGCGGCTGCCGTTCGGGCTGAACGCCGTTGTGGCGCCGACGTTTCTGGGTTTCGCGGTGATCAACGGGTTCACCTTCGGCGTCGATCTGCTGCTGCTCACCGCGCTGCACGGCGGGCTGGGGATCGCGCTGCCGGTCTCGGTGACGCTGGCCTACGCGGCGGCGTTCGGGCTGAGCTATCTGCTCAACCGGACCTTGAACTTCCGGTCGCACGCCGCGGTGGGGCCGCAGGTCGCGGTGTACGTGGTGGTGGTCGTGGTGAACTACCTGGCGTTCATTCTCGGAGTGTCCAGCGGTCTGTCCGCCCTCGGGGTCGAATATCACCTCGCGCGCCTGCTCGCGGGCGCCTGCGAGGCGATCTTCATGTACAGCGCGATGCGCTGGGTCGTGTTCCGCCGCTGATTCCGGAGAAGTCGCGCAGGACAACGTGATTGCGGTCGGTCAGGCCGCCCAGCGCGTGGTCGGGGTGCAGGCCGAAGAACTGGCGGCGGGTCCGGGTGCTCCAGCGCAGCGCGGCGTCGGATCGGGTCTTGTAGAAGTTGGCCATGTAGCCGCCCTCGTGAATGCGCAGCATCATGTAGCCGCCCGGATACTCCTTGATCGCGCCGACCTCGAGAAATTCGACGGCGATACCGGAATCGGGGCGGCCGAGACGGTTTCGGTGGGTATGCCCGCTGTGATGCAGGAAGACGCCGGGCGCACGACGGTACAGCGCGTGCAGCGCGGCCCCGCTCGCGCGATCGAGCACGAAACCGGGCCCGCACGGATTGCTCACCGCCGCCGACGAAGTCGCCGGATGATGTCCGAAAACCAGTGTGGGACGGTCCGGTTCGGCGGTCAACTCCTCGCGCAGACGTGCCAGCTGCGCGGCCGCCAGGGTGCCGCCGGAACCGCGCGGCCGGGTGGTGTCGAGCCCGACGAACCGCAGTCCGGCGGCGGTATGGCTGGTCAACCGCTGGTGGGCGTGGAACACCGAACCCCAGTCGTCGTGCTCGCGCGGTGCGTCGTGGTTGCCGCGGCAGGCGAAATAGTCGCTGCCCAGTTCGCCCCACGCGTCGAGGCGGGCCCGGACCGCCCGCGACTGTGGGAGGGTCCCGGAATCGGTGAGGTCGCCCGCCAGTACCAGATGATCGGCCGCCCGGTCGGGGCGGCGCAGGTCGTCCAGCAGGGCCTCGAGCATGACGGTGGCGTGATCGTCGGTGTCGTGCCGCAAACCGGTCGGCAGCCCCGGCAGCAGCAGGCCGCTGATTCGCTCACCGACATGCACGTCGTTGGCGAGGGCGACCGTGCGCAGCAGCCGGCCCGGCGGCGGCGTCAGCGTCGTGAAGATCCCGGTGCACTCCGGTGCGTCCCGTCCGCGCGTCACGAGGGTGCGGGCGGGCGTGGCGCGACGGCCGTCGGAGTACGCCTCGAACCGGTACGCGCGCCCGGGCTCCAGACCGCCGATCTCCGCGTGGTGAAAGGCGGTGCGCCGGGTGTCGAGGTAGCGCTGCCGAGGTGTGGCGCGCCCGTCGGCCGCCGCGATGCGGACCTCGGTGTCGGCCGGGACCGGTCGCGGTATCCCGGCGCGGTCGCGGGCCCGGGTCGTCCAGGTGAGCACCACCGACCGATCGGTGACGGTGACCACCTCGAGCTCGGACGCCACCATCGAATGCCGCAGTGTCCGAACGCGGCCGGAACGGTGCACGGCGAACACCGACGGCGCCCGCGCCGTCGTGCCCACCGCCACCGCCCCGGCCGCGACGTTGACCAGCCACCGACTCCGCAGTCCCGCATCGAGCATGGCAACCTCCGCCCGAGTTCCAGCCTCGTCCCCGACGGTAAACACGCAGGTTGAACACCTCGGTGCCGGTGCATGACGAATCAGCCGACGGGGCCGGACATCTCGGCGACCGGAGCGCGGCTCAGGCGACGTGCAGGTCGAAACCCCTCGAGCCCGGGCGTTCCAGGCCCTCGTGCAGGCGCAGGGTGCGGTCGTAGTCGCCGCCCGCCTGGGGGCGGTAGTTGATCGGGTCGATCTTGTCGATTTCCGACAGGCGTTGCCGCAGGGCGTGGGCGATCTCCTCGAAGCGCTCGTCGTTCACGCGGAGCGTGCCGTAGACGGGGAACGCGGGGAGGACGTCCATGCCGGGGTAGTAGAGGATGCCGTGATTGATGGGGTAGAGCAGGTCGTCGATATGGCCGTTGATGCCGCGATCGGAGTACGAGGGTTCGCGGCCGCCGATCGAGACGACCAGCATGGCGCGTTTGCCGCTGAGCACGCCCGCGCCGTAGCGGGGGATGGCAGTTCCGCCCGCGCCGTAGGCGAATCCACAGGTGAATACGCGGTCCACCCAGCCCTTCATGATCGCGGGCATGGAGAACCACCACAGCGGAAAATGCAGCAGCACGGTATCGGCCCACAGCAGTTTTTCCTGCTCGGCGCGGATGTCGGCGGTGAGCGTGCCGTTGTCGAAGGCCTCGCCCGAGGCGAGCATGAAATTGGTCTCGTCGACCTCGCCGAAGTCGTCCGGATCCGCGTGCGCCTTCCAGCCCATCGCATACAGGTCGCTCACGGCGACCTCGTGTCCATCGGACCGGAGCTGTTGCACGGCAACGTCCTTCAGGGCGCCGGTGAGGGAGTCCGGTTTGGGGTGCGCGTACACGATCAGAATGTTCACATTCGATGCCAACAGAGAGTCATATCGAAGTATTCCGAAGTATAGGTTCGAAGTTTGTTCCCAGTGATGGCGAACAATGAGACGCTGTCTCTTTTGTGCCATTACACTATGGAAGTTCAAGCCGCGGTTGGTGTCTCGGGGTTGGTTGCGCACGACGCCACGGTCGGATCGGTACTGGTGATCGTGGGGTGTGTGCCCATGTGGGCGTGGCGTGTCGTCATTGCGGTAGTGCTTGTCGCCGGGGGGCCGGTGGTGATCGCGCGCGCCGATCCGCCGCCGTCGGATGCGGCCGCGCCCGGTCCGGTGGCGCCAGGTCTGAATCTGCCCGGCCTGCAACAGTGGATCGATGCGGTGGTGCCGCGGCCGGTGATCCCGGCCGCCCCGACGGAGGCGGCTGGTCCCACTCTCACGGGAATTCCCGCGGAGACCGCGGCGCTGCGGGCGGCGGTGCTGCCCGACGACGTCGGCGATCCGCTCTTCGACGTGTGGCCGACGGCGCTGGAGAGCCTGGCGCCCGGTGCGGTCGTCGAGACCCGCGATGTCACGCCCGCGGCCGCGCCGCTGCTGACGATGCCCCTCTCCGCGCCGCCCCGGCAGGTACTGCAACTGAAGTACCGCACCACCGACGCACACGGAGCGCCGTCGTTCGCCACCGCCTCGCTGGTCCTGCCTCCGACCGCGTGGACCGGCCAGGGCGCCCGGCCCGTCCTGGTGAACAATCTCGCCGTCGACGGCCTGGGGCGTCGATGCACCCCGAGTTACACACTGGCGCACGGCTATTCGGAGACGACCAACTCCGCCGACTTCTTCCCGCCGCTGACCCAGTTGGCGCTGCTGCGCGGCTACGCGGTACTGATCCCCGACCACGAGGGCCCGAATATGGCCTACGCGGAACCGTACGTGGCCGGTCACGCCGTGCTGGATTCGGTGCGTGCCACGCGCACGCTGCTCCCCGGGGAACTCGGCGACAGTCCGTACGTGATGGCCGGGTACTCCGGCGGCGCCATCGCCACCCGTGCCGCGGCGGTGCTGATCGACTCCTACGCACCGGATCTGGCGGATTCGATCACCGGTGCCGCCGTGGGCGGCGTGCCCGCCGACTTCCGCATGCTGGCGCAGTCCATGAACGCCAATCTCGCCTCCGGCGTGTTCATGGCGGCCGTCTTCGGCATCGCCCGCGAGCGCCCCGAAATCCTGTCCCGCATGAACAATCTCGCCCAGCAGGTGACGACCTCGCCGCTGAAGAACGCGTGCATGAACCTCATCGAGCTGCCGGGCGCGGTGCTGGCGCCGATCGATATCGCGGCCAATACGCCCGATCCGCTGCGCAGCCCGGTGGCCGAGCAGGTCTTCCGGGCGACGGATATGTCCGGCCTGAAATCCGCCGTCCCCCTGCTGGTCTACAACGGCGTGCACGATATCTGGATCCCGGCCGCGGGCGCCGAACAGCTGATGCGGCAGCAGTGCGCGCTGGGCGTCGCGGGGATCTACCGCAATGTCCCCGGCGAGCACTTCCTCGCCGGGGACACGGGCTGGCCGCTGCTGATCGATTGGCTGGATCAGCGGCTGCGGGGGATACCGGCACCCGACGAGTGCTGACCGCCCCGCCTATACCCGCTTGCCGGACCCGGTGGTGGGGCCGGGCTTGATGCCGTCCCACTGGGTGACCGTGTAGGGCGGTTCCCCCGCCTTGCCGGGCCATTGGCTGATGATCAGTGTCAGCGAGTCGGCGGAGGCGCTTCCGGGGTGGATGTAGCCGCCGTAGAGGTTGGGCAGGTGTGGCTTGCCCCAGTGGCCCATCGGCCAGGCGTTCTTGCCGACGACCTGGGTTTCGGGCTCGGACCAGGTTCCGTCCGGGCGCGGCGACGTGCGGGTGCGGATGCTATAGTCGTCGACGTCGAAATACGCCATGCAGTACATGCCCTGGATGTTCTTGACGCTGAACTCCCCGATGGCGTTGCCCGGGCCGAACATCGGGCTGGGTGCGGCATCCCGGGTCCACTGCCACTTGTCGTCGAGGAACGCCCAGTTCTCCTGTCCGTCGAACCGGCCGTGGAAGAAGTCGCGCGGGTCGAACCGGAACAGTTGGATGAGCCCGGCGTCGGCGGCGTAGTGGTGGCTTCCGTTCCACGCCTTGGAGAAACAGTAGAGGTGGCCGTCCGCGTCCACGCCCGCGAAGCTCCACATCGAATACAGCGAGCCGTTACCGCCGAGCGCGTCGCCGTTCCAGATGTGGTCGAAATCCTTCCAGCTCGCGCCGTGGTCGTCGGAATAGGCGATGCCGCCGAATGCGGAGCCGTCGTTGGGACTGCCCTCCGGCACCCACGCGTGCACCGACGTGTACTGGATGAACAGTCGATCCTGCCCGTCGACCTGTAATGCGGTGGCGTCGTTGGGAATTCGAGTGAACTCCACGACGCCGCGGCCGTTGTCCGCCTGGTGCTGGTAGTCGAACAGCTGGGCGCAGGTCGGGCTGGGCTGGCTGCCGGTGAATTCGATCGCGGTCTCGCCGGAGCTGTCGAACCTGTCCTGGTACAGCAGGACGGGCGAGCCGATATAGGGCTCCGTAGCCGCCCGGCCGACGTTGGCATCACCGAACACGTAGCCCCAGCCGCCGTCGTGGCGCCGATAGGGGATGGCCAAATCCCCTGAGCCCAGCCCGAACCGGCTGGCCGAGTCCCCGTCGTTGTCACACAGCATCGTCCCCCGTTGGGGCATGGTGGATTTCCTCCCTGACGTCCGATCCATGTCGAACCCCCACCTTCGCACGAGGCCCTACCCTCCGCGCAAGACGCGAAATCCCCTGGCAGGGAAGGATCTGCCAGGGGATTCGCTCGGATTCTATTGCCGACCAGCGGTTTCGGTGGTCGGGAGCACGCTCAGTTCTTGTCGGCCAGGGCCTTGGCCTCGCGGCGGCGGCGGTGCAGGATCGGCTCGGTGTAGCCGTTGGGCTGCTTGGTGCCCTCCAGGATCAGCTCCTTGGCGGCCTGGAAGGCGACGCTGCCGCTGAAGTCCGGGGCCATCGGCTTGTAGCTCGCGTCGCCGGCGTTCTGGCGGTCGACGACCGGGGCCATCCGCTCCAGGCTCTCGACGATCTGGTCGGCGGTCACGATGCCGTGGCGCAGCCAGTTCGCCATCAGCTGGCTCGAGATGCGCAGGGTCGCACGGTCTTCCATGAGCGCGACATCGTTGATGTCGGGCACCTTGGAGCAGCCGACGCCCTGATCGATCCAGCGGACCACGTAGCCGAGGATGGACTGCGAGTTGTTGTCCAGCTCGTTGCGGATCTCCTCCGGCGTCCAGTCGGTGTTCGCCGCGAGCGGGATCTCCAGGATCTGGTCGACGGTGGCGCGCGCGCCGCCCTTGGCGATCTCGGTCTGCCGCTGGAACACGACCACCAGGTGGTAGTGGGTGGCGTGCAGGGTGGCGGCGGTGGGTGAGGGCACCCAGGCGGTGGTGGCGCCGGAGCGCGGGTGGCCGATCTTCTGCTCGAGCATGTCGTGCATCAGATCCGGCATGGCCCACATGCCCTTACCGATCTGCGCCTTGTGCGGCAGCCCGGTCGCCAGGCCCGTGTCGACGTTCCAGTCCTCGTAGGACGCGATCCACTGCTGCTTCTTCATCTCGGCCTTGCGGACCATGGGCCCGGCCTCCATGGAGGTGTGGATCTCGTCGCCGGTGCGGTCGAGGAAGCCGGTGTTGATGAACACCACGCGATCCCGCGCGGCCGCGATGCAGGCCTTCAGGTTCACCGTGGTGCGGCGCTCCTCGTCCATGATGCCGACCTTGAGTGTGTTGCGGGGCAGGCCCAGCACGTCCTCGACGCGGCCGAACAGCTCGTTGGTGAACGCCACCTCGTCCGGACCGTGCATCTTCGGCTTCACGATGTAGACCGAGCCGGTGCGCGAGTTGGACACCCGGGCATCGCCGCGCAGGCTGTGCACCGCGATCAGGGAGGTGAACAGGCCGTCGAGGATGCCCTCGGGCACCTCGTTGCCGTCGGAGTCGAGAATCGCGTCGCTGGTCATCAGGTGGCCGACATTGCGCACGAACAGCAGCGAACGGCCGTGCAGCGCAATCTCTTCGCCGTCCAGGCCGGTGTAGACCCGGTCCGGGTTCATGGTGCGGGTGAAGGTCTTGCCGCCCTTGCTGACCTCTTCGGCCAGGTCGCCCTTCATCAGCCCCAGCCAGTTGGTGTAGCCGAGCACCTTGTCCTCGGCGTCGACCGCGGCGACCGAATCCTCGAAGTCCATGATCGTGGTGACCGCGGACTCCAGCAGCAGGTCCTTGACCCCGGCGCCGTCGGTCTTGCCGATCGGCGACTCCGGGTCGATCTGGATGTCGATGTGCAGGCCGTTGTGGCGCAGCAGCACCGACGTCGGCGCGTCCGGCGTCCCCCGGTAGCCGACCAGCGCCGAGGCGTCGGCCAGGCCGATATCGGTGCCGTCCTCGAGGGTGACCTCCAGCTCGCCGTCGACGATCTTGTAGGCCTGCGAGCCCACGTGCGAGCCGGTGATCAGCGGCACGGCGTCGTCGAGGAAGTTGCGGGCCCACTCGATGACCTTGTCGCCACGGACCTTGTTGTAGCTGGTGCCCTTCTCGGCGCCGCCGGTCTCCGGGATGGCGTCGGTGCCGTACAGGGCGTCGTAGAGCGAACCCCAGCGCGCGTTGGCGGCGTTGATCGCGAAGCGGGCGTTCATCACCGGCACGACCAGCTGCGGGCCCGCGGTGGTGGCGATCTCGTCGTCGACGTTCTGCGTGCCGATCTGGAAGTCGGCGGGCTGCTCGCGCAGGTACCCGATCTCGGTGAGGAACTTCTTGTAGGCGGCCTTGTCGTATCCGGTGCCCGGGTTCTCGGCGTGCCAGGCGTCGAGCTTGCCCTGGATCTCGTCGCGCTCGGCCAGCAGGGCGCGGTTGCGCGGAGCCAGATCGTTGATGACTCCTTCCGCACCGGACCAGAACGCGGCGGAATCTACGCCGGTCCCGGGCAGCGCCTGATTCTCGACGAAGTCGTGGAGAACGCTCGCAACCTGAAGCCCGCCGATCTGAATCCGCTCTGTCATCTACTGCCTCATTTCGAGATAGCCGGATCGAAAAAGTACGCCTGTCATGTTACTCGGCGGTAGAAATCGGCGAGGGCGCGGGCCTTGATTGTATCGCTCGGTACATTTAATGTACTGGGCGGAACATTTCGGCGGAGAGGGTGTGGCTGTGGGTCGGTTGTCGGATCGGGTCGTCGTGGTGACCGGCGGAAGTCGCGGGCTGGGGCGGGAGATGGTGCTCGCGTTCGCCGAGGCCGGTGCGGATGTGGTGATCGCCAGTCGCAAGATCGATTCCTGCGTGGCGCTGGCCGAGGAGGTCCGCGAGAAGTACGGGCGGCGCGCGCTGCCGGTCGCGTGCAATGTCAGCGACTGGTCGCAGTGCGACGCGCTGGCCGAGACCGCGTACGCGGAGTTCGGACGGGTCGACGTGCTGGTCAACAACGCCGGGCTGTCGCCGCTGTACCCCAGCCTGGATCAGGTGAGCGAGGCCCTGTTCGACAAGGTGATCGGGGTGAATCTCAAGGGCCCGTTCCGGCTCTCGGCGCTGATCGGGGCGCGGATGAAGGAGGCGGGCGGCGGGTCGATCATCAACGTCTCCTCGATCGAGGCGGTGCGGCCGGAACCCCTCGCGGTGCCGTACTCGGCGGCCAAGGCCGGATTGAACGCGCTGACACTGGGTCTGGCGCAGACCTACGGTCCGTCCGTGCGGGTCAACACGATTCAGTGCGGGCCGTTCGCGACCGATATCTCCGCCGCCTGGCCGGACGGCCTACGCGAGGAGCTGAGCAAGCACAATGCCGCGGCCCGCGTCGGCGAGCCGCACGAGATCGTCGGTGCCGCACTGTTCCTCGCCGACCCGTCCGCCTCAGCATTCTGCTCCGCCGCCACCCTCGCCCTGGACGGCGGTTGGCGATGACCACACTTCGCGCACCACTTACACGTTCCCGCACACCCTGCAGAGGCTTGAAAGGGGTGCGGGAACACGCAGGGGGTGCGCGGAGTTCGGTGGTGCGCGGTGGGGGGTGGGGATGACGGCGGTGCCGGTGCGGAGACGGGGGCGGCCGCCCGCGTCCGCGGGGGTGGAGACTCGCGGACGGATTGTGCGTGCGGCGCTGGACTTGTTCGCGGAGAAGGGGTTTCACGGCACGGGTGTGGCCGAGATCGGCGACCGCGCGGATGTGCAGCGCGGGGCACTCTACTATCACATCGGCTCCAAGGAGGAGCTGCTGTTCCAGATCCTGCGCGACTACATCGACCTGATGTACGCCGAGGCCCGCGCGATCGCCGACGGGCCCGACGATCCGGTCGCCAAGCTGCGCAAGCTGATTCACAGCCACGTCCGCCTCATCGTCGCCCACCGGCGCGAGGTGGCCATCCAGCTCCGCGATGTATCGGCGCTGACCGGCGACCGGGCCGCCGACCTGCAGGAGCTGCGCGACCGCGTGCAGGAGTGCTGGCAGCGGGTGATCGACGCCGGGCACGCGGAGGGTGCGTTGAGCACCGCCGACCACGTCGTCACCAACAGCATTCTGGGGATGCTCAATATGGTGACTTTCTGGTACCGCCCGCACGGTGACCACACCCCGGACGAGATCGCCGAGATCCTGGCCGCCACCGTGCTGGACGGGATCGTCCAGACGCCACACCCCGCCGACAACAACCGCACGAAAGGCTGATCATGGCTTGGGATTTCGAGACCGACCCGGAGTATCAGAAGCAACTCGACTGGGTCGCCGAGTTCGTCCGCACCGAGGTGGAGCCGCTGGATCTACTGCCCGACCTGAACCCGTACCACCGCGAGGATCCACAGGTGCGGGCGCTGCTGCGTCCGCTGCAGGAGCAGGTCAAGGAGCGCGGGCTGTGGGCCTGCCACCTCGGGCCGGAACTCGGCGGCCCCGGTTACGGGCAGCTGAAGCTGGCGCTGCTCAACGAGGTGCTGGGCACCTCGATGTGGGCGCCGCTCGTATTCGGTTGCCAGGCACCGGATTCCGGCAATGCCGAGATTCTCGCGCACTTCGGCACGCCGGAGCAGAAGCAGCGGTATCTGCAGCCGCTGCTCGACGGTGAGATCGGCTCCTGCTACGTCATGACCGAGCCGACCGGCGGTTCGGATCCGACGGCCTTCCAGGCCCGCGCGGTGCGCGACGGCGACGACTGGGTCATCAACGGCGAGAAGTGGTTCAACACCGCGGCCGAGTACGCCGCGTTCCACATCGTGATGGTGGTGACCGATCCGGAGGCCCCGCCGCACCAGCGGCTGTCGATGTTCATCGTGCCCGCGGGCACGCCCGGCCTCGAGATCGTGAAGAACTTCGAGGTGCACGGATTCTCCAGTCACGAGGGGCATCTGCGGTTCACCGATGTGCGGGTGCCCGCCGATCATCTGCTGGGCGCGGAGGGACTGGGGTTCATCGTCGCCCAGACCCGCCTGGGCGGTGGCCGCGTGCACCACGCCATGCGCACGGTGGCCATGGTGCGCAAGGCATTCGACATGATGTGCGAGCGCGCGGTATCGCGGCCCATGGGCAAGGGCGTGCTGGGTGGCAAGCAGATGACGCAGGAACGCATCGCCGACAGCTGGATCGAGATGGAGCAGTTCCGGCTACTGGTGCTGCGCACGGCCTGGCTGATCGACAAGGAACAGGATTATCGCAAGGTGCGCAAGGACATTGCCGCGATCAAGGTGGCGATGCCGAAGGTGATGCACGACGTCGCGCGGCGCGCACTGCACCTGCACGGTGCGCTGGGCGTGAGCGAGGACCTGCCGTTCGTCGACATGATGAACTATGCCGAGGTGATGGCGATCGCGGACGGTCCGACCGAGGTTCACAAGATCACCCTCGCCAAGCAGGTGCTGGGGCAGTACGCGCCCGCGGATCCGGTGTATCCCAGCGGCTACCGCCCGGCGCTGCGCGAACAGGCGCGGCAACTGGTGGCGCAGAAGCTCGAGCGCACCGTCGGAAATCTCTGACGGCGGCCGATTCGCACGATCGGCCCGGTGGTTGGCGTACAGGCGACGCCCCCTGTCGGCGTCGTTACGCTTCCGTTACCCTGGGCGGCGCAAGTGAATCACCTGATGTGAGGAAGTTCGATGGGTAGTACCGCTATCGACTTGGCCAACGTGCTCATCGCGCACGCCACCGCGTTCTGGAACTGGTTCTCCACCGGTTCCTCGGGGTTCCCGCCGCTGTGACCCGTCGGCGCATCGGCCGCCGAGCGCGAACAGCGTGAATTCCGCTGGGCCGTAGCCATATCGGACGACAGTACGGCCCCGCACCGAAGGCGGCTCCCGACCTCGGGAGCCGCCTTCGGCATATCAGCAGGGGGCGAACATCATCCGCGCCGACGGCGGGCGACGAGCCACCCGATCAACACTCCGACCACGAGCACGGCCACCGCGGCGGCGGATCCGATCACGATCGGCAGCGCGGAGGACGAGTCGTTCGTTGACGCGGCTTCGGATTTGCTGCCGGCGCGGTCGGGTCCGCCGCCCGTCGCCTGACCGTGGTCGCCGACGATTCCTCCGGCTACCTCCGAGGTGTACTTCGGCCCCGGCTCGGGCGTCCCGGTCACGGTGAGATCGAGCCGTATCGGCACCGGGAGGTGATCGACGCCCTCCCGAGCGGAGCCGAGCTTGACCGAGATGTAGTACCAGCCCGGTGTTGTCTGGTCACGGATGTGGGAATCGTCGGCGTTGCGATTGCCGTATCGGACCGGCGTCGTCGCAACGGCCGGATCGGATGTCGGAAGGACGGTGTCCGTGCCTACGTATACGCCCGATTCCCAGTCGATCTCCTTGGCGAGCGGCGAGTACACGGCGGTGTGGATATTCGATATGTCCGCAAGTCCGCGACGATCGTTCGCATCGAAATGCACCCGATACGCCAGGCCCTGACCCCAATCCAGTTTCACCCGGTAGAAGACGAATTCACCCTGTCGCAGGGTATCGGTGTAGCGCCCCGATCCGGGGAGCGTGGACGCGGCGGACAGTGACCCGCCGCCGGTGACCGGGCTGCCCGCGCCGCTGGGCTCGGTGAACGTTGTCGCCGGGAGCACGGCCTTGGGGCCGGGGTCGGTGACGGCGGGTTCGATTCCGACCAGCAGCTCGAGCGGCAACCGCTCCGGAACACCGGTGGACACGCTCTTCCAGTCCAGCGCGAAGTAATAGCGGCCGCCGCCCTTGCACTTGTTGCCGCTGGCGCTGTTGCCGGGCTTCTTGGTGGCACCGTCGAAGGCCGTGCTGATCGTGAGGGTCGCGCCGTCGCTGGAGTTGGTTACGTGCTCGGTTTCGGATTTGTTGCAGTCCTCGCCGTCTCGGCCATAAACGTGCATTTGCAGCAGGTTGGTGTCATCGAGGACATCGATACCGGCCAGTCTCGGGTAGGACATGATGCCGCTGAAATAGGCGGTGGCGCCTTCGGGGACATCGACGGCGTAGTACCGCTTCTCCTTCTGGCCGATGGTGTCCAGGTAATGGCCCGGAGTGGCGGCCGGTGCGGTGTGGTACCTGTCGGTGCCGGTGATCGGCGTGCCGGAAGCCTGGTAGTTGCGCAGCGCACCGCCGCTGACGCGCGGCAGGATGCGCTCCAGCGCGGGTCCGTCGACGGCGTCGGAATAGGTGCCGCCGGTGGCCTGCGCCATGCAGCTGAGCTGGGCGCGCGCCTTGGCGTCCACGGCGAAGCCGATCGAATGCACGACGAGGTCGAGGCCCTGCTTCTTCAACTCCCGGGCGACATCGCAGGGTTCGGGTGGCGAGCAGGTGTCATCGCCGTCGGAGACCAGCACGATCGAGCGCGGACCGGAACTCGGGAGCGCCTTGGCGGCCTCGCGCAGCGAGGTGCCCATGGGGGTCCAGCCGCTGGCCTTGATGCCGTCGGCGGCGCCGATCAGCGCGGCCTTGTCGATCGTGTCGGGGCGGCGCAGCACCGACACGTCGCGGCAGCCCGCGGACTTCTCCGCCTCCGAGTTGCCGGTGCTGGTGCCGTAGGTGGTGAGCCCCACCTTGGCTTCGGCGGGAGCGGACCCGACGAAGGTGCGCACCGCGTTCTTGGCGGCATCCATCATGGTGCCGGCCGGGTCGGGGCGCTGCATCGACCCGGAGGCGTCCAGGATGAGCATGGTGGGCGCGTACTGCGGGGCCTGATCCGCCTGCGCGGCCGCGGGTAACGCGGCGGGCGTCAAGGCGACGAGACCGGCGGCCACCGCGGCCACCAGCCTTTTGAGCTTCGTCATAGTCCTCGTCTATCGATCGTGCGTCAGAGCGCGAACGACACTACAGACAAATCGGGCGCATACCCACTGCTGAGACGCCTGCGGACATACGCGAGAGTCTATTGGCGCAAGGGCGACGATGGCCGTTTCGGGCAGCTCGGTCAGTCCTTCGGCTCGATCCAGAGCGCCTCGGCGTAGGCGCACAGGTCCCCGCCGAGTGTCGACAGTGCCACGCCCACGGTGTGTTTGCGGCCGTCGGCCCGGATCGGCCAGGCGTACGAGATGTATTCGTGCTCCGCTCGCACCGGTTGCCACTGCGTGGCGGTGAGCGCGGCGGTGAACGCGCCGTAGCGCATGCCGGACAGCTGGATGCCCGCGATCCCGCCGGGACAGTCCAGCGCCGACCACACGACTTCCGGTGGGAGCACGCCGTTTTCGTCGGCGAGACCCGGATCCGGTTGCCAGGCTGCCGCGATCAGCTCGCGATCAGGCATCTGCCAGGGGAACAGGCGCAGGCCGCGGCCCGGGGCGCAGGCCGCGCCGCAGCCGTAGCAGTCGGTGATCGGGCGCCCGCCGGTGGAGACGGCGGCGTCGGAGGCGAGCTTGGCCTCGGCCCACGAAGGGGGCGTGGGGGTTTCGATCGTGAGGTCGGCGGGCGCGGCCTCCACCAGCAGGCGGCCGTCGGCGGCGGTCAGGGCCCAGCCGGTGTCGGTGGCGCCGAAGCCGACCTCGGTGGCGACCGGCACGATACTGCGGAAATCGACCCGGACGACCGGGGATTCGGTGCGCTGTGCCAGCATGCCCGCCACGTATCCGCCGAACGCCACATCGGGGTAGCCGTGCACATGCTCGGGAAGGGTGACTGTCTCGGTGTCGGTCATCTCGGACCCGCCCTCCATCCACGTTGATCAACCAGGACGATACCGAGGCGCGGATGGTCACCCGAAATCGGTGCGGCCGCCGTTGACGTTGAGCTTCTGGCCGCTGATGTACTCGCCGCCACCGGACACCAGGAACCGCACCACATTCGCCACGTCGTCGGGCCGGCACACCCGTCCGAACGGGGAGTGCTCGTCGAGGCTGCGGATGTCGGTGACACCGGCGACCGCCTTCACCAGCCGCTGGCCCATCTCGGTGTCGACCAGGCCCGGTGCGACGATATTGACCCGAATTCCGTTGCGGCGCTCCTCGTTCGCGAGTGTGAGCGCCAACGCCTCCAGGGCGGCCTTGGCCATGTTGTACGGGGCGCCGCCCGCGCTCTGAGCGAGGGTGGCGACGCTGGAGATCATCACGATGTCGCCGCGCGGCCGGGTGCGCATGGACGGCAGCACCAGGCGCGAGACGTGGTGCGCTCCCAGCGCGTGCGTGGCGACGACCCGCTGCACCTCCGCCGGGTCGGTATCGGCCACGAACCTGCCCCGGCTGGCGATCCCCGCGTTGTTCACCAGGATGTCGATGTGCCCGAACTCGCCGAGCACCTCCGCGACCATGCGCTCGTCGTCCTCCACCGAATCCACGCTCGCCCGCACCGCCAGTCCGCGGCGGCCGAGTTTCTCGACGGCGGCGACGGTTTCGGCCGCGGCGTCCGCGTCCGACCGATAGTTCACCGCCACATCCGCGCCGTCCTCCGCCAGCGCGAGCGCGACGGCCCGGCCGATACCCCGTCCGCCACCGGTGACCAGCGCAACCCGTCCTTCGAGACTCATGCCGCCGACCTTACCGGCCGTCGAGGGGCGATCCGCCCGAACGCGGACCTGCCGGATGGCCGACCGGGAGCAGGGCGGTCGGGCGGTGGCCTGCGGGGCAGAGGGCCGGGATGGTGGTCACGAGGCGGGTTTCGTCGAAGCCGCCGACGAGGACGGTGCCGAGGCCGAGGGCGGTGGCTTGCAGGTAGACGTTCTGGGCGGCGTGGCCGGTTTCGATGTAGGCATAGCGTTCGCCGCGGCGGCCGTGTGGTGGCTGATCGGCGAAATGGTCTGTGGCGCGGTCGATGTCGGCGGTGAGGACGAGGACGGCGGGAGCGGTGGCGAGCCACGGTTGATCGTCGATGGCCGCGTCGCGGAGTGCTCCCCGCGGATCCTCGTCGCTGCGGCAGAGAAGGCGGTGTGCTGTCGGTTCGTAGTGGTAGACGCCAGGCGAAATTCCGTCGACATTCCCGGCGGTGAGGGCGACGGACAGTGGGTACAGACCTCCCGCCGAGGGCGTGGTTCTGTGTTCGCCGTCCACGAGTCCCTGTGCAGCCCACAGCAGTTGGCCCGCTGCCTCCGCTGTGATCGGCCGCTCGGCGAAGTCCCGGACGGTACGGCGTCGCACCAGGGTCCCGGCGAAGGATCCTGGTGCGGCCGGTGGGAGAGGTGGTAGCTCCGGCATGCCGAACATTGTGGGGCTTACGTGGTCCCGGCACAGCAGGGGGACGTGTGGCGGAGCTGTCGTGGGCGATGTCCGGGGTCGGTGTGGCCGGGCTACGCATCGGTGCGGCCGAGGACCTGGGTGAGCGCTCGCAGCAGTTCGCCCTCGGGCTGTGATGGCAGTGTTGCCGAGCGCCAAGCGGTGAAGCCGTCGGGCCGGACGAGGGACGCGCCGCTGTCCGCGAGCCCGTAGGTGGCGGGAAATCGGTCGTCTACATCCTCGAGATCGGCACCGATGCGCAGCACGCGCATATCGAGACCCAGTGTGGCGGAAACCTTTTCGGCCGCCGCGGCCCAGTCGTCGCCGGCCGGTCCGGTCAGCAGGGTGAAGGCGTCGTGGAAGAGGTCGACGGTGGACAGCGCGGTCTCGCCTCGGCGCAGCCGGACGTGTGGTGCGCGCAGGCCGGGGCGACCGCTGGGAGCGCGGGGATCCTCGACCGGCTCGGTGGAAGCGGTGCCCTCCGCGCAGACGGCCCCGGAGCCGTACCGGTAGCCGAAGATCATGGTCAGGTCGTCGATGCTCGCCGCGGAGTCGCCGGAACCGTGATGGCGGCCCTGCAGCCGCTGCATCGCCTGGTCCAGGGTGATCAGCGCCACCGGGCGGCGTTCGTCCTCGTAGGTGTCCAGCAGCGGGTCGCCCGCGCGCCCGTCGAGCACGGCGGCGAGCTTCCAGGCGAGATTGTGCGCGTCCGCGATGCCGGTGCTCGCGCCGAAGGAGCCGGTGGGCGGCACGACGTGGGCCGCGTCGCCGACGAAGAAGATCCGTCCGGCCCGGTACCGCCGGGCGACCCAGCAGCCGATCCTGGTGGTGGTCACGGTCCGGTCCGTTCCGGGAACGGCGGGCACGAACGTCAATTCGAGGTCCGGATCTCCGATCGCCCTGCGCGCCAGCTCGATACAGCGCTGCTCGGTGAAATCCTCGGCGCTCTTGCCCGATTCGGGCCCGAAGGGCACCCCGAACGCCCAGCGACCGGGTTCGCGGCCCGGCACGAGAACGGTTCCCGTCGTCGGCCGGTCGAAGTAGGCGAGCAGGAAACGGCGTCCGCGCAGGGCGGCGCTCAGGTCGGCGTCGCACAGGAAGTTCGCGACGTGGACGAGTTCACCCGGACCGTCCGCGCCGATGCCCAGCCGGGTGCGGATGCGCGCGCGATTGCCGTCGGAGGCGACCAGATACTCGGCGTGGACGCGGTATTCGGTATCGCTGCCGAGGTCGCGCACGATGGCGGTGACGCCGTCGGCGGCGGAATCGACCTCGATCAGTTCGGTGCCGAATCTGACGTCGGCGCCGTGGTTTTCGGCGGCGGCGCGCACGATGCGCTCCAGTTCGTCCTGGTCGATCATCGCCCAGTCGGTGGGGCTCAGGGCGGCGGGCGGGCGCACCTGGGCCAGCACGTCGACCCGGAATCGTTCCTCGCCTGCCAGGGTGTCGACGCCGATCATCTCCGGCAGCTCCGCGAGGATCGACGTGCGTTCGCGGATCTGCTGCTCCAGTCCCAGCGACCGGTAGATCTCCATGGTCCGGGGGTTGAAGGCGCGTGCCTGCGGCTGCAGCGCCGTGGAGGGGTGCCGCTCCACGAGCACGGGCCGGACGCCCGCGCGAGCGAGCAGCAGTGCCGTGGTGAGGCCGGTGATGCCTCCTCCCACGATCAGGACTCGGGTGTCGACGGTGTGCGCCGGTGCGTTCATGACGGTTCTCCTAGGGGGATCGGGCTCCCACCAATGTTCATTCACTCATGGGACTGTGTCAATCAAATACTTGATTAAGCCATATCGACGATTGAAATTGCTATCCGCATGTACGATCAGACGGTGCCGTCCTCGAAACCTCGCAGGTCGCCCAAGCCGCAGGAGCGGCAGCGCGATCCGGAACGCACCCGGCAGCTCATCCTCGACGCGGCCGCGGCCGAGTTCGCCGCGCGCGGATACCAGGGCGCCCGGACCGCCGCCATCGCCGCGCGCGCCGGGGTGAACCAGCAGCTGATCTCCTACTATTTCGACGGGAAGGAAGGCTTGTACCGCGCCATGGGGGAGCGCTGGCGGGAGCGCCGGAACGAACTCGCGCCGCCCGGAACGCCGCTGCCCGAACAGGTGCGCCGCTACGCGCTGCAGGCGTTGGAGGATCCCGACGGCGTGCGGCTGCTGGCGTGGACCGGGCTGGAGTACACCGGCCCCGACAGCGATCCCGGCCTGGAATCCCGCAAACACCTGCTCGATCGCAATGTCGAGGAGGTGCGTGAGCTACAGGCGGCCGGGCGGCTGCCCGCCGAACTGGATCCGGCATGCCTGCAGGTCATGCTGATGGCCGCGGCGATGGCGACCACCACGCTGCCGCACGTCATCGCCGGGGTGTGCGAGGCCGACGCGCGGTCCCCGGAGTTCGTCGAGCACTACGCCGGGCAGGTCGCCCTGCTGGTCCGGCTGCTCGAGCGCGAGACCTCGGCCTGAGAACGCCCGTGCCGCTCAGGGGAGTGGCTGGGTGCCGCGCTGGGACAGCAGCACCGCCATCAGCCCGCACTCCTGACTCTGGCCGACGATCATGCCGCGCAGGGCCTCTTTGACCGCGCCGGAGGCGATTTCGCGGTCGGCGGCCTGTGCCATCGCGACACCGCCCTGGTGGTGGCGGTACATCAGTTGCAGGAAGAGGACTTCGGCCTCGCGGCCACGGGCGGCGGACAGGGCATCGAGTTCGGCCTGGGAGGCGAGGCCGGGCATGACGCCGGGCGCGGGCGGTGACGCGGGCGAATGACGGTGGGCGGCGGCGTTGTCCGGCGCCGCGGCCATCCACGCCATCGGATGCTGCGACATCGGGGATGCGTTGGCCAGGCGCAGCCAGCCGAGCATGGTCCCGATCTCCACGCGCTGCGACTGGTCGATCTGCTGGGCCAGCCGCTGCACCATCGGATCGACGCCGGGATCCAGGCGCTGCACGATCTGGACCGCCTGCTGGTGGTGCGCGGTCATATCCTGGGCGAAACCGATCTCGGTGTCGTTCAGAATCCGTGCCGCGGTGTGTGTTTCGGGCCAGATCAGCGGCCGTAGGGCGGCGCCCATGACGAGCAGGATCAGCACGCCCGCGGCCAGGCAGGCCGCGGTCAGCAGCCGGCGCATCACGACCCCACGATCGAACGCTGGTCCGCCGGTGGCGAATACACGTCGTTGTCGAGCTGCAGCACCATGAAGCCGTTGTCGTTGCAGGTGGTCCACAGCTGGTTGCCGTGCCATTCCGGGGGTGCGAAGCACCAGTCGGTGGAGACGTCGCCGAAGGCGAGCATGCCGGTGCGCGGCGACAACGCCTGTGCCGGATCGAATTTGCCCTCGAGCATGGCGCGGGCGGTCGAGAAGCTCTCCATGGCGGGCGGCCCGATCAGCGACGCCAGCGCGTGCGGCGAATTCCACAGCTGCATGTTCTGCCCTGTGCGCGCGGGCGGGTTGAAGTAGGCGATCTCGCGCACGTGGAACGGGTCGCGCACATCGAACACCCGGATGCCCGAGGATTCCCAGCCGCACGCCAGCGCGGTGGGGTCGTTCGGGCGGTCGGCCGCGCAGTAGTGCACGTCGTAGGAGAAGACCGATCCGCCCATCGCGGAGGCGAGCATGCTGTCCTGGTGCTCGGGGAGGTTGATCTCCAGCTTGATCTTGTTGACGACCTCCGGATCGGCGTCCTCGGAGACGTCGACGAGTTTCACGCCGCCGGAACCGCCCTCGTCGGCGGTGAACAGGTACGGCGTGCCGTCGTAGGTGACCGGGATGCTGTGCTGGGTGGCCCAGCCGTCGGTCCAGAACACCCGGCCCAGGTGTCCCACTTGCGGATTCGGGTCGCGGCGCTGCACCGCGCTGACGTCGAGCGTGGTGAATCCGCCGAGCGCCGACAGGTACAGCCGGTTGCCGTCGGCGCCGACGCCGAAGCCGTGTGCCTCGATCCCGGTGAGGCCCTGCCAGATCACCCGCGGATTCGCCGGGTCGGTGAGGTCGACGGCGCTGAGGAAGCCCGGTGCGATGCCGGAGGCCCAATAGGTGCGGCCGTCGGGGGAGAAACCGCCCTCGTGCGTCGTGATCGGCAGCGGCATCGCGAGATTCGAGCCCGGTCCCGGATTCAGCAGCCGGGGATGGGCGCAGTCGGAGATGTCGTACACCGACAGGTAGCCGACGCCCGTGCCGACCGGAACACCGGTGCCCACCAGCAGTTTTCGCTCGGTGTTGACCTTCAGGCTCTCCCAGGTGCCGGCGAGCATCGCCGGTTCGGTGAGGGTGGCGGTGAGCACCGGGTTGGCGGGATCGGACGCGTCGAGCACCTGCACGCCCTGCGCCGGCCCGAGCAGATTACCCGGGAAGAACGAGCCGGTGTAGGAGCAGTGTTCGAACGTGGTGGAGGTGATGCCGCCCCCGCGCCCGGCATGTCCGCCGACGAACGACATATTGCAGTTGTAGCCCTGCGTGCTGCGGCCGCTGTTGCGATCGGCGGCCGGAACATCGCCCTGCAGACCGGGTTCCGGCCGCGAGCCCGGCCCGCAGTCCGCGCGCGCCGCCGATTCCCGGCCCACGTCGAGGAACTGCCGCACCTGGTCGGCGATATCGGACTGGAGATCGGCCGACGCACCGCCGACCGGCAGGACCGCCGCCGCCAGCAGCGCCGCCGCCAGCACCATCATCGGCCTGGACCGCCGAAACCTCTGCACCTGCCTCATCGCGGAACCCCCGCCTTCCGAACCGACCCGTTACCCGCCGTGACGGACCGGGCGGTACCCAGTACCGCCGGTCACGACAACGATCGAAACGGTAACGTGTTCACTGTCTCAGGAGGACGGTTTTCGCAAAAGAACTCGCGTTTGCGCTGGTACCCCGACCACGTCCGGTGCCGCCCACCGTCATTCCGGCATGCTTTGGCCGGAATCTGCTGTGGGTGGATGGATCCCGACCAAAAGCATGCCGGGATGACGGGAGTGCGTGCCGGGATGACGGGGGGTGCGTGCCGGGATGACGAGGGAGTGTGCCGCGGGGTTACGGCGCTTGGGGCGCTTCTTCGAGCAGGGCCTCGGCGGCAGCGAGCAGGCGTGAGCGCAGGGGTTCGGCGCGTTCCGCCAGTTCGACCTGGCCGCGCACGTATTCGGCCCGGCCGGACGGGGTTTCGATGGTGACGGGCGAATACCCGTACTCCGAGAGGTCGTAGGGGCTGGCGCGCATGTCGAGTTCGCGGGCGGCGCAGGCCAGCTCGAAACAGTCCAGCAGGAGGTCCGAGTCGATGAGCGGGACCAGTTTGAAGCCCCACTTGTACAGGTCCATATTGGCGTGCAGGCAGCCGGGCTGCTCGCGGAGGGGCTGATCGTCGCGGGTGAGGGATACGGTGTTGCGGGGTACCGCCTCGGGGGTGAAGAAGCGGAAGGCGTCGAAGTGGGTGCAGCGCAGCGACATCGACTCCACCACCGCATCCGTTCCCGCGTTCCCGAGCCGCAGCGGCACCTGCCGGTGGCGCACGTCGTCACTGCGGTACACCATCGCCCACTCGTGCAGCCCGAAGCAGGACAGCTGTGCGGGCCGGGACGCGGTGGCGCGCAGGAGGTTCGAGACGAATTCGACGGTGTGGCGACGCCGGGCGAGGAAGGCGGGGTCCGCGGTGTATGCGCGGGAGTGCGCGCCCGGGTCCGTCCCCGTCCCGGCACCGCTGTCCGCGGGTGCGGTCGGCGGCGGGACGTCGCGATATCCCCGCGAACTCGCGTATTCGGTCGCATTCTCCAGCGCGACACCGTATCCCGGGTGCCAGCGCCGCAGCTGCGCGGGCTTGTGCCCGTAGTAGGTGAACAGGAAGTCGATCACCGGATGCTTCGATCCGTGCGCGCGCCGCTCGAGGTACGGGCCGATCAGCTCGTCGACCCGGGCTCGATGGGCGGCGGCCCGGGCCCGCCAGTCGGTCTCCGCCAGCAGCCGGATGTCTCGCTCCGCCATGGCCGTCGCTTCCCGGCTCATTCCGCGATCCGGTGGGTGGCGTCGCGCACCGTGCCGACGAACTCCTCCACCAGATCCTCCAGCGCGACGATGCCGACGGTATTGCCGCGGCTGTCGACCGCGCGGCCGAGATGGCTGCTGGTGCGGCGCAATCGCGACAGCGCCTCGTACAGCGTGGTGCCGATGCTGACCGTCGGCAGCGGCCGGATATCGGTGCGCGGAATCGGCGTCGACGGGCCCGCCGAATCGTCGGCCACCTTGTCCAGTACGTCCTTCACGTGGAGATACCCGACCAGCGAGCCGTCGGAGGTGCGCACCGGATAGCGGGAGAACCCCGTCTCGGCCACCGCGGATTCGATATCGCCCAGCGTCGTCCCGTCGCCGCGCAGGGGGACGCAGCGCGTCTTCGCCAGGGGCACCATCACATCGGCGACGATCCGGTCGGTGGTGCCCAGCGCGCGGGCCAGCCGCCGATGCTCGCCCTCGTCGAGCAGGCCCTCGGAACGCGATTCGCCGATCATCTCCGCCAGCTCCACCGACGACACGGTGGCGTCGAGCTCGTCCTTGGGCTCGATGCGCAGCGCGCGCAGCGTGAGGTTCGCGGCGACGTTGTAGAGGGTGATCAGCGGCCGGGCCAGCCGCAGGAACCACATCAGGACCGGAACCAGCAGCAGCGCAACGCGTTCCGGCCCCGCGAGGGCGATATTCTTCGGGATCATCTCGCCGAGCAGCATGTGCAGCACCACCACCAGGCCCAGCGACAGGGCGAACGACAGCGGGTGCAGCAGCTGGTCGGGCACGCCGACCAGGTCGAACGGCCGCTCCAGCAGGTGCGCGATCGCCGGCTCGCCGACGCGGCCGAGCAGCAGCGAGCAGATGGTGACGCCCAGCTGCGCCGCCGCCAGCATCATCGACAGGTGCTGACCCGCCCTGATGACGGTGTCGGCGCTGCGCTTGCCCTGTGCGGCAAGGGTTTCCAGCCGGTCGCGGCGGGCGGTGATGAGGGCGAACTCGGCACCCACGAAGAAGGCGTTGCCCGCCAGTAGCACCACCGTGAGCAGCACCCCGTACAGGTCACCCATGGTGGAGCTCCCAACTCGCGAGGGTGTCGGCGTCGACCGGTTGCAGGAGCACGCGGTCGATACGCCGCCCGTCCATCCGCTCCACGCGCGCCACCCAGCCGCCGTCGGTATGCGGTTGATGCCCGTTGCGATGGTTGGGCAGCAGCACCTCGTCGCCCGCCTCCGGGATGCGGCCCAGCACGGTGAGCACCAGCCCGCCGAGTGTTTCGTATTCGCCCTCGGGCGCGTCGTAGCCGGTGGCGCGGGCGAGTTCGTCGACGCGGAGCAGGCCCGAACAGTTCCAGCCGGAGGCGGTGCGGCGCACGTCGAGTTCCTCCTCGTCGTGCTCGTCGCGGACGTCGCCGAGGATCTCCTCGATGATGTCCTCCATGGTGACCAGGCCCGCGGTGCCGCCGTACTCGTCGACCACCAGCGCGACCTGCATGCCGTCGGAGCGCACCCGCTCGAGGACGGCGTCGCCGTTGAGGCTCGCGGGCACGATCGGCACGGCATGGGCGATGGAGCGCAGCGTGACGGTGTGCCGCTCCCGGACCGGGTGCAGGAACGCCTGTTTGATGTGCACGACGCCGACCGTGTTGTCCAGGTCGCCGTCGATCACCGGGAACCGGGAGAACCCGGTCCGGCCCGCGGCCGTGATGAGTTCGGCGATGGTGTCGTCCTGATCCAGCGATTCGATCTTCACCCGCGGCGTCATGAGCTCCTCGGCGCTGCGGTCGCCGAAGGCGAGCGACCGGTCCACCACCAGCGCGGTGCGCAGATCGAGCGCGCCGCGGCGGGCCGACGTGCGCACCAGCGATCCCAGTTCTTCGGGGGAACGGGCCGATCGCAGTTCCTCGGCGGGTTCGATGCCGAAGCGCCGCACCACCCAGTTGGCGGTCCCGTTGAGCAGGTTGATCAGCCACTTGAAGAAGACGGAGAAGGCGATCATCGGGCCCGCGGTGAGCCGGGCGGCGGCCAGCGGGTTGGCGATGGCCATGTTCTTGGGCACGAGTTCGCCGTAGGTCATCGACAGCGAGGTGGCCAGCACCAGCGCCAGCGCGAGCGAAACACCGTGGGCGGCGGCGGAACCCAGGCCGAGCGCGGAGAACGGAGGTTCGAGCAGGCGGGCCAGCACCGGCTCGGCGATGTACCCGGTGACGAGCGTGGTGATGGTGATGCCGAGCTGCGCCCCGGACAGCTGGAACGACAGGGTGCGATGCGCGTGGCGCACCTGGCGGGCCCGCCGGTCGCCGTCACGGGCGTGCGCCTCGACGGTGCTGCGCTCGAGGGCGGTGAGCGAGAATTCGGCGGCGACGAACAGCGCGGTGCCCAGGGTGAGCGCGACGAAGCCCACCAGGCTGAGCAGCGTGAGCACGACCGACACTGTCAGCACCGCCCGGACGGGGGAGGAACTGGGATAACGGAGGCGCCGGGTTTGTCACCCGGCTCGGTAGAGGAGCCCTCCTGAGTGGCGCCCTTGGACGCGGGTGACAACTGGTTCCTTTCGCAAAACGGCCGTGTGAATGTGCTGTACCCCAGCCACGAGACAGGTATACCCGCGGCCCGGCAATTCTTATGCTACCGGGTCGGGTACGTGACTCCTCGCTCGCGCCGCACCGCGCGCCGCTCCCTGTCAGTCATCGTCGGCGCGCCGCTCCCTGTCAGTCATCGCCCCGCGCGTCGCCCCTTGTCGTTCATCGCCCGCGCGCCGCTCCCTGTCATTTCCGGCGTGCCGCCGGAAACCCCTACCAGCCCGACGGCAGCGGGCGGCCCTCGGCGAAACCGGCGGCCGACTGCACGCCGAGCACGGCCTTGTCGTGCAGTTCGCCCAGGGTGCGCGCACCGGCGTAGGTGCAGGCGCTGCGGACCCCGGAGCAGATGTGGTCGATGAGGTCCTCGACGCCCGGGCGCTCCGGGTCCAGGCGCATGCGCGAGGAGGAGATGCCTTCCTCGAACAGTCCCTTGCGGGCGCGGTCGAAGCCGCTGTCGGAGGCGGTGCGGGCGGCGACGGCGCGCTTGGACGCCATGCCGAAGCTCTCCTTGTAGGAGTTGCCGGAGGGATCGGTGCGCAGGTCGCCCGGCGATTCGTAGGTACCGGCGAACCACGAGCCGATCATCACGTTGGACGCGCCCGCGGCGACGGCGAGCGCGACGTCGCGCGGGTGCCGGACGCCGCCGTCGGCCCAGATGTGCACGCCGAGTTCCTTCGCGGCGGCCGCGCACTCGGCGACGGCGGAGAACTGCGGGCGGCCCACGCCGGTCATCATGCGGGTGGTGCACATGGCGCCCGGCCCGACACCGACCTTGATGATGTCGGCGCCGGCCTCGGCCAGATCGCGAGTGCCCTGCGCCGAGACGACGTTGCCGCCGACCAGTGGGACGCCGAGCTTCAGATCGGCGACCGCGCGCAACGCCTCCAGCATCTTCACCTGGTGGCCGTGGGCGGTGTCGATGACCAGTACATCGGCGCCGGCGTCGACGAGGGCCTTGGCCTTGGCGGGGACGTCGCCGTTGATGCCGACGGCGGCCGCGACGCGCAGCTTGCCGTGGGAGTCGACGGCGGGGGAGTAGATGCCGGTGCGCACCGCGCTGGTGCGGGTCATCACGCCCGCGAGGGTGCCGTCCGCGTGCACCAGCACGGCCAGCTGTGCGTGCTCGGCCTCGAGCAGTTCGAAGATCTCGCGCGGCGACGTGTCGGCCGGGGCGGTGACGAAATCGGTCGCGGCGACGGTGTGCAGGCGCGCGAAGCGGTCCACGTCCGCGCAGGCGTCCTCGGTGACCACGCCGACCGGCTTGCCCTCATCGATGACCACGACGGCCCGGTGGGAGCGCTTGTGCACCAGCGCCAACGCCTCGGATACCGAATGGTCCGGGCCGAGCGTCACCGGGGTATCGGCGGTGAGCGACCGGCTCTTGACGTAGGAGATGGTCTTGGCGGCCGCGCTGATCGGCAGGTCCTGCGGCAGCACCGTGATACCGCCGCGGCGGGCGACCGTCTCCGCCATGCGCTTGCCCGCGACCGCCGTCATATTGGCGACCACGATCGGGATCGTCGTGCCGGTGCCGTCGCTGGTCGACAGGTCGACATCGAAGCGCGACGCCACATCCGTCCGGTTCGGGACGAGGAAGAGGTCGTCGTAGGTCAGGTCGTACGGCGGCGTGTGGCCGGGAAGAAACTGCACTTACACGATTGTAGGGGAATGCCGGCGGTGTGCGGACAGCCCGGGTCGCGGGGAACGCGCCTGGTCACGACCCGGTCTCACGATCGCTCCGGATGCGCGACGGCGTTGCTCGCGCGGCGGGTGCGGTCAGCGGCCGCCGAACACCCGCCGCCACCACGGTGTCCGGGCGGCCGGGGAGGTCTCGGGCGGCGTGGTTCCCGAGTCCGAGGCGTCGTCGGTGGTGCGCCGTCGGCTGCGCCACTGCTCGACGACCTCGTCGGCGTCGACCGTCGCGACGTGCACGTGCGGGCCGGTCGGCATGCGCTGCCACTCGGTGATGCGGGTGTTGAGTTCGGAGACCAGCTCGCGGACGTCGCGTTCGAATCGCAGCCGCTGCACGCGCTCGGGCAGGCGCTCGAAATCGCGGCGCAGCAGCAGCGACGGGGGCAGGACGCCGTCGCCCGTGACGCCCTCGCGATGCAGGTAGTCCTTCAGCCACCAGTCGTCGTCCAGCGGATGACCCGCGCCCGGAATCGGCTTGCCCGCCCCCGGGAGGTCGTCGAAATCGCCGCGGTCGGTCGCCTCGCGAATCTGCTTGTCGATCCACGATTCGTGGGTCATACCCGCCGGTTTGCGCTCGGTCATCGCCATCCCCTTCGACAGTCGACGTCTCCCTGCCATCGTATCGCCCTGGCACACAGCCGAGTTGGGTGGAGTAGCCGCTCGCGGGAAGAGGCGGCTCAGTTTGCCGAACGGTTGCGGCGGCGCGTGTGGCGAGGCGGAGAAGGGTTGCGGCGCCGCCGGTTTCCGGGCGTGTCGCGTTCCGGCGGGGCGTCGGCCGGGGGCGGTGTGGCGGGATCCGGGACGGGGCGGCCGGAGGGTTCGCGGGCTCCGGTGAGGGCGGCGAGCGCGCGGTCGCCGGGGCGGACGCGGAGTTCGGCCGGAGCGATACCGAGCGCCGCGACGAGGCGGTCCATCTCGGCGCGGTCGTCGTCGGTGACGAGGGTGACGACGGTGCCGGTCGCCCCGGCGCGGCCCGTGCGGCCGGTGCGGTGCTGGTAGTCCTTGGGTTCGGCGGGCGGATCGACGTGCACGACCAGCGAGATGCCGTCGACGTGGATGCCGCGGGCGGCGACGTCGGTGGCGACCAGCACCGAGGCCGCGCCACGCGCGTAGGCCGACAGCGCCCGATTGCGCTGATTCTGCGATTTCCCGCCGTGCAGCTCGGTCGCCGCGACCCCGGCCTCCCGCAGTCGCCGGGCCAGCTTCTGCGCGCCGTACTGCGTGCGGACGAACAACAGCGTCCGCCCCTCGCGCGCGGCGATCTCGGCAACAACCTTGTACTTGTCCGCCTTACGCACGGACAGCAGGTGGTGGTCGATCGCGGGATTCGCTGCCGGGGCCTGTGATTCGGTGGCGGCGATGCCCCGTTGCGGCGAATCGGGCTGCGCCACCTGTGAACCGGCCGCATTGTGCTGCGTCGCCGGTGAATTGGGTTGGGCGCCAAGTGGCTCAACGGCGTCGTGCGGCCCCGCATGCGAGTCGGGTTGGGTGGTCTGTGAATCGGCCGTGTTGTGTTGCGGGGAGAGGGAGTTGTCCCGGCCCGCGTCCCGGCCGACCTGCGAGTGTGGTGTCGGTCCAGTGGGGGCGGGAAGCGCGTGCGGGGCCGCGGCGAGGTTGTCGGGGAGATCTGCCGCGTGTACCGAATGTGTCACCGGTGCACGGAGATACCGCTCGACGAGGGTGTCCACGACTTCGTCGAGGGTGGCGGAGAACAGGAGGTGCTGGCAGTCCTCCGGTACCCGGTCGAGCAGCGCGGTGACCTGGTCGAGGAAGCCCAATTCCGCCATGTGGTCGGCCTCGTCGACGGTCGCCACCCGCACCGCGTCCAGGCGCACGGCGTCCTGGGCGACCAGATCGGTGAGGCGTCCCGGCGTGGCGATGAGCACGTCGACGCCGCGGTCCAGCCGGGACTTCTGCCGCTTGATGGGCACGCCGCCGACGGCGGATCCGAGCCGGACGCCGAGCGCGAGCGCCGGTTCGTCGAGGGCCTGCTCGATCTGCAGGGCGAGTTCGCGGGTCGGTGCGAGGATCAGCCCGCGCGGCCTGCGGGGCGCCGCCGCCCCGCGCATCACCCGGACCAGCAGCGGCAGCCCGAAGGCCAGCGTCTTACCGGAACCCGTTGCGGCCCGGCCCAATACGTCACGCCCCGCGAGAATGTCGGGGATGGCCGCGGCCTGGATGGGGAAGGCGGTCTCGAGTTCCGCGCGGCGCAGCGCCTGCACCAGGGCCACCGGGAGGCCCAGCTCCGCGAAGCGGATATCAGGCGGCACTGAACAACCGGCTCAGCTCGACCAGCCACGGAATCGCGACCGCGAGGGTCGGCACCACCAGGATCGCGGCGGCCGCCAGATAGGCCGCCGCGGCGACGCGCAGATCGCCGAGCGGACCGGCCAGCCGCTGGATCCGGATCAGCGTGGTGGGCCCGCCCACGGCCATGGCCCCTTGCGGCGCGGTCGAATTCGAGCACGCCACCAGCGCGCGGGCCAGCGGCGTCGGGCCGGTGACCTTCACCGCGGAATCGTCGGCCAGCAGCTCGATCAGCAGCTTCACCGCATCCAGCGCGGACTTGCTGCGCACGAACCGCGGGAACGCCTCGTGTGCGGCGGTGAACGCCTCCAGCACCAGGTCGTGGCGGGCCCGCAGATGCGAGCGCTCGTGGCTGACGATCGCCTCGAGCTCGGAGACGGACAGGTTGGCGAAGGTGCCCTGGCTCAGCACCACGCGCTGGCGCAGGCCGGGCAGGCAGTAGGCGATCGGCTCGCTGGCCGCGAGCACCCGGATATCGCTGGCCCGGCGCTGGGTGTATTCGGCGCCCTGGTCGAGCAGGTCGACGAGCATCCGGTGCCGCGCGCGGCGGCGGCGCGTGTGCACGCCCACCCGGACCGCCGCGTAGATGAGGCGCGCGCCGACCAGCAGGGTGAGGGCGAAGACGATGACGTAGGCGAGCCACAGCGGCAGGCCCAGCGCGTCGATCTCCCGCGTGGGCGAGGTGGTGGGGCGTCCGTTGTGGCCGGGCACCAGCAGCTCGCTGGCGATGGCCAAGCCGGAACCGAAGGCGCTGAGCACGGCGGCGAGCGCCACCGCCTGCCACAGCACCAAGGCCGCCCGCGGGGTCCGGAACGGCCATCGGGCTCGGCTGAGCAGGGCCGGTACCGGTCCCGCGAGAAGCAAAGCGAGACCGGCGAAGACCGGCGCGGTTGCGTTCATGCTCAGCTCACTGCGTTGTGGGGCCAGGGCCCGAGATCGCGGCGCTCCCGCTGGTAGTCGTCGACTGCGTGGCGACGACCGGAGCGCCGCAGCAACTACTGCGGCGGGGCGACTCCCTTGTCGTCGGACGCGGTGCGCGCGGCCTCGGTTGCTTCGAGCTTAGCGAGTGCTTCCCGCAATGCGGCAGCCCCGTCGTCTCCGACCTGTTCGACGAAGTGCACGAGTGCTGCCTGCCGACTGCCGACCTCGTCCGCCTGCTGCAGCGCGTCGACCATCAGACTGGCGACGAGTTCGTCGCGGCTGTGCACCGGCGCATAGCGGTGGGCGCGGTCGTCACGCTGCTGGACGACCAGGTTCTTCTTGGCCAGACGCTGCAGGACCGTCATCACCGTGGTGTACGCGAGCTCGCGGCGCGCTGCGAGGGCCTCATGAACCTGCCGGACCGTCTGGGGTTCTTCGGCCGACCACAACTGGTCCATGACCGCTTTCTCGAGTTCACCAAGACCTGCCATCCCACCAGTTTACGGAGACAACGACACAAATGCGTACTACAGATCGTCGTAACCGGTCGATAGCTGTGTGGGATTTTTCATACGGGCACGCCGGCTGCCGTTATCCCGCGGTCCGCGCGGGGAGGACGTGGCGGGTTCCGATCGGCACGATCATCGGCCGCCCGGAGACCGGATCGTCCAGCACGCTGGCCTCCAGGCCGAAGACCTCGCGCAGCAGATCGGCATCGATGATGTCGGCGGGCGCGCCCTGCGCGACGATCCGGCCGTCCTGCATGACGACCAGCCGGTCGCTGTAGCGAATGGCGAGGTTGAGGTCGTGCAGCACCATCACCACGGTGCGGCCCAGTTCGTCGTGCAGCCGGTCGACCAGGTCGAGGACCTCGAGCGAATGCGCGAGGTCCAGGTAGGTGGTGGGCTCGTCGAGCAGCAGGATGTCGGTGCCCTGCGCGAGCGCCATGGAGATCCAGGCCCGCTGGCGCTGGCCGCCCGACAGCTCGTCGAGGGTGCGGTCGGCGAGGTCGCCGATGCCGGTCTGGGCGAGCGCGGCGGCGACCTCGGTCTCGTCGTCGGCCGACCACTGGCGCAGCCAGGACTGGTGCGGGTGGCGGCCGCGTGCGACGAGATCGGCGACGGTCAGCCCCTCGGGGGCGACGGGGGTCTGCGGCAGCATGCCCACGATCCGCGCGACGTCGCGGGTCTTCCAGTCGGCAATCGCCTTGCCGTCCAGCAGGACTCGCCCCGCCCGCGGGCGCAGCAACCGGCCCAGCGCCCGCAGCAGGGTGGACTTGCCGCAGCCGTTGGGGCCGATGACAGTGGTGATCACCCCGGGCTCGATATCCAGCGACAGGCCGTCGACCACGACGCGGCCGCCGTAGCCGAGCGTGACGTCCTCGACGGTGAGGCGATGGGGGGTGGCGGTCATGCGAGGGTCGCCTTCCGGTTCGTGCGCACGAGCAACAACAGCAGGAACGGGCCGCCGAGGGCGGCGGTGACGATGCCGACCGGTAGGTCGACAGGCACCACGGTACGCGCGATGACATCCGCGCCGACCACGACGACCGCGCCGACCAGGGCCGATCCGAGCACGGGTTCGCCGGGCGTGCGCAGCAGTCGGCGTGCGATCTGCGGGCTGGCGAGCCCGACGAAGGCGACCGGTCCGACCGCGGCGGTGGCCAGCGCGGCGGCGATGACGGCGGCCCCCAGCAGCAGCCCCTGCTGGGCCTGCAGCCGGACGCCCAGCGCCCGCGTGGTGTCGGTGCCGAAGCGCAGCGCCGCGAGCGTGCGTGCCGACCCGGCGGTGACCGCCAGCACCAGCGCGAGCCCGATCGCGGCCGGGACCGCGCGGGTCCAGTCGGCGCCGTTGAGCGAGCCGGTCAGCCACATCTGGGCGCGGCTGGCGTCGGTGAGGGTGGCGCGGGTGAGCAGCCAGCTGACGCCCGACAGCAGCAGGGCGTTGATCCCGATCCCGATGAGCACCAACCGCATTCCGGTGGTGCCCGCCGCGCCGTCGCCGGTGCGTCCCCACGCCAGCACATAGATGGCGACGGCCGTGAGCAGCCCACCGGCGAGGGCGGCGAGGGGGACGCCGATCGCCGCGGCGGCGCCCGCGGTCGCGCCGCCGGTTCCGGTCACCGCCGCGACGGCGGCGAAGCTCGCGCCCGAGGTGATGCCGAGCAGGTCCGGGCTGGCCAGCGGGTTGTGCAGGATCGACTGGGTGACCGCGCCCGCCAGGCCCAGCGCCGCGCCCGCGATGACGGCGGTGACGGCCCGCGGCAGCCGCGACTCGAAGATGATGAACCGCTGCGACCGCGTGCCGCCGCCCGTCAGCACGTCGAATACCCGCCCCAGCGGAATGTGGTACTCGCCGATCGCGATATCCAGTGCGAACAAACCGATCACCGCGACCGCGAGCCCGATCACGGTGAGCAGCATCGTGATTCGCAGCACGGCGGAGAAGGGGCCGACCCGGGCGGCGGGCCGGACGCGGGAGAGTGTCGGAACGGTCACAGCCCCACCATCTTCCGGCGTCGGACGAAGGCAATGAAGAACGGTGCGCCGATCGCCGCCAGCACGATGCCGGTCTGGAGCTCCCCGGGCCGGGCGACGATGCGGCCCGCGATATCGGCCAGCAGCAGCAACAGCGCGCCGAGCAGGCCCGAATAGGGAAGCAGCCAGCGATTGTCCGGGCCGGTGACCAGGCGCGCGATATGCGGGACCACCAATCCGAGGAACGAGATAGGACCGACCGCGGCGGTGGCGGCGCCGGTGAGCAGGACGACGGCCGCGAGCCCCAGTGCTCGGTTGCGGCCGACGTTCACGCCCAGCCCGCGGGCCACATCCTCGCCGAGTCCCAGCGCGTTCAGGCCGGGCGCGGCCACCAGCGCGAGCAGCGTCCCGAGCGCGAGGAACGGGAGCACCTGCTTCAGCACGCTCACATCGTGGCCCGCGACGGTGCCGACGACCCAGAAGCGGTAGGTGTCCAGCGCCGCCGGATCCAGCAGCACGACGGCATTGGTCAACGCGGTCAGCAGCGCGGTCACCGCCGCACCGGCGAGCACCAGGCTCAGCGGGCTCGCCGTGCCGCCGCCGACCGACGAGACCCCGAAGACCACCAGCCCCGCGATCAGCGCACCCGCGAAGGCGAACCAGATGTACTGGTCTGGCCGGGTGAGCGCGAACAGATGAATGGACAGCGCGGCCAGGAACGCCGCGCCCGCATTGAGGCCGAGTAGCCCGGCATCGGCGAGCGGATTGCGGGTGTAGCCCTGGATGAGCGCGCCCGCGATGCCCAGTGCCAGCCCGGTGACCAGCGCCAATCCGGTGCGCGGCAGCCGTAGTTCTCGCACGATCTGGTCGGCGGGCGAACTCGCCGGGCAGCTCAGCGGCCAGCCGCCGGGGCAGGTGAGCGCGTGGTACACCGCGTCCAGCGAGAGCGACCGTGCCCCCACGGCGATCCCGGCGACCATGGCGAGCAGCAGTAGGAGCGCCAGGATCAGCAAACCCGCGACGCGGCGCCGTTTAAGGGTGACTGCAGCGGGCACGGCGACGAATAACTCCTGACGTGATTCGATTCATTGCTCGGTAAGTCTGGTAAGCCTAACCTATCTTCCGTTTCGGCCCGCATTGCCAACCGATGAGGAGGTTCGATGTCAGAACCGATGACCGCCAGCCCGGCCCGCCGCTCCGACGAGGCATTCGGCTACGCCTGTACCCGCCTGCGCGGACTGCAGCCGGAGCATCCCCGCGTCTACGCCGTGGCCGCGATGGCCGATCAGGGGAGACGGCGGTGGTGGCGGTTGGCCGACGGGGTGCGCGAGGGGCGCATCGAGGTGATGTACCGGCGGCACGCCGCCGAGATGATCAGCGCCGACATCGCCGCCGAGGTGGTGGCGACGGCATTGATCCACGCCGTGGTCGGCCGGGTGGTGGCGCTGCTGGTGGCGGAGGGCCGGGCGTGGGATCCGGGCCTGGAGAACCTGTGGGTGCACACCGACAACGACGGCGGCATCGACTGGGCGGGCCTGTCCGACACCACGATTCGCGTGATCGACGGCGACCGCCTGGCGGGGCGGAGCGGTGTGGTCACGCTGCCCTGTGAGCGGGCGATGTACGTGTGGCTGGCGCACCGCTGCGAGGCCGCGCTGGTGCTGGTGCAGCACGCCATGCTGCGCTGCGCGGGCCTGAGCGCGCGGCGGTTCTGGGCGCTGGTCGGCGAGACGATCGTCGGCGCGGCGACCTACGTGCCGGATCTGGCCCGCACCTCCTCGACGGTCGGTGCCCGGCGCGGGCAGGCGCTGCTGGCCGCGATGGAAGAACGCGGGATGCCGGTACGTCGCGCTTGCCTTGTTAGGTAAGGCTGACCTACACTCATACTCGGCGTTAGGATCCGCGAGAGTCCCGAGGGCTGCGGTCGACTCCCGATCCACTGCCGCGGCGGGTCCCATCTCCCGGATGGGACCCGCCGCTTTCATCTCGGCGGTCTCGTGTAAATGTTGAGTTCATGACGCAAGATCACGCGGCGGAGAGCTCGTCGTACGCGGATATGACGCCGGAAATGATGACCAGGCTCAGCGAGGGAACGTTCACCGATCTGATCGGTCTGAAGTACATCGAGCTGAGCCCGGACCGGATCCGTGCCGAATGGGTGGTGAGCCCGCAGCTTCATCAGCCGTACGGCATCGTGAACGGCGGCGTGTACTGCACCGTCATCGAGTCGCTGGCCAGCGTCGGCGGCGCCGGGTGGTACGGCGACCGAGGTCAGGTGGTCGGGGTGAACAACAGCACCGACTTCCTACGCGCCGTGCGCGAAGGCGTGCTGCGCGGGGAGGCCACGCCGATCCACCGCGGCCGGACGCAGCAGCTGTGGCAGGTGGTGATCACCGACGAGCAGGATCGGACGGTCGCGCGGGGTCAGGTGCGGCTGCAGAACCTGCCCAAGGCCTCCTGAGCCTGCCGCCGTAGGCCGTGCCGTGCGGCGCGCGCCCGGCGCGCCCGTGCCAGAATGTCGCCCACGAACATGCCGCCTCGAACCCGGCCCGCCGGGAACGCGCGGCTCGTCCTGGTGACAAGGAGGTCGCCGGGCGCACCATCCGATTCGCCCGAGGAGCACGCATGCGATTGTCGCCGCATGAGCAGGAACGACTGATGCTCAGCTACGCGGCCGAGCTGGCTCGCCGCCGGCAGCAGCGCGGACTGAAGCTCAACCATCCGGAGGCGGTGGCGGTCATCACCGATCACGTGCTCGAGGGCGCCCGCGACGGCCGGACCGTGGCCGAGCTCATGGCGTCCGGCCGCACCGTGCTGGCCCGCGGCGACGTCATGGACGGGGTGCCCGAGATGATCCACGACGTGCAGGTCGAGGCCACCTTCCCGGACGGCACCAAGCTCGTCACCGTGCACCACCCGATCGGCTGAGGCGGCGATGGCAGAGCACAGTACCGGCGTCGTCCCCGGTGAAATCCTTTATGCCGCAGAGCCCGTCGAGATCAACGCGGGTGTGGTGCGGATCGAACTCGATGTGGTCAACACCGGGGACCGGCCGGTGCAGGTCGGCAGCCACGTGCACTTCCCGCAGGCCAATACCGCGCTGGAGTTCGATCGCGAGGCCGCGCACGGCCATCGCCTCGACATCCCCGCCGGAACCGCCGTTCGCTTCGAACCCGGTCTGGCGCAGCGGGTTTCGCTGATCCCGCTGCGCGGTTCCCGCGAGGTGTACGGCATCAGCCTGAACGCGCCGGGGCCGCTGGGCACGCCGCGGCCCGGGCCGGCGTCCACCGAAACTCTGGACGGGACACTATGAGTGAGCTGACACGCGCCCGCTACGCCGAACTGTTCGGTCCGACCGTCGGCGACCGAATTCGCCTGGCCGACACCGATCTCCTGATCGAGATCACCGAGGACCGCAGCGGGGGACCGGGTTCGGCGGGGGACGAGGCGGTCTTCGGCGGCGGCAAGGTGCTGCGCGAATCGATGGGGCAGGCCCGCGCCACCCGCGCCGAGGGCACCCCCGACACCGTCATCACCGGCGTGGTGATCGTGGACCACTGGGGAATCATCAAGGCCGACGTCGGAATTCGGGACGGCCGCATCTGCGCCATCGGCAAGGCCGGTAACCCGGACATCATGGACGGGGTGCACCCGGATCTGGTGGTGGGCCCGTCGACGGAGATCATCGCGGGCAACGGGCGCATCGTCACCGCCGGCGCCATCGACTGTCACGTGCACTTCATCTGCCCGCAGCTGCTCGAGGAGGCGCTCGGCGGCGGCATCACCACCATGATCGGCGGCGGCACCGGACCGGCCGAGGGCAGCAAGGCCACGACCGTCACGCCCGGATCCTGGCACCTGGGCCGCATGCTGGAGGCCACCGACGGGTGGCCGGTGAACATCCTGCTGCTGGGCAAGGGCAATACCGTGCGGCACGACTCGCTGTGGGAGCAATTGCGCGGCGGCGCAGGCGGATTCAAGCTGCACGAGGACTGGGGGACCACCCCGGCGGCCATCGATGCGGCGCTCACCGTCGCCGACGCGGCGGGCGTGCAGGTGGCGCTGCATTCGGACACGCTGAACGAGGCGGGGTTCGTGGAGGACACCCTCGCGGCGATCGCGGGCCGGGCCATCCACTCGTATCACACCGAGGGGGCGGGCGGCGGGCACGCGCCCGATATCATCACCGTCGCAGCGCATCCCAACGTGATGCCCAGTTCGACGAATCCGACCCGGCCGCACACCGTGAACACCCTCGACGAGCATCTGGACATGCTCATGGTGTGCCACCACCTGAATCCGGGGATCCCGGAGGATCTTGCCTTCGCGGAGAGCCGGATCCGGCCGTCCACCATCGCCGCCGAGGATCTGCTGCACGACCTCGGCGCGATCTCGATGATCGGCAGCGATTCGCAGGCGATGGGACGCATCGGCGAGGTGGTGATGCGGACGTGGCAGACCGCGCACATGATGAAGCGCCGCCGCGGCGCGCTGCCCGGCGACGGCGCCGCCGACAATCTGCGGGTGCGGCGCTATATCGCGAAATACACCATCGCCCCGGCGGTTACGCACGGCCTCGACCACGAGATCGGTTCGGTCGAGGTGGGCAAGCTGGCGGATCTGGTGCTGTGGGAGCCCGCCTTCTTCGGCGTGCGCCCGCACGCCGTGCTGAAGGGCGGCGCGATCGCGTGGGCGGCGATGGGCGACGCCAACGCCTCCATCCCGACCCCGCAGCCGGTGCTGCCGCGGCCCATGTTCGGCGCGGCCCCCGTCGTGGCCGCGGGCACCTCGCTGCACTTCGTCTCCGAGCAGGCGATCGAGGACGGCCTGGCCGACCGGCTGCGGGTGAACCGGAGACTGGTGCCGGTGGCCAACGTCCGCAAGCGCACCAAATCCGACCTGCCGCACAACGACGCCATGCCACGCATCGAGGTCGACCCCGACACCTTCACCGTCCGCGTGGACGGCGAGGTCTGGGCCGAGGACCCGGCCACCGAACTGCCCATGGCCCAGCGCTACTTCCTGTTCTGAACCTCGATGCGCCCCTGGGCGTCTGCTGAGCTGCGGGTTCGCCCCTGAACTCGGTGGCGCGCCCCGGGCCCGCTGTGGTGTCATGGCGCGATGACCTCTGGTGCGTTGCTCGGCTTCGTTGTGATCACCTCGCTGGCCGTCATGACACCCGGGCTGGACACCATGCTGGTCTTGCGGAGTGCCGTGCTGGGCGGGCGGCGGCGCGGGCTGGCGGCGGTGGCGGGGATCAGCATCGGGTGCCTGGTATGGGGGACGGCGAGTGTGCTCGGGCTGACGGCGCTGCTGACCGCGTCGCGGCTCGCCTATGACGTGGTGCGCTTCCTGGGTGCGGCCTATCTGCTGTGGCTCGGCGGGTCGGCGCTGTGGAAAAGCCTGCGGCGCAACAGCGATGCGGCGCCGCCGGAATCCGAGGTGGCCGCGGTGGCGAGCAGTTGGGCGGCGTTGCGCGCGGGACTGCTGACCAATCTGCTCAACCCGAAGGTCGGCGTCTTCGCCATGAGCCTGCTGCCCCAGTTCCTGCCCGCGGGCGCCCCCGCGTGGGGCGCGCTGCTGGTCGCGATGCACATCGGTATCGGCATCGTGTGGTACTCGGTGCTGACATCCCTTGCGGTGCGGGCGAAGTGGCTGCTCACCCGGGCGGCGGTGAAACGCTGGCTGGACCGGGTCACCGCCACGGTCCTGATCGGTTTCGGCATCAAGCTGGCGACCGACGGGACCTGACGGTGGCAGACTGGCCGGTATGACGAATGCCGAATGGGGTGCGGTCGACCGGTATCTGGTGGACACGATGGTGGGGGACGGGGATTCCGATGTGTTCCAGGAGAATTCGGCGGCGGGATTGCCGTCGATCGATGTGTCGCCACCGCAGGGGAAGTTCCTGCACCTGATCGCGGTGTCGACGGGGGCGCGGCGCGTGCTGGAGATCGGGACGCTGGGCGGGTACAGCACGCTGTGGCTGGCCCGGGCGGTGGGGCCCGAGGGGCGGGTCGTCACCCTGGAGTACGCGCCCGAGCACGCCGAGGTGGCCCGGAAGAACCTGGACGGCAAGGGCGTCGGCGACCGGGTGGAGATCCGCGTCGGCGCGGCGCTGGACAGCCTGCCGGTCCTGGCCGAGGAGAATCCGGACCCGTTCGACCTCGTGTTCATCGATGCCGACAAGATCAACAACTCGAACTATGTGCGCTGGGCGCTGCGGCTGACCCGCAAGGGGTCGGTGATCATCGTCGACAATGTCGTGCGCAACGGCGGCATCGCCGCGGCGGACTCCGCCGACGCCGCCGTGCGCGCCAGCCGCGAGGTGCTCGAACTGCTCGCCGCGGAGCCGCGGGTGGACGCGACCGCGCTGCAGACCGTCGGCGGCAAGGGCTGGGACGGTTTCGCCTACGCGGTCGTCACCGGCTGACCGTCAGTCCCGCTGCCCGCCGAAGGCCATGAGCGCCACGGTGGCTCCGGCGGGGTCGGCGATGACGGCGATCCGGGACGGGCCCGGCATGTCGGCGGGTTCGCTGATCGTCTTTCCGCCCAGTTCGGCGGCCCGGGCGACCGTGGCGTCGCAGTCCGGCACGTGGATCGTCATCGCCCAGAACGGGGCCGGTTCGCCCGGCCGGGCCGCCGCGGCGCCGCCGAATTCACCACCGTCGCTGCCGGTGGTGAGCGCCTGGTACGGCTTGTCGACGGCGGTTTCCCAGGCGGCGTTGCGGTAGATCCAGCCGAGCACCGTCGCGTAGTGCGCCATCGCGTCGGCGGGGGCGCCGACGGCCGTGTACTGCACCCAGCACGGGTTGTTCGGCTGGGACCAGCGCTCGGTGCCGGGGTGGCCGGTCAGGTGGGCGATGCCGTAGCCCGCGCCGTCGGGGTCTCCGAGGATGGCGAACTCGAGTTGGCCGGGGACCTCGGTGAATTCGCAGAACGTCGAGGCGCCGGCGGCGGTGGCGGCGGCGACGGTCGCCCGGACGTCCGCGACCGCGAAGTACGGCAGCCACATCGCGGGCTTGACGTCGCCGTCCGGTGCCGTGGCCGACGCGATGCCCGCGACCTGCGCACCGCCCTGCCGCAGGACGGTGTAGTGGCCGTTCTCGGCGCCGGTGTCCTCGGCGGTCCAGCCGAACAGGCCGGTGTAGAACTCGGCGGCGGCGGCGATATCGGGTGCGGTGACATCGAACCAGCAGGGCGCGCCCGGGTCGAAACCAGAAGGCATGACAGTCTCCTCGGGTTGTGCGGGCCGCCGGAGATGCGCCCCGCGAAGCACGTGCACCGGTGTAGACGGAGCGCGCCGCGCCGATTCATCGGTGCGAATCGGCGGCGAAACCGTCACACAGGGCCGCCAGCCCCGTCTGCAGCATCCGCTCCGGATTCAGCAGATCGCCGCCGCCGGTGCCCTCGAGGGGCGCCAGCGCGGGCGGTGTCGGCCAGCACGGGGAACCCTCCAGCAGGGCGGTGAGCCCGGAGACCTCCTCCTGCTCCCCGTCGCGCTTGGCCAGCATCGCGGCGCTGACCTGCTGCAGTGCGATGCCCGCGATATAGCTCCACACCGACAGCGACATCCGCGTGGCCTGTCGGGGATCGTCGGTCAGCTCGCCGAAGCCCTCCACCAGCCACGCCAGGCAGGCCAGGCTGTGCGGGCCGAAGTTGTAGCGCGGCACCGCGAAGGTGAACAGCACCCAGGGGTGGTCCTGGTACAGCTGCCAGTCGATCTCGGCGGCGATGCGGACGCGGTCGCGCCACGTCCACTCCGGGTGCGGCGGCGGATACGGGTCGCGCCGCGCCACCTCGTCGGTCATCTCCGCCAGCAGGGCGTCCTTGTTGGGCACGTGGCGGTACAGCGACATCGCGCCCACGCCCATCCGATCGGCGATCCGCCGCATCGACAGCGCGTCCAGGCCGTCCTCGTCGGCGAGTGCGATGGCCGCGTCGACGATGGCGGCGCGGGTGAGCTTGGGGTCCGTCACCGATAACTCGCTTTCGTTTTACGGGCCGGGTGCGTACGCTGTACCCAGCTGTTGAGCGTACGTCGTACGCGTGATTCGAAGGATAGGTGATGGTGGGTCTCGACACCCGTGCGACCACGACTCCGCGCCGCGCCTGGCTGGGCCTTGCAGTGCTCGTCCTGCCGGTGCTGCTGGTGTCGATGGATATGTCGGTGCTCTTCCTGGCGATGCCGACGCTCACCGAACACCTGGATCCCTCGGCCTCCCAGCAGCTCTGGATTCTCGACATCTACGGCTTCATGATCGCCGGTCTGCTGATCACCATGGGCAACCTGGGCGACCGGATCGGGCGGCGCAACATCCTGCTGGCCGGGGCGGCGTTGTTCGGTATCGCCTCGGCGCTGGCGGCGTTCGCGCCGAGCGCCGGCGTGCTGATCGCGGCGCGGGCGCTGATGGGAATCGGCGGCGCCACCCTGCTGCCGTCGAGCCTGGCGCTGATCACGAGCCTGTTCCCGGACCCGCGCACCCGCGGTACGGCGATCGGCGTGTGGACGGCGTTCTTCGCGGGCGGGTCCGCCGTGGGCCCGATCATCGGCGGCATGCTGCTGCACGGCTTCTGGTGGGGTTCGGTATTCCTGATCAACGCGCCCGTGGTCCTGGTCCTGGTGCTGGCCGGGCCGTTCGTGCTGCCCGAGCATCGGGCGGCCGGGCGGGGGCCGCTGGATCTGATCAGCGTGGCGCTGTCGATCGGCGGCATCCTGCCGACGGTGTACGCGGTGAAGCAGGCGGCCGCCGAGGGGATCGACGCCGAGGTGTTGATCGCGGGCGTCTTCGGCGTGATCGTGCTGGTGCTGTTCGTTCGGCGGCAGCGACACCTGGCCGAGCCGCTGCTGGATCTGGCGCTGTTCCGGCGCGGATCGTTCTCCGTGGCAATCGGTTCCAGCACGATCGGCATGATGTCGCTGGCCGGGATGAGCTATATGACCAGCATCTACCTGCAGTCGGTGACGGGGCGGGACGTGCTGGAGGCGGCGCTGCTCGGCATCCCGATGGCGATCGCGGTGTTCGTGCTGTCGATGAGCGGCGCGCGGGTGGCCCAGTGGCTGGGTGTGCGGACGTCCTTCGTGCTGGCGTTGTGCGCGGCCGCCGTCGGCAACCTGATGCTGCTCGGCGTCGGCGTGGACGGCGGAATCGGGTGGTACATAGCCGGTTCCACGATCGCGGGCCTCGGGTACGGCGTGGTCTTCACGCTGGTGTCGGAGGTGGCGGTGTCGTCGGTGCCGCCCGAGCGGGCGGGCTCGGCGGTGGGAATCTCGGAGACGAGTTTCGAACTGGGCAATGCGCTGGGCCTGGCGCTGCTGGGTTCGCTTGCGGCGCTGGTGTTCCGGTCCGGCGGCGACTTCGCGCCCACGCTCGGCGAGACCCTCGTGCAGGCGGGCGGGGACGCCGGTCTGGTGCATGCGGCGCGCGAGTCGTTCGTGACCGGCATGCATGTCGCCATCGGGGTCGGCGTGGCGCTGCTGCTGGTGATGGCGGTGATCGCGATGCGCGCGGCGCGGCCCGGACGGACCGATGCGGGCTCGGCGGCGCGTGTCGCGGAGGCGGCGGACGCCGGGGTGAGCTGATCCCGCGGCCGGCCCACGGAATGCGTTGTGGGCAGCCGCAGTCCGCGGGATTGCGATCCGGTGACGATTCCTGCCGGAGATCAAGGTGAGCGCACTACAGTCGACCTGTGACCGATAGCACGTCCAATGGTCGTCCGCTGGCCGAGCGGGTGGCGACGCGCTTGCTGTACCCGACCTCCCGGCCGCGGGACCGGGCGCTGCGCGAGGCCGTCTCCGGCAAGGTGGTGCTGGTGACCGGCGCCTCGCACGGCATCGGGAAGTGGACCGTGCGCAAGCTCGCGGCCGCCGGTGCGGTGGTGCTGCTGGTGGCGCGGTCGCTCGAGGATCTCGAGGAGGTCGCGGCCGAGATCGCCGCCGACGGCGGCGTGGCCCACGTCTACCGCGCAGACCTGACCGATATGGCGGCCACCGACCGGCTCGCCCGGGAGATCCTCGCGACCCACGGGCACGTCGACGTCGTGATCAACAACGCGGGCAAGTCGATTCGGCGCGCGATCGACCGGTCCTACGACCGGTTCCACGACTTCACCCGCACCATCGACGTGAACTATCTCGGCCCGGTGCGGCTGCTGCTCACGCTGCTGCCGAGCATGCGCGAACGCAAGCAGGGGCATATCGTCAACATCTCCACCTGGGGGCTGCGGATGCCGCCGGCGCCGCGCTGGGCGGCCTACGGCGCCTCGAAGGCGGCCTTCGACCAGTGGCTGCGGACCGTCGCCACCGAGATCGCGAGCGATAACGTCCACACCACCTCGGTGTACATGCCGCTGGTGCACACCCGCATGAGCGCCCCGACGAATTTCGGCAGCATGCCCGGTCTCACGGCCGAGGAGGCGGCCGACGTGGTCTGCCACGCCGTGGTGGCCAAGCCGGTGGAGATCTCCCCGTGGTGGAGCGGTCCGCTGCAGGCGTGGACCGATCTCACCCGGGGCCCGGCGCAGCGCTTCATGTCCCGCAGCTTCCGCCGCTGAGTGCTGTCGCCCGCGGCGGCCGTTGCCCGCAGCGCGGTTGTCGGCGTGGCGCGGCAGCACGCCGAATGTGCTGCGGGCGAACGCGGGTGGTTACGGGATCAGCACGACTTTTCCGGTGGTGGCTCGGGTTTCGAGTGCGCGGTGCGCGGCCGCGGCCTCGGCGAGCGGGAATCGCTGGACGCCTGGGCGGAGGCGGCCGGATGCGGCCTTCGCGAGGGCGGTGGTTTCGAGGTTGCGGATGCCGCCCGCGCGTTCGAGCATCGGCGGGCCGAGGACATACTTGTCGGTGATCTCGCGTTCGGCCAGGAACCTCTCGTCCAGCTCGACCTGTTCGCCGCCGCTCCAGCCGAACACCAGCCGGGTGCCGCCCTTGCCGAGCAGATCGATGGCGGCGCGGGCGATCTCACCGCCGACGCCGTCGAACAGCAGGGCCGCGGGTCGTTCGCCGAACCGCTCCCGGACCGTATCGGCCCATCCCGGCTGCCGGTAGTCGAGGGCGAGGTCGGCGCCGTTGGCGGCCACGAGATCGGCCTTGGCCTGCCCGCCCGCCAGCCCGACCACGGTGAGCCCGTTGTTCTTCAGGTGCTGCACCAGCAGCGTGCCGATGCCGCCGGCGGCGGCCGTGACGACGGCGATATCGCCGGGTACCAGCGTGGCGAACTGCAGAATCCCGAACGTGGTCCGGCCGGTGCCGATCATCGCGACGGCCGCGGCCGGATCGAGCCCGTCCGGAAGTGCGTGCAGCTGTTCGACTCCGGTGACGGCGAGCTCGGCGTACCCGCCCGGCACGGGACCGAGATAGGCGACAACCGCTGTGCCGAGCCACTTCTCATCGACACCGGGCCCGATCCGGTCGACGACACCGGCGACCTCCCGCCCGGGGACGGTCGGCAGTTCCGGCGGCGGAAACGGCCCCGGTCGACCGCTGCGGATCGCCGTATCGACGAAATGGACTCCGGCCGCGGCCACGTCGATGCGCACCTGTCCGGCGCCCGGCTCCGGATCCTCGAGGGTCTCGTAGCGCAGGTTCTCGGCGGGGCCGAACTCGTGCAGTCGAATCGCATGCATGGGCATCATCCTGCAACCTTCACTTGGGTTCAGGTCAATCGCCCGGCCTGTGCGCTGGGCCACCGTGGTCCGGTGCGACTCGTGCCGCCGTGGATCCCGGCGCCGCCGGGTGCATAGGATCGGGGAGTGCGAGAGCGGGAAGTGCGGCGATGAGTCTGGCGGTATTGCTGACGCTGGCCGACTCGCGGCTGCCCATCGGGGGGCATGTGCATTCCGGCGGGGTCGAGGAGGCGATCTCGTCCGGGCTGCTGCGCGACGTGGCGTCGGTGGAGGCCTACCTGCTGCGGCGGATTCGCACCTCGGGCCTGGTGTCCGCATCGCTGGCCGCCGCGGTGTGCGGCGGGGAACTGACGCCGGGACGCGCGGAGCTGGAAGCCGACGCGCGCACCCCGGCGCCCGCCGCGCGCACGGCCTCGCGAGCCCAGGGGAGAGGGCTGCTGCGCTTGGCGAAGCAGGTATGGCCAGGCGGCGACTGGTCCGCGCTCGGCACCCGACCGCACCTGTCGACGGTGTTCGGTGTGGTGGGCACCGTGGCGGGGGCGACGCCCGACGAGATCGCCGGGGTCGTCGTGTACACAACCATGACGGGTGCCGCGACCGCGGCGCAGCGGCTGCTGGCCCTGGACCCGGCGGCCGTGGCGGCCTGCACCATCCGGCTCGCCGAATCCTGCGATCGGACCGCGGCGGAAGCCGTGAAAGGCCTTGCGGCGCTGTCCGACCCACTACAGGACGTGCTCGCCGAGCGGCACCTCCGGCGCGAGATGCCGCTGTTCGCTTCCTGAGCGGCCGCGGGGTTGCCGGGAGGCGGGTAACACGGGGTTTACACGGGTCGGTCAGGATGGGTCGGAAAGGAGTGACCATGCCACCACATCTGATCGACGGTGAACCGCACGACCACGGTCACGACCGCCCGAAGCGGGAGCGCACCCCGGGCGAGCCGCTGCGGATCGGCGTCGGTGGTCCCGTGGGATCGGGCAAGACCGCCCTGGTGGCGGCGCTGTGCCGGCAGTTGCGCGAGGAGCTGTCGCTGGCCGTGCTGACCAACGACATCTACACCACCGAGGACGCCGACTTCCTGCGCCGTCACGCCGTGCTGCCGGACGCGCGGATCACCGCGGTGCAGACCGGCGGGTGCCCGCACACCGCGATCCGTGACGACATCACCGCCAACCTCGACGCGATCGACGACCTGATCGAGGCGAATCCGCCGCTGGACCTGATCCTGGTGGAGTCCGGCGGCGACAACCTGACCGCGACGTTCTCCTCCGGCCTGATCGACGCGCAGATCTTCGTGGTCGACGTCGCCGGTGGCGACAAGGTGCCGCGCAAGGGCGGTCCCGGCGTCACGTTCTCCGACCTGCTGGTGATCAACAAGACCGATCTCGCGCCGCAGGTCGGCGCGGATCTCGGTGTGATGGACCGGGATTCCACCGCCGTGCGGGAGGGCCGCCCGTTCGTGTTCTCCTCGCTGACCGACGATCCGGCCGCCACCCCGGTGCTGAACTGGGTGCGCGAACAGCTGCGCGCCGCGGCCGCACAGGACGCCGCCGCGGTTGCGCACTGAACTGCGGATCCGGGCCCGGGCCGGGGCGCTGCCGCACATCCACGCCACCGGCGGGTTGTCGGCGCGGTGCACCGGCCCGGCCACCGTGCACCTGATCGGCACGGCCGCCACGCCGCTGGGCGGCGACGAGCTCGATATCGCGATCGTGGTGGAGCCGGGCGCCCGGCTGTCGGTGCGCTCGGTGGCGGCGACGATCGCGCTACCCGGGCTGCGGACGCGAAAATCGGTGGCGCACTGGCACCTCGAGGTGGGGTCGGGCGCCGAGCTGGATTTCGACCCCGAGCCCACCGTGGTCGCGGGCGGGGCCGAGCACGAGACGATCACCACCGTCGCGCTGGCCGACGACGCCCGCGTGCGGATGCGAGAGCGGGTGCAGATCGGCCGCACGGGTGAGGATATCGGCGGGTGGCGAGGCGACCTGGTCGCCGACATCGACGACGTCCCGCTGCTGCGCCACCGCCTCGCGCTGGGCGCCGGTGCCGTCACCGACGACGCGCTCTCGGCGCCGCGGGCGTTGTCGAGCGTGCTCACCTATCCGGACGAAAGACCTTCGGGAACACTCGGATTGGATGCGGCACTGCTGCCCCTGGCGGCCGGTGGCTCGCTCTACACCTGGGTGGGACGGCGCCTGTCGGCGGAGTCGGCCGATCCGCTACCGCTGCGGGATTCGGCGGCCTGATGTGCCGGTGCCGCCTCGTGTGCCCGGGATACGATGGCGGCCTGCGCTTCCCGAAGGATTGAACTGAGCCGATGGACGACTATTACGATCTCGGCGGGTATTCCCGTGCCGTCACCACCGACTCGCCCCGGGCGCAGGTCTGGTTCGATCGCGGGCTGCTGTGGCGCTACGCGTTCAATTACGAAGAGTCCGTGCGGTGTTTCCGCCGCGCGGTGGAGCACGACCCCGGCTGTGCCATGGCCCACTGGGGGATCGCCTACGCGTACGGCCCCTATTACAACCGGCCGTGGGACGACTTCACCGCGGGCGAACTGACCGACACGCTGGCGGACATCCGCGCGGCGATCGATACGGCGGTCGGGCTCGCGGCCGCCGCGACACCGGTCGAACGTGCGCTGATACGCGCCCTGGCACAGCGCTATCCGGTCGTTTCGGATCCGTCCCGGGACGTCTTCCGGGCGTGGGAGGACGCCTACGCGACGGCCATGCGCGCGGTGTACGCCGAATTCCCCGACGATCTCGACGTCTGCGTGCTGTTCGCGGAGGCCATGATGAACCGCACGCCGTGGGACCTGTGGGATCTCGACGGCGGCGTGCCCGCCGAGGGCGCCGATACGCTGGAAACGGTTGCGGTACTGGAGCATGCGCTGCGGCTCGACACGCAGGCCGACCCACCGAACCCCGGCGTGCTGCACCTCTACATCCATGCGATGGAGATGTCGCCGCACCCCGAGCGCGCGCTGCGCGAGGCCGACGCGCTGCGCGAGGCGGCACCGGATGCGGGGCACTTCCTGCACATGCCGTCGCATATCGACATCCTGTGCGGTGACTACCATGCGGCCGTGGTCGCCAACGACCGCGCGATCGCCGCCGACCGCCGATACGTGGAGCGGGAGGGGGCCTTCAACTTCTACACCCATTCGCGCTGCCACGACTATCACCTGAAGCTGTACGCGGCCATGCTGCTCGGGCAGTACGAGCCCGCGCTGCGGGCGGCGGTGGAGATGGCCGACACCATCCCCGAGGAGCTGCTGCGGACGGCGACGCCGCCGATGGCCGACTGGCTCGAGGGTTTCGTGCCCATGAAGCTGCACGTCCTGGTCAGGTTCGGGAAGTGGCGGGAGATCCTCGACGAACCGTTCCCGGACGATCCCGAGCTGTACCTGATCACGACGGCGACGCTGCACTATGCCAAGGGCGTCGCGCACGCCGTGCTCGGCCGGACCGACCTGGCCGCGGAGGACAGGAAGCGGTTCGAGCAGGCCCTCGCGCGGATTCCCGTGCGGCGCAAGTTCTTCAACAACCGCTACACCGACATCCTCGGTATCGCCGCGCGCATGCTGGCGGGCGAAATCGACTATCGGAACGGCGAATTCGACAGCGCCTTCACCCATCTGCGGGCGGCGGTCGAACTCAACGACATCCTGCCGTACGACGAACCGTGGGGCTGGATGCAGCCGCCACGTCATGCCCTGGGCGCGCTGCTGCTCGAACAGGGCCGGGTGGCGGAGGCGCTCGAGGTCTACGAGACCGATCTGGGGCTGGCGCCCGCCGCCACGCGTGCGGCCGTGCACCGGGACAATGTCTGGAGTCTGCTCGGCTACGTGGAGTGCCTGCACCGGCTCGCCCGCCACGACGATGCGGCGCGCGCGCAGCACCGCCTCGACTTGGCCCTGGCCCGCGCCGATCCGGAACTGCGCGTGTCGTGCTTCTGCCGGTTGGACGCACCGCCGCAGGAGGCCTGCTGTCCGGTCGAGGAGGCGACCGGCTGCGGCCACTAGCCGGAAATACGGAGGGCTGTACCGGAATGCGGTCGTTGCCGCGCCCGGGTTCGGGGCGGGAAGCGGGCGTCGTCGGCCGGTCCCCGCCCCGTGCGCTCGCGGAGATCAGTCGCCGACGACGCGCGGTGGTGCGTTGAACGAGTTGACCGCGCCGACCGCGGCACCCGCGGCCGCGCCGATGGCGGCCGCCGGCACGGTGATGACACCCGCGCCGAACGCCGCACCCAGTGCGGGCCCCGCGACGACGCCGACCGGCACGAACGGCAGGCCGACCACGAGCCCGACCGCGCCGCCGACCAGTCCGGAGGTCAACGCGAACGGGGCCGCCGTGGCGGCGCCGGCGAGCGCACCCACCGCGGCGGAACCGACGGTCTGGCCCGCGATGCGGTCGGAGCGGCTGCGCTCCATGCCGACCGAATCCAGGAACGTCGCCAGGTTCGCCTCGGCCTGGGCGGCGTTGTCGTTGATCTGGATGGCCTGCTCGCGGTCGATGAAGCCCGGTGCGTCGACCTGAACGTCGCCGAAGCGGAACTTGCCCGGCGGCGGTGCGATCGGCGGTACCGGCGGCACCGGAGCGGGTGCGTGCAGCACGCCGACCGGTGCCAGATAGTTCTTGTCGGGCATCGACCGGGCGGTCTGCAGCGAGCTGAGCGTGCTGTCGGGGATGTTCAGGCCCTCGTAGGGCTGGACGTTGGGCGCCTCACTGGCCGGCCACTGCGGCGCTTGGTCCTGGTGCGTCGCCGGGCTCGGCTCGGCGGGTGCGGCGTTGGCGGTCCCGGTTCCGACGACCGCCAGCACTAGGGGGATCGCACCCGCCGCGACGGCGTTGCCCACCCGGTGGCGATGCGGATTCGGCGCTCTATGTTTGCCTGCGGCCATAGCGACCTTTCTTCCGGCGAGTATCGACGATCAACATTCGGATCCGCGGCGTGGGTGGATTGGTCGAACCCGCGACTCGCCGGAAGGTTCGGCATAGCCATGGCATAGCTGAATTGGGACGAATCACCAAGGGGGACAAAGCGAAGAGCCGGAGCCATTGATGACGGCCCCGGCTCTTCCATGAGCACTGATCACTACGTGATTGCTGGCTCCACGGTCCGAGTCTCTCCGCCGGGGGCGGCCACATCGTTCAGCGCGCCGACCGTCGCGTCGTCCTCCGCGACGCCGCTCGCGGCATCGTCGGCCTGGGTGGCGGGCGCCAGGACGCCGTTGAGCGCGCCCACTCCGGCGCCGACGGCGGCGC
>NZ_BDBV01000051.1 GCF_001613165.1 Nocardia mexicana NBRC 108244
AGGCTCGCCGTCGGCGCGCGCTGGCGCTGGTGTCGGCGACGGCGCGCCCGGCCGCGGCCTACGCGGCCGCCGACGAACTGGTGAAGACGGCCGAGGAAGAGGCCAAACAAGTCAGCGCCGCCCGCGACGAGCGCGAGCGCGAGGAGTTGGCGACCGCACTGGGCGCCGGCGGTACCGGCAAGGGCGCCGCCTCGGCGACGCGGGGTTCGGCCGGTGTCCTGAAGGACCTGGAGCGCCGGCAGAAGTCGCGCGCCACCCGCACCAGCCGCGATTCGCTCGACCGCGCCCTGATCGACGTCGCCGGGCTGTACCGGGACGCACTGGCGGTCCGATTCGGCGCGGCGAAACCCGCCCCGGCGGCCGGAGTCACCCTCACCCACCCCGATCTCCCCGACCAGATCCGCGACCTGGCGACCGAGGTCCGCCCCGAGGGCCTGCTCCGCTCGATCGAGGCCGTCCTGGACTGCCGCGAGGCCCTGGACCAGAACGTCAAACCCCGCTTCGCCGTCGCCGCCATGGTCGCGGGCCTGATCGCCGCCCGCACCCCCTGACCACGTGACCGCGACCACCCGTTTTCGTAATCCGCCCCCGATTCGATAGACTCGCGTGGCCGAAAGGCACGCCGCCTTAGCTCAGTCGGTAGAGCGCTTCACTCGTAATGAAAAGGTCAGGAGTTCGATTCTCCTAGGCGGCTCCAAACCCGGGATCGGTCTTGTCTGCCGGTCCGGGCTGCGGTTTCCGGGCCGGTTAGCCAGCAGGTTCAGGTGGTGTCGAAGGCGATTATTCCCGCTGCTCGGTTGGCGAGCTGCGCGATGCGTGGCACGTCCGTGGTGGCTTGGTGGGGTTGGAGGACGCGGGGATTGCGCAGGGTGACAGTGCCTCCGCGGTAGCGGAGCTGGGCCTGTCCGGCCGCGATTACGTTTCTTGCCCAGTTGGTCTCGCCATGGAGCAGGACCACCGCGAACAGTCGGCCGTTGCGGAAGACGCTGACAGGGGTTTCGTATCGTTTGCCGGATTTCCGGCCGACGTGCTCGATCACGGCATAGCCAGGCAGTGAGGGGGCGACCCGCCGCATGCAGGGATTCAGATACCGCTCTCCTGCTCGGTCCATCCACTTCGGGAAGTAGGACGGCAGCGAGCCGTTCGTGGTGACCATTCGACCAGGCTAGGAGTGCGCGGCCCGCCGAACATCCTTCTACGGCAGGAATTTCATCGTTCTGCGCAGGTCGGGGCGTGGAAACAGGTAGCGGGTTACTCGTGTGGGACGGGTATGGCGGGGGGATTCTCGGTGCTGTGGCGCGGGCCGATGCTCGGCGGTTCGCGTTTCGGAGAGGTAGTCATGAGACGCGGGGCGCGGGCGGTGCTTGTTGCGGTGGCAGCGGGCGGGGTGCTCGGTGGGATGGCGATGCCGATTGCGGCGGGTGCGCCCACGACAGGTTCGGTGCCGCCGACCGGGCAGGTGGGGTCCTGCCCTACGACGATGTCGGCCGTCGGGGAGACGGGCGGGGAAACCTGTCCCGAGCCGGATCCCGTCCTCAGCGTGCCGCCCTCCGTCGAACGGGGTACGGACGTCGAGGTCTCCGGAGACTATTGGCCCTGCGTCACGATCCAGGTATCGGCGAGCTGGTCCGGTGCGGTGCTGTCCGCGAACGTCGATGGGGGTTCGTTCACGCGGTCCGTTCCCGTGGACGATCAGGTCGAACCCGGGTCGTACTCGGTCAGCGCTGCGTGCAGCGGCTATTCGGCGAGTCGGAGCATCAAGATCGTTGCGCCGTTCGTATCGACCACCGAACCTACGACCACCAAGCCGAAACCGACGACCGACCGGGTCACGACCCCGCCGACCGTCTCTGAAACAACCGGCGGGCAACCGTCGCTCGCGGCGCAGTCGGACGGTGAACCGAAGCGGGACAACAAGATCGGCACGGTGCTCGCGATCATCGCGTTCCTGCTGGCCGTCGTCGTGGCGACGCTCGTACTGCGGCGGCGTAAGCGTGCGCCCGACGCGACGCGGGCGGAGCACCATGATCCCGGCCCGCAGCGGGTGCGCGTGCGGGTCGTCGCCGATACGAGCCCGTCGATCCAGGTCCGCGAGCTCACCCGGCCTACCGGCCCGGTCGTTCGAATCCGGGTGCATACAGGTGAGCCGCGGATACGAGTGAGGGAGATTCCGCGATGACGAATACACCATCGATCACGGCCCGCGCGGTGCTGTTCGGGTATGCCGCGCGCGAGGTCGTCGAGAGCGAATTGGCCGAGCGCCTTCGCGAGAACGGTGTCGAAAGGCTGGCGTTCCGGCGAGTCCCCGCGGCCTCGGCGATGCTGCAGTCGACGGCGCTGCGTGAAATCGCCAGGGCGGTAGACGGTTTGCTCGCAGTCGACATCGGCGGCGTGACAGTCGCCGGATGGCGGCGTTACGAACAGCTCCGCGATGCGGCGATGCGAACCAGTTCGGGCGGTGTCGAACAGGTCGAGTTGTACGAGCACGAAATCACCCAGACCTACTGTCCCCGTCTGGATCTCACCGTCGACGGCAATCGGGTGGGCGAGTTCGAAGTCGAGCTGAACGGCACGGTGCTGCTCCGGCCGCTCACGGCGACGGTTCGCGACGGCATGCTGGTCGCGCTCGGGCCGGGTGACTGCACCGTGACGATCTCGATCAGCGTGCCGGAACTGGGGCCGGTCCTGGAGCGCGAACGCGAATTTCCCGTGGGGATCATGGTCGATCTACGACGGCCGATCCCGCTCATCGGACACCCGCCCCGGGCGGTGAACCCGGATCGCTGATCGACATAATGCAGACTCCGCGCGATAAGGAGGCTTCTGCATGAGCACCACGGCCGACGGCCCGACCGACCAGGACATCGAGCATCTGCGCGCGACCGTCGGCGTTGCGGTGCGATCGCGTAAGAACGGGAACCATCCGTTCGGCGCCGTGCTCGCGGGCCCCGATGGGCGGGTGCTTCTCGAGGCCGAGAACAGTGTGGTGACCGGGCGTGATGCCACCGGCCATGCCGAGACCAACCTCGTGCGGGCGGCCTCGGCCGCGTACGACCCGAAGTTCCTGCTGACCTGCACGCTTTACACCAGTACCGAACCGTGTGCCATGTGTTCGGGCGCCATCTACTGGGGCGGCATCGGACGCGTCGTCTATGCCCTGGGCGAGGACCAACTGCTGGCGTTGACCGGCGCCGACCTGGAGAACCCGACCATGGCGTTGCCCTGCCGTCGGGTTTTCGCCGCCGGACAGCGTCCCCTGCCCGTCGTCGGGCCGGTCGACCTGCCGGAGGCCCGCGCCGTACACGACGGTTTCTGGAACCGAGGGTGAGGCGCGGGCGCAGCGTCAGCGGACCAGACCGCGACCTGTCGTGAGCGGCAGGTCGACGGCGGTCAGCAGTCCGGGGCGGGCGGCCACGACCGCCGGGACCGTACTGACCAGACGGGCGGCCGTGCCGACCAGGCCCGCCTTGGCGTGGTCGCCGTCGCTGTAGAGCTGGAGGTCCAGCTGGTAGTCCGGTTCGCCCTCGATTTCGACTCGGTAGCAACCCTTTCCGGTCGGTTGCGGCCACTGCGGGGCGAGCGACGGGTGTAGGCGGGTGATGTGCTCCAGGACGAAAACCTCACGGCCGGAACGGTTTCCGCTGACCTTGAAGCGCAGTGCCGCAGCGGTACCGGCGGCGATGGAGTGGCCCGCGACCTCGAGCGGCTCCGGCGCCGGAAGACGCTCGAAATGCTGTGTCACCTCATCCAGTTCGACGTCCAGGGCGGCGGCGAGCTGTCGCACCACGCTGCCCCACGCGAGGGTCAGCACGCCCGGCTGCAACAGCAGCGGCAGGTCGTCGAGGTCGCGGCCGAAGCCCATGATCTCGAACAGCACCTTCGGGTTGTCGTAGGTGGAGTAGTCCATCAGCTCCGAGCAGGTGACCTTGTCGATGCGCTCGCAGCCGCTGGTCAGCAGCAGCGGCAGCCAATCGTTGGCCCAGCCGGGGTCGATCCCGTTGACCCACAGCGACGCACCGCCCTCCTCGGCGGCCGCGACGACCGGATCGATCATTTCCGAAGGCACTGTGCCGTACGGGAATTGGAGAAACACCGGACTGCTGGACACGACGTTGATGCCCGCCCGCAGGAACATCTTCAGGTCCTCGACCGCCTCCATCAGCCGGTCGTCGGCCATGGCCGTGTGCACGATGCAGTCGGGCTCCAATGCCAGCAGCGCCTGCGCGTCGTTGGTGGCCAGCACCCCTGTCGGCTCGTCCAGTCCGGCGAGTTCGGCGGCATCCTTGCCCGCCTTGTCCGGGCCGGAGACCCAGACGCCGACCAGTTCCAGTTCGGGCCGGGCGACGATGGACCGCAGCGCCCAGCGCCCGACATTGCCTGTGCTCCACTGCACTACGCGATAGGTCATCGTGATCTCCTCACAGATCCGGAAGTCCCAGTTCGAGATTCGGGCTTTCGATGCCGCCGTCGACCTCGAGTATCTTGCCGGTGATGTATCCACCGGCGCGCGAGCTGAGATAGACGATGGCCGCGGCGATCTCCCATGGTTCGCCGAGTCGGTGCAGCGGTGTATCCGCCTCCATGCGCTGCTTGATTTCCGGTTGCTGCGCAACGACTTCCAACGCGGAGGTCAGGACCGAACCCACCGCGATGGCGTTGACCCGGATGCGCGGGGCCAGATCCGTTGCGGCCAAACGGGTCCAGTGGGCGAGCGCCGCCTTCGCGGTGCCGTAGGCGAGGAAGCCGCGGCCCGCGGACCGGCCCATCATGGACGAGATGTTCACGACCGAGCCGCCGTCCCCGGCGAGCATGTGCGGTACGGCGGCCTGTGTCAGCGCGTGCGCGGTGGACACGTTGAATCGGAAGGCCTCTTCGAGGAATTCGGGCGTCGTGGTCATGAATGTGTTCGGCAGGGTGCCGCCCACGTTGTTGACCACGATGTCGATGCGGCCGAGTTCGGACGCCGCCGCATCGGCGAATGCGGTGACGGCCGAGAGGTCGGACAGATCGCAGGGGACCGTGATCACCCGGCGGCCGAGGGCGCGGATCTTGCCCGCCACCTCGTCCAGCTGAGCGGCGGTGCGGGAGGCGATGGCGACGTCGGCGCCCGCCTCGGCCAGGGCGAGCGCGGTGGCGGCGCCGATGCCGCGGCCCGCGCCGGTGACGACGGCGACCCGGCCGTCCAGGCGGAAATTGTCCAGGATCATCGGAGCTCCTCCTCCGGACCTGAGATTCGGCGCGTGCTGTGGAAGGCGGTCCGGGGCCTACCGTCGGCCGCTCGTTCGTGAGGGCCGTCACACGGAGTGTTAAGAACTGGCGCTTAACTGTCAAGGATTGTTTCTTAAAACCCTGGTGAGGCGCTACAGTCCCACTGTGGAGACGGCAACCGCACGAGAGCGGCTCATCCTGGCGGCGGAACGCCTGATCGCCGAGCGCGGCCAGGCCGTGCCGCTGCGGGATATCGCGGCGGCGGCCGGGCAGCGCAACAACTCCGCGATCCAGTACCACTTCGGATCCCGGGACGGGCTCATCACGGCGGTGGTGGAGCATCGGCTGGCGACGCTCGAGGTGCGCCGACTGGAATTGCTTGCGGAACAAGCGGGTTCGAATATCGGGGAGTCCGTACACGGACTGCTGGAGGCATTGGTGATTCCGATGCTGGAGCTGAGCGCGCGATACGGGATCGATCATTACGCCCGGTTCCTCGAGCAGATTCGCACGCATGCGGCGGTGACGGATGCGGCGAATCTCGGTAGCGAGCAACGCACTTCGGTGCGGTTGATCATGCGGGGGCTCGAGCGTGGACTGCCCGAACTGCCGGAACGTCTGCGACACCGCCGCATGCGATCACTGCCGACGGTGCTGTTCGCCTTGCTCGCCGATCACGAACGGGCGGTCGAATCGGGCCGGGTGGCGGCCGATGACCAGACGGCGTGGGACGAGATCGTCGACATGCTCGCGGGCACACTCACCGCGCCGATCGTCGAACGGACTGTCTCGCGATAGCGGGCGTATACGGGCGGCGCCGCCGCGACCGGCGGAGGCTGTCGGACGTGCCTGGCATCATCGGGCCATGACCGACTCGACGCGGCTCGCCGCACCCATTCCGGTGCTGCGCATCTTCGACGTTCCCAAGGCTCTCGAGTTCTATTGCGAGTACCTCGGTTTCACCCTGGACTGGGAGCATCGCTTCGAGCCCGGGCTGCCGCTGTATGCACAGCTGTCCCGGTCCGCGGCGGTGATCCATGTGAGTGAGCACCACGGCGACGGCACACCGGGCACGGTGGTGTGGATCGCTGTGGACGATGTCCACGGCTGGCATACCGAACTGGCGGCGAAGGAGTACGGCTACGCCCGGCCGGGCGCGCCGGAGGACGGTCCCGGCGGGCCCGGATTCTCGGTCACCGACCCGTTCGGCAACGAACTGCGGTTCGCGCAGCCGGACTGACCTGGCGGATCGCAGTCCACGGCGGCTACCGTGGACGACTGTGGATATCGCGCACGTGCAGCCGCCCGAAACCCGCGCGGGCTGGCGGTCTCTCGGGCAGCCCGCCATGGTGGCGGGCGGGGTCGCGGCGGTTGTCGCCCTGCTGCATTTCCGGGATCCGCACGTGCCGGGGTCCTACAGCATCTGCCCGTTCTACGAGCTGACCGGGTGGTGGTGTCCGGGCTGCGGGGGTCTGCGAGGCATGCACAACCTCACCGACGGCCGGTTCCTCGACGCCGTGCACAGCAATGTGCTGCTGGTGCCGCTGCTGGTCGGCTTCGCGGTGTGGTGGGGAAGTTGGGTGCTGCGCCGCTGGCGCGGACAGGACGGACGGCCGTTCCCCTTCGCGATCGGCCGGACCAGGCTGTGGATAATTCTGGCGGCACTCACGGCGTTCACGGTTCTCCGCAACACCCCGTGGGGGACGTGGCTGGCGCCCGTCTGATCGTCGCGGCGTGGTCGCTGGGGCAACCGCCGCAAACTGGGCATGCTGACGGTATGGGTGATTCGCTGAAGGCAAGAGTGCGCGAGAAGATGCTGCGGCAGCTGAACGAGGACGGCTCCCCGGACCCGGAGCAGGACGACCCCCGCCAGATCTCGGTCGAGAACGATCTGGAGGCGCTGGAGGCGGTCGCCGACGACGACCCACTGGTCGAACAGCTCGCCGAGCGCTACCTCGTGCCCTGAACCCCCGCCCGATTCCCGCACCCCGCCCGTGTTCCCGCACTGGTTTCAGCTGCTGCGCGGTGTGCGTGAACCAACAAGGGGTGCGTAGTTTTTCGGGACGGGCGGGGTGGGGGGCCGACGAGGCGGTGAGTTCAGAAGGTGCAGGGGGCGGCGCCCGGGGTGGCTCCCGGAGCGAGGCGTGGGCGGGTTTCCGGGGTCGGATTCCACTGACCGTCCGTGCAGGCGTAGGCCCAGCCAGGGCCGTGTTCGACGAGCGCGGCCACCGCGTCGATCAGGCGGTCGACATCGGCGGCGGTGGTGCCGAGGCCGATGCTGGCGCGGAGAGCGCCGTCGACCCCGAGTCGCGACAGCAGCGGGTGGGCGCAGAACCGGCCGTCGCGCACGCCGATGCCGTGTTCGGCCGACAGGTACGCGGCCACTCGGCCCGGCTCGAAGCCCTCGAGGGTGAACGCGACGATGCCGACGCCGTCGGAGCTGTCCGACCAGATGCGCAGGAAATTCACTCCCGCAACGGTTTTCAGGCCAGTGCGGAGCCGTTCGGCCAGGCCGCGCTCGTGCTCGGCGACGACCCGCTCGTCCAGCGCGCTCAGCGCGTCGCAGGCAGCGGCCAGGGCGGCCACACCGAGCACGTTCGGCGAGCCCGCCTCATGCCGCTGCGGGGCCGATGCCCACTGCGCGCCGCCGGTGGTGACCTCCTTGACCGCGCCGCCACCCGCCAGGTACGGCTCGGCGGCGTCCAGCCAGTCGCGGCGACCGACCAGCACACCCGTGCCGAACGGCGCGTACAGCTTGTGTCCGGAGAAGGCCAGGTAGTCGATGCCGGTGGCCCGCAGATCGATGCGGCGGTGCGGTGCGAGCTGCGCGGCGTCGACCAGGATGCGGGCGCCGCACTGATGCGCGATGGTGGCCAGCCGCTGCAGCGGCAGCACCTCGCCGGTTACGTTCGAGGCGCCCGTGATCGCAAGCAGCGCAGCGGGTTTGGTGCACAGTTCGGCGACCAGGCGGCGGATCGTCTCCTCGATGGTGTCGGCGGCGCGCACCACGCGGCGGCCGTGCCGGGTCCACGGCAGGAAATTGGCGTGGTGTTCGATGTCGAGCGCCACGGTGTCCCCGGGGACGCAGGAGGCCAGCAGGTTCAGCGAATCGGTGGTGTTGCGGGTGAAGACGACCACCTGATCGTCGGCGCAATTGAGCAGGCGCGACACCGAATCCCGCCCCGCCTCGTAGCAGTCGGTGGAGATGCGGGAGGCGTAGCCGGCGCCGCGGTGCACGCTGGCGTAGAACGGCAGCAGCTCGGTCACCCGGTCGGTGACCTGCGCCAGCGCCGGGGCGCTGGCGGCGTAGTCGAAATTGGCGTACGTGCGAGTTCCGCCCTGTACCAACGGAACTCGCAGATCGCATCCGGAGACACGGGCCACCGGCGCACAGGTGTTGTCGAGAATCGCGGTCATCACATCATCCTTCGGCTCCGGGACTCCGCAGCGAAAGATGACAGGAGTCCGCGCTTGCCGTGTCCGGTCGGACAGCGGCCCGGTCGTCACCCGGAGCACCCCACCGCGGAGGAGGGTTGCCGGCCAGCAAGCCGGGGCTTGACGCTGGCACTCATGACCTGTCGCCGAGATTGGCAGAAGCGGGCCGATCTTGTCAAGCCGCCGCGTTCTCACCGGCGGGGGTGAAAACGGGTTGTCATCGGCGTTGACCTGCGCTGTCATGGTGTGGGTGAGCGTCTCCCTGCTGCTGGGTTTCATCGGGCTCTGTGTTCTGCTTGCCCTCACGCCCGGCCCCGACACCTTTCTCGTGCTGCGTTTCTCGATCGCCGGCAGGCGGCCGGGAATCGCCGCCGCTCTGGGGTCCGCGCTGGGCGGCATCGTCTGGGCGGTGGTGGTGGCGGCCGGGGTGGCCGCGCTGCTCGAACAGTCCGCGACCGCCTATCGCGTGATGAAGGTGATCGGCGGAATCTACCTGGTGTACTTGGGAATTCGGACACTGGTCGAGCATCGGCGAAAGCGGGCCGCGGGTACCGGAGGCGTCGAGCCGGGGTCGGCTCCGCCGCGCGCGGCCGCGGTGCGCTCGGCCTTCGTTGCGGGCCTCGTGTCGTGCCTGTTCAACCCGAAGGTGGGCTTGTTCTATCTGGCGGTGCTACCGCAGTTCCTGACGGAGGTCACCTTCGCCAACGCGCTCACCCTGGGCGCGATCGAATCCACCATCGCCGCAATCGAAATGGTCTTGCTGGCGGCGGCGGCCGCCCGCGCGGTCGCGCTGCTGCGACGCCCCCGGGTGCGCGATCGGCTGGAGCAGATCAGCGCGGGCGTGCTCGCGGCGCTCGGCATCGGGACAGCTGCGTCGGCGACCTGAGCGGGTCTCGGTACTTCAGCGGCGGAAGTCCGAGCGCGACTTCGTTGTGGCGCATGGCGATTGGGCGTCAGTCGAGGCCCCTCGGCCGATGGTAGACGCCGTTGTAGTACAGCAGCGGAGCGGCGATGGGTTCGTCGCCGGTGTTGTCGTGGACCCGGGTGACCAGCCCCACGACCAGCGTGTGATCGCCGATGGGGATGAGCCGGTGCACGGTCGCGCGCACCCAGATCGGGGTGCCGTGCAGGATCGGCTCGCCGGTGTCGAGTCGCGTCCACAGCGACCTGTCGGCGAAGCGTTCCTCCGCGGTCCGGGAGAACCGCTGCGCCAGATGCCGCTGATGTTCGCCGAGGAAGTGCACCACCAGGGAGTCGGCGGCCAGCATGGCCTCGATGCTCGACGAGGTGTGCGCGATGTTGAACGAGATCAGCGGCGGGTCCGCCGACAGCGACGCGAACGAGGTCGCGGTGAACCCCACCGGCCCCTTGTCCGCTCCCAGTGTGACGATGGTGACACCGGCCGGGTAGTGGCGCATGGCGGCGCGGTACTGGGTCGAGGTGATCCCGCTCAGGTCGTCGGGCACCTCGTCCGCGCCCGCCGGAGGCGCCGCGCGCTGTGCCGATGGTTGCTTCCCGAACTCGCTCACACCCCCAACCTACGTCTCCCGGGCCGGGAGTATTCCGGGCATGGTTGGTCGGCGAGGCATGTGTGCCGGGCCGGTCTCGGAACCGGCACCGGAGCGATGTGGTCGCGGGCCCCCTCAGAAGGTGGAATAACCGCCGTCCGGGCCGAGCATGCGGTCGATGCGCTCGCGGGTGATTCGCGCCAGTTCCTGCGCCGATCGATCCGGGATCTGCTGGTGCGTACCGGAATCACAGATTCGGTCGAGATCGCCGCGGGACAGCGCCAGCAGCTCGGCCTCGGCGGTCGCGAACAGGGCGGCTCGATCGGGGTAGGGGCGTTGGTCGGCGATCTTCTCCGCCCAGGTGACGTTGCAGCAGCATTCGTACAGGGCATGGACCGCGCGCCTGCGTGAGAGCGCGTTGAAACGATCCAGACCGATGCCCTTGTGCATCAACATGGTGGCCTCCGGGAAACCCGGGGCGGCGATCCTGATGTGTTCATGATGCCTTGTAAACCACTGCACCGCAGCAGATTCAGCACAGGTGTTACGCGTGGCGCCATGACCCGGGCAGGGCCGCTACGCTGGGCGAATGACCGATTGGACGGCTTTCACAGTCGAGAGCAAGGATCATGTCGCGCAGGTGACGCTGATCGGCCCGGGTAAGGGCAACGCCATGGGCCCGGACTTCTGGCGGGAGCTGCCGCTGATCTTCGGTGAGCTCGATGCCGACCCCGAGGTGCGCGCGATCGTGCTCACCGGCGCGGGTAAGCACTTCTCCTACGGCCTCGATCTGCAGGCGATGAGCCCGCTGTTCGGTCCGCTGCTGGCAGACAAGGCCCTGGCGGGCCCGCGCACCGCCTTCCTGAACGATATTCGGCGCCTGCAGGCGGCGGTGACCGCCGTCGCGGAGTGCCGCAAACCGGTCGTCGCGGCGATCTCCGGCTGGTGCGTCGGCGGGGGACTCGATTTGATCGCCGCCGCCGATATTCGGCTGGCCAGCGCCGAGGCCACCTTCAGCCTGCGGGAGGCCAAGGTGGCGATCGTCGCCGATGTGGGCTCGCTGCATCGGCTGCCGGGCATCATCGGCGAGGGCCATCTGCGCGAACTCGCCTATACCGGCAAGGACATCGACGCCGCGCGCGCGGAGAAGATCGGCCTGGTCAACGACGTGCATCCGGATCAGGACGCGGTGCTCGCCGCCGCGCACGAGCTGGCTCGCGAGATCGCCGCGAATCCGCCGCTGGTGGTGCAGGGCGTCAAGGACGTGCTCGATCAGCCGAAGGCCGGCAGGGTCGCCGACGGGCTGCGCTACGTCTCGGCGTGGAACGCCGCGTTCCTGCCGTCGGAGGATCTCACCGAGGCCATTCAGGCGGTGTTCGAGAAGCGGTCGCCGGAGTTCAAGGGGCAATAGCTGGTGTGACGCGTCATCTTTTGTGATGTGCGCCCACTTCCCATATTCCTGGTCGGGCCGATCGTCTACCGTCACTGCACAACGATCGCGTGTTTCGGACAGGACCGATGCTGAAGTTTGCCGTGCTGGGTGAGGTGCGTGCTTGGCGCGGCGAGAACCAGCTGGATCTCGGGCCCAAGCAGCGCCGTGCCGTGCTCGCGGCACTGCTGCTGCGGCGCGGGCGCTCGGCGACGGTCGGCGATCTGGTCGCCGACGTATGGGGCGATCGGGCCACCGCGAGCGCGGTCGGTGCGCTGCGCAACCACATCCTGCATCTGCGCAAGACGCTCGAACCGGACTGGGCGGTAGGCGTGGCGCCCACGGTCCTCGTCGGATTCGCCGGCGGCTACGCGCTGCGGCTGCCCCCGGCCGCGGTCGACGTCGAACTGGCCGAGCAGTACGCGACCGAGGCCGAGCGCGCCGACGCCGCCGACCTGGCGCGGGAGCGGCTGCAGACCGCACTGGGACTGTGGGCCGGAACGCCGCTGTCCGGACTGCCGGGCCCGCATGCCGAGCGGCTGCGGGCCCAGCTCTGCGAGCGCCGCCTGAGCCTGCTGGAGCAGCGGCTCGAGGTGGACCTGCGGCTGGGCCGCCACGCCGAGGCGATCACGGAACTGCAGCCGCTGGCCGCCGAACATCCCCTGCGGGAGAAGGCCCGCGAGCTGTTGATGACCGCGCTCTATCACGCGGGCCGCCAGGCCGAGGCGCTCGAGGTGTTCGCCGATACCCGCCACACCCTGGTCGAGTTGCTGGGACTCGAGCCCGGCCCCCGCCTGACCGATCTGCATCAGCGGATTCTGCGGGCCGAGGTGGCCTCACCGCGGCCCGTCACGACGGCGGCCGAACGCGTCCGGGCCGCGCAGTTGCCCGCCGATATCGCCGACTTCACCGGCCGCGCCGACTGCGTGCGGCGGCTGGTCGACCGGCTCACCAGCAGCGGCGGCGCGGTCCCGGTCTGCGCCATCGCGGGCATGGGCGGGGTCGGCAAGAGCACCCTCGCCGTACACGTCGCGCACCTGGTCCGCGGGCACTTTCCGGACGGGCAGCTGCATGTCGATCTGCACGGATTCGAACGCCGGACCTCGGCCGCCGACACCCTGGGCGATTTCCTGCGCGCGCTGGGGGTTCCGGAGGGGGAGATCGCCTCGACCGCGCAGCAGCGGGCGGCCCAGTTCCGCAGTCGGCTCGACGGCAAGCGGGTGCTGGTAGTGCTCGACAATGCCCGCGACGCCGAGCAGGTGGTCCCGCTGATACCGGGCACCTCCGGATCGGCGGTGCTGATCACCAGCCGATCCGGCCTGCCCGAGCTGACCGCGGCGGCCGGTGTCCGGCTCGACGAGATGTCCTCCGAGGAGGCGCTGGATCTGCTGGGCCGCATCGTCGGGGCCGATCGCGTCGACGCCGAGCTCGAGGCCGCCGCCGCGGTCGTGCGCGCCTGCGGCCGGTTACCGCTGGCGGTGCGGATCATCGGGGCGCGGCTGGCCGGTCGGCCGCGCTGGACCATCGCCGCGGTCGCCGAGCGGCTGGCGGACTCCCATCAGCGGCTGGGCCTGCTGCGCACCGGCGATCTCGGTGTCGGCCCGGTCTTCCGGCTCGGCTACGACCAGCTGGAACCGGCGCAGGCCAAGGCCTTTCGCATGCTCGCGGTGCCCGATGTGGAGGACCTGCCGCTCGCCGGCGCCGCCGCGGTGCTGGGGCTCGACCGCGACGAGGCCGAGTTCCTGTGCGAGTCACTGGTGGATCTGAGCCTGCTCGATTCCACCGCCGTCGGCCGCTACACCTACCACGACCTGCTGCGGTTGTTCGCGCGTGAGCTGGAGCCGGTCGACGAGTTCGATGCCCTGCCGCGGCTGCTGGACTTCTACCTGGCCACCATGAAAAACGTGGTGTCGGTGTGCAATCCGGGTACCCGGCTGCCGGAGTATCTGAAACCGACACGGGCGCAAGGCGTATCGTTCGCCGACGGTGCGGACGCGCAGTGCTGGCTCAACGCCGAGCGCCGCAACCTGGTCGCGCTGCTGCGGCAGGCGGCCCGGCTCGACGGCATCGTCCTGGCGCTCGGCGCGGACCTGGCCTGGGCCATGGCGGAACTGATCGACGGCGGGCCGAACGCCCAGGAACTGGCCCGGGCCCTGGAGGACCTGCTGGAGGCGGCCCTGCGGGCGGGCGACCGCGGCCTGGAGTGCCGGGTGCGGGTGGCGCTCGGCTCCGTGCTCACCTACGCGCTGGCCCGCATGCGCACCGGGCGCGATCATCAGCGCATCGCGCTGTCGCTGGGCAGCGATTCCGCGGGCAACGCCCGGCTCACGGCGTTCGCGGCCCAGTTGCTGGCCAGCTCCACCCGGATGGGTGTGGAGGCCGCCGCCTCGCTCGCGCACGCCGACCGGGCCATCCGGCTGGCGCGCCGGGTCGGCGATCCGGCCACCGAATGCGCCTGTCTCATCCATGCCGCCAAGACGCTGTCGGACGCCGGGCGCATCGAGGAATCCGTCGAACGCGCCGAGCGCGGACGGGATCTGGCGCAGCAGATCGGCAATGCGGCGCTGGAGGGGATGGCACTGCACGAACTCGGCGCCGCGCTGGCCTTCCGGGGCGAGCACGACCGGGCGATCGAATTGTGCACGCGCGCGGTGGAATCGGCGCGCCGCAGCGGGATGCGGCTGCGCGTGGGCTTCGCCCTGGCCCGGCTCGCCCACGTGTACATGCTCGCCGGGCGGCTCGAGCAGGCGGAGCCGATCGCGGCCGAGGCGGTGGAGAACGTCACCCGCGCCGCGGGCCCGCTGCATCGCGGCCGGGCCATGCTGATGCACGGGCTGGTCCTGCAGGGTCTGGGTCGCATCGAGGACGCCCGACGAGTGCTGCGCCGCACGGCCGAGATCGTGATACAGCTGGAGGAAACGGCCCTGGTGCACGAGCGCGTCGACGCGGAACTCGAGGCGCCGGTGGTGGAGATTCTGCGCGAACATCTGGACGAGGTGCTCGCCGAGCGTTCCGGCTCCGCAAGCTCCGCCGGAATGTTGTTCGGTTGACGCTCTGTGTCTCGCCGGAATGCTGTTCGGCTGAGATTTCCCCCCGAACCGGAGCAAGACACGTCATTTTTTCATCATTTCCGCCTCACTCGCCGCGGTGAGCTGGCGAAACGGGGCGGATGGCGGGATGCGCTCGGCGGGGCCGTCCGATTAGCGTTCCAGGCACGGAATTCGGCCGCGGGGCTTGGTGTCTCGTGGCGGGAGGAGCGAATTCCGTTGCGTCCGCATGCCTGTGCGGTGCGGCATCGTCGTTCGGGGGGTCGGCGGTGGCGTCTGCGGTGTGCGGCGCGATCGCAGCGCCCGGTGGGAGATTCGCCTCGCAAACCGAATCTCCCACCGGGCGTTCGCCGTTCAGTGCCCGCCCTGCTCCTTGAGCCGCGCGAAGGCCTCGTCGACCAGGGTTTCGGCCTTGGCCCGGCCGTCCCAGCCCTCGACCTTGACCCACTTGCCCGGCTCCAGGTCCTTGTAGTGCTCGAAGAAGTGCTCGATGGCCTTGCGCTCGAACTCCGGGACATCGGCGACATCCTGGATGTGGTCCCAGCGCTTGTCGCCCGCGGGGACCGCGATGATCTTCTCGTCGCCGCCGGCCTCGTCGCTCATCAGGAGCACGCCCACCGGGCGGGCCTCCACGATCACGCCCGGGAACACCGATTCCGGCAGCAGCACCAGCACGTCCAGCGGATCGCCGTCGGAGCCGAGGCTGTTCTCGATGTAGCCGTAGTCGGCCGGGTAGACCATCGGGGTGTAGAGGTAGCGGTCCAGCCGCACCCGCCCGGTCTCGTGGTCGACCTCGTACTTGTTGCGCTGACCCTTGGGGATCTCGATGGTGGCGTCGAACTCCACGTCATCTCCTTCGTCTGGTGCCTCTGTGCTTGGTGGCGACTCGCCAGCTTGTTCGGGGGAACGCCAGCCAGGTGAGGATAGTGTGGTCGACGGGCACATGGGTGCGGCAGGGACCGGGGCCCCGTGAAATACGCGCGATGCGGCCCTGTCACAGGTGATTTAGGGAGACTGCGGTCACGTGGTAGGTCGAGGTAGCAGGAACATCGGCGGGTTGGCCGCCCGGCGGCGGCGCAATATGTGGATCGGGGTGCTCACCGGTCTGGTCGTCGTGGTGGTGGCCGTCGCCGCGGTGCTGATCGTCGTGCGGCCGTGGACCGCGGAGTTCCGGCACGGCGGCCTGCGGATCGCCGCCCCGCCCGCGCCGGTGAAGCCGTTCCCGCAGCTGGCCCCGGCCTCGCCGAATGCGCCCGAACCCAGCCCGCAGGGGCTGGCGGCCGCCCTCGGACCGGTGGCCGGTAACCCCGATCTCGGCGCGTTCACCGCGTCGGTGAGCGATCCGGACAGCCGCAGCGTGCTGTGGGGCGTCGACCCGGGCAAGCCTGTCATCCCGGCGTCCACCGCGAAGGTGCTCACCGCCGCCGCGGCCCTGCTGGTGGTGCCGCCCGACAAGCGCGTCACGACGAAGGTGGTGGCCGGGGCGAACCCGAACGAGCTGGTGCTGGTCGCTGGCGGCGATCCCACGCTGACCGCGCAGGCCGACGGCAAGGGGTATTACAAGGACGCGCCGCGGCTGTCCGATCTGGTGGCGCAGGTTCGCGCGTCCGGCCGCGCCGCCGACACGATCGTGGTGGACACCTCGGTCTACACCGGACCGGCCTGGCCGTCGGGGTGGGATCCGGCCGATATCGAGGGCGGTTCCTGGGCGCCGATCGAGCCGGTGATGATCGACGGCGGCCGGAAGGATCCGCTGGTCGAATATTCGCCGCGCACACCGACTCCCGCGCTGGACGCCGGTCGCCGTCTCGCGGCCGAGCTGGGGGTGGATCCGGGCAAGGTGCGGCTGGGCCGGGCGACGCCGGGCGCGGCGGAGATCGCGCGGGTGCAGTCGGCGCCCATGCGGGATCGCCTGCGCGAGATGATGATCCACTCCGATGACGTCCTCGCCGAGACGATCGGCCGTGAGATCGCGACCGCCACCGGCAACGAGCAGTCCTTCGCGGGCGCCGCCACGGCCATGATGACGGCGCTGAACGCCGCCGGATTCGACACCACCGGGACGACCATGCTCGACAACAGCGGGCTGTCCACCGACGACCGCACCCCCGCGCGCCTGCTCGACCGGATTCTGGTGGAGGCGGCCGCCCCGCAGCCCGGACAGCAGCCGGGCACGTCGTCGACGGTCAACACCGCTGGATCGAGCGCGACCGGTTCCCCGCTGGCCCCGCTGCTGGACTATCTGCCGGTCGCGGCCGGTACCGGCTCGCTGGCCTACCGATTCGTCACGCCGCGCGATCACGGCGGCGCCGGTTGGGTCCGGGCGAAAACCGGAACTCTGTCGGTATCGAGCGCGTTGGCAGGGTATGTGCTGGACAGCGATGGCCGGGTGCTGACCTTCGCGCTGATGTCGAACGATCGGCCGCCCGAGGCGAGCCGGCCGGCATTGGACGCCATCGCGGCCACACTGCGCAACTGTGGATGCTCCTGACGGGTGGATGACTATGACCGGCACCGGTGATGCGGCCCGAGACGACCGGGCAGGCGCCCCCGAACGTTCCGAACAGGTGGTGGTCGACGTCGCGACCGGTCAGCTGACCCACAAGCCCCGCCGCCCCGCGCTGGCCGGTGCCATCGACTGGCAGCTGGCCGCCCGCACCGGGTCCGCGCTGGTCCCGGCCGGGCCCAGAACCACGCGGTACTCCGCCGAGCAGGTGGTCGAGGAGCTGGCCGCGGATTCCGCGCGCGCCGAGGTCCCCGTGCGAGAGGTCAGCCTGCTGACCGACGATCGGCCCGTGCCCGCGGCGCGCGTCGTCGACCGGCCCGGCTGGATCCGCGCGGCCGCCGATTCGATGGCGGAACTCACCGGAGCCCCCGAGGGCGAGCGCAACCGCTTCGCCGGCAAACCGGCGGGCGTGCAGGCGGGCGCGATGCTGGCCTTCCTGTCCACGGCGATCCTGGGCCAGTACGACCCGTTCAGCGGCCCCGACGGCACGCTGCTGCTGGTGGCGCCCAATATCGTCGCCGTGGAGCGGGCACTGGGAGTATCGCCCGCCGACTTCCGGCTCTGGGTATGCCTGCACGAGGTGACGCACCGGGTGCAGTTCTCCTCGGCGCCGTGGCTGGCCGACTACATGAAGCACAACGTGGAGGTGCTCGGCGAGGTCGGTGACGAACCGCTCGACGAGATGCTGTCGCGACTGCTGGACGAGGTGCGTGAGCGCCGCCGCGCGGCTCCGGGTAACGACGACGATCCCGCCAATCGCGGGGTCCTCGGTCTGCTGCGGGCGACCCAGCCCCCGCCGCAGCGCGAGGCGCTGGACCGCCTGCTGATGCTCGGCACCCTGCTCGAGGGCCACGCCGACCACGTGATGGACGCGGCCGGTCCGGCGGTGATCCCCTCGGTCGTGCAGATCCGGCAGGCCTTCGATCAGCGTCGTCGCCGCCCCGCCAATCCGCTGCAGCGGCTGCTGCGGGCGTTGCTCGGGGTGGACGCCAAGGTGGCCCAGTACGTGCGCGGCAAGGCGTTCGTCGACGAGGTCGTGGGCACGGTCGGCATGCAGCGGTTCAACACCGTGTGGACCGATGCCGAAACCCTGCCGCGCACCGACGAGATCGCCGATCCGCAGCGCTGGATCGCCCGGGTGCTGGGCTGACCATGCCGCCGGGCCCGCCCGACTCGACGCCCCCGGGCGCGGATTTTCCGCCGGATGCGGCAGCGGTGACGCAGAATCGGCCGATGCTTCCCGAGACACCGTCCGCGTTGGAATTGCGGCACGCCCTGCGGGACTGGCTGGCTCGCTACGCGCCGACCGGCGTCGTCGCGGTGGCGCTGTCCGGCGGCGCCGATTCGGTGGCCCTGACCGCCGCCGCGGTCGCCGAGGCCCAGGTGGTCGATGCCCTGATCGTCGATCACGGCCTGCAGGCGGGTTCGGATCGGACCGCCGCCGAGGCCGCCGCCGTCGCCGAAGCGCTGGGCTGCCGCTCGGCCCGGGTGCTCACGGTCGAGGTGACCGGCGACGGCGGGCCGGAGGCGGCGGCACGGCGGGCCCGGTACGCCGCGCTCGACGGCGCCCGCGCCGGGCTGCCGGTGCTGCTCGGTCACACCCTCGACGACCAGGCCGAAACCGTACTGCTGGGCCTGGCCCGCGGCTCCGGTGCGCGATCGATCCAGGGCATGGCCGAATTCGCCGATCCGTGGGGGCGCCCCCTGCTCGGCGTGCGCCGGGCGGCGACCCGGCGGCTGTGCGCCGAGCTCGGGGTGCGCGCACACGACGACCCGCACAACTACGCGCCCGAATTCACCCGCGTCCGGTTGCGCACGGAGGTGCTGCCGCTGCTGGAGGAGGTTCTCGGTGGCGGAGTGGCGGCCGCGCTGGGCCGCACCGCCGAACAGCTGCGCGACGACGGCGCCGTGCTCGATTCGCTTGCCGAACAGTTGCTGACCGTTGCGAGTGATGGCTCCGCCCTGTCCGTCGAGACGCTCGCCACTGCGCCCGCGGCGCTGCGCCGGCGCGCCATTCGGCACTGGCTGCTCGCCGGGGGTGCAAAAGCGTTGACCGACAAGAATTTACGAGCCGTCGATGCGCTGGTCACGGAGTGGCGCGGGCAGGGCGGAGTCGCCGTCGGCGGCGGAAAGCCGGGGACCCGGTTGGTTGCCACGCGCGAACATGGGAAGCTGACCCTGGCGTTTGCACGATAATGATCCGGTGACGCCGGCGCCGCGATCGGACTTCAGCGAAGGGAAACCAGCGCACGTGTACGGGGACGACATCGCGTCGGTGCTGATCACCGAGGAACAGATCAAGGCGAAGGTCGACGAGCTGGCCGAGCTGATCGCCAAGCGGTTTCCCGCTGGCGCTCCCGAGGGCGACCTGCTGCTGGTGGGTGTGCTGAAGGGCGCGATCTTCTTCATGACCGACCTCGCCCAGGCGCTGCCCATCCCCACGCAGATGGAGTTCATGGCCGTCTCCTCCTACGGCTCCTCCACCTCCTCCTCGGGCGTGGTGCGCATCCTCAAGGACCTGGACAAGGACATCGCCGGGCGCAACGTGCTCATCGTCGAGGACATCATCGACTCCGGGCTCACGCTGTCCTGGCTCAAGCGCAACCTCTCCAGCCGCAACCCGGCCTCGCTCGAGGTGGTGACGCTGCTCCGCAAGCCCGATGCGCTGCGGACGCAGGTCGACGTGGCGCATGTGGGCTTCGATATTCCCAACGAGTTCGTGGTCGGGTACGGCCTGGACTACGCGGAGCGGTATCGGGATGTGCCGTACATCGGGACACTCGATCCCAAGGTCTACAGCGCCTGAGCCGTCGGCACGGCGGTCGGGATTGCCGCCGGGTGGCCGGGCTGTCTCGATGAGGCGCTGAACTCTGTTGTCCTGTGCATTTTTTTCGGGGTGATTCCGGCCGTTCCGTTGGAATTGTGAGCAATGTCACTGTTTGAACAGGGTCCCTGCGTGCCCGCTTCGTCTGGAGGTTGCTGGCACGGGCGCGGGGTGTCCGAGCGGTGTCGATCATGTGTCGGGGAGCCGTCGTGGCCGGAGTTACTGCTGGTCGCGTGACCTTATCGCCGGGCGGTCCGCTGGGGCGTGGATTGGCTGGGGGTTCGCGGAGGCGGTTGTGCGTCCGTTTTCCCCAGGCAATATGCTGTCAGTAACAAACCTGACGGCTGTTTCTTTGCCTCCTTCCATACTTGGAGGTCTGATCCAGCTGGATTTCCAAGACCGATTCTGATAGCAAGGGGCTATGGACCCGCATTTGCGCGACTTGCGGTATTTCGTCGCCGTCGCTGAGGAACTGCACTTCACCAATGCCGCTCAGCGGTTGCACATCGCTCAACCGACCCTCTCGCGGCAGATTCGCCAGCTCGAGCGCCAGCTCGATGTGGTGTTGTTCGACCGGAACCAGCGCAGCGTCGCGCTGACCGTGGCCGGTAAGGAATTGCTCGAGGGTGCGCGCAAGATCCTGGAGCTGTGGGAGGTCACCAACGTCGCCCTGCAGGAGGCGGGCGAGGTGCTTCGGGTGGGCATCCAGAGTTCGATCGGCCGCGGCCTGATCGCCGACCTGGAGAGTGCCAGCGGGCACCGGCTCGCCCTGCACTCGGCGTCGTGGACCGACCCGTCCAGCGGGCTGGCCGGGCGCCAGGCCGATCTGGCGCTGATGTGGTTACCCGTGCCCGATGCCGGGCGTTACCGCTGGCAGGTGCTGCGCACCGAGCCGCGCTGGGTGCTGCTGCCGGAGAACCATCCCCTGGCCGAGCGGGAGGCCATCGAATTCGCCGATCTGGCCGACGAGCCGTTCATCGCGATGCCGCCGGAGGCCGGGGCCGCCCGGGACTTCTGGCTCGGCAACGACGCGCGCGGTGCCCGGCAGCCGAAGATCGGCGGCGAGGCCGCGACGGCCGAGGAGCGGCTGGAGGCGGTCAGCCTCGGACTGGGCGTCTGCCTGCTGGCGGAGAACAACGTCCCGATGTACCGGTGGCCCGGATTGACCGCGCGCCCGGTGACGGGTCTGCCGCCGTGCGAACTGGCCGTGGCGTGGCGGGCCGACGACGATCGCCCGACCATCCTCGATTTTGCCAACCGTGTCCTCGCCGGAGGGTTCGGCACTCCCGAGCCGGCTCAGGACTGACTCGCGGCCGTCCTCCGCCACGGGTGTGCGGCCTCGAGCTGTGCGGCCAACCGCAGCAGCGTGGATTCGCTGCCGGGCGGCCCGGCGAGCTGTGCGGCCAGTGGCGTCCCGGTGCGCGGGTGCATACCCATCGGGATGCTGAGGGCGGGCCAGCCGACCAGATTCCACAGCGCGGTGAACGGTGCGAACCGCGCGCTGGCGCGGACGTTGGACAGCCAGCCCCTGCGGTGCCAGTCCTTCGCCTGCGGCGGCGGTGCGGCGAGGGTCGGGGTGATCACGACGTCGTGGTGATCGAAGAAGTCCAGCAGCCGGGTCTCGATGCGGTCGATCTGGCCGGGGCGGACGAGCCCGGTGCGCAGCACCGCCCGCCCGAGGGTCACATGCCGCCGGGAGCGCGGTTGTAGTCGCTCCGGATGCGGGACCGCGGCGGCCTCGCGCACCGGGTTGGCCAGCCAGCGCAGTGCCAGTGCCGCGAGCACGCCCGCGTACGGCAGGTGCGCCTCCGTCATGGTGTGCCCGGCCGCGGCGGCGGTCTGCGCGGCCGTGCGGGCCGCATCCGACCAGCGGCGGTCCACCCGCAGCAGCGGAGACAGCGCGGCGACGTCCAGTCCGATGCGCAACGGTGCGGGCGGGTCCAGATCGGCCAGCGCGGGCCGATTCGCCAGCACCGACAGCACCAGCGCGGCGTCGGCGACCGTCGTCGCCAGCACGCCGTTCTCGGTCATGCCGCCCCAGGAGTCGAGGCCGACCTCGGCGGGTACCACGCCGCGGCCCGGCTTGATCCCCACCACACCGCAGCAGGCCGCCGGGATCCGGACCGATCCGAGGCCGTCGTTGCCGTGCGCCACGGGCACCAGCCCGGCGCCCACCGCGGCGCCCGAGCCGCCCGACGACCCGCCCGCGCTGTAGCGAATGTTCCAGGGCGAGCGCGTGATTCGCTCCGGTGTATCGGTCGCGCCCCAGAGCCCGAACTCGGGCATCTCGGTGAGCCCGACGACCACCGCGCCCGCCGCGCGCAGCCGGCGCACCACCGGATGGTCGGCCGCGGCGGGCTCACGATCCCCGGCCGCCGAGCCGCCGAGCGTCACCTCGCCCGCCACATCGATGTTGTTCTTGATCGCGATCGGCACGCCCGCCAGCGGCAGGGCCTCGAGGTCGGGACGATCGGCCAGCGCCCGCGCCTCCGCCCGGGCCCGCTCGGTGCGAACGAGACTGAAAGCGTTCACTTTCGGATTTCCGGTGCCGATGCGCTCGAGGGCCGAGTCGAGGATCTGCTCGGGCCGCGCGGCACCGTCGCGCACCGCCGCCGCGATGGCGGTGGCCGTGGTCGGCTCCGGCGTGGCCCCCGGCTCCTGCGGGGAGGTCGCGCCGACCGTATCGTTCGCGCCCACCGGTACCTCCTGCGTGGGTCCGGAGCCGGCCGCCGGCGTCTCGTGGGAGGTTTCCGCTGGTGAGATGCCGTCCGCAAGCGCGGTGCCCTCGTCATGCATGCTGCTGCCCCCGTCGCGTCGTGGTCGAAATGGGGTGGTTGCGTGTTGACGCGCAAATTATCATTTCGGGGAAACGCTCGGGGGATGATGGTTCTCGGGTGTGGCGGATTCTATCCGCCCTACCGCCAACCGACCAGTGCGGATTCCGGTCCGTGGCTGATCCGACAGGTCCGGTTCGATAGGTGCGGATATGAGTGACACTTCCGGCTTCGGTGGGGGGTTCGGGCGGCCAACGGCCGGAATCGAATTCGGCGCCGTCACCGCCTTCGCCGCTGCGTGGGAGTCCGGCGCCCGCCCGCCGGAGATCGGCGACTACCTGCCCGACGCGCAGACGCTGCGGCTGGACGCCCTGCTCGAGCTGATCCGGATCGATATGCGCTACCGCTGGCTGTCCCGCTCGCCGGGGTCGCCGTCGCCCGAGCCGGGGCCCGCGGGCAGGCGGTTGCACGAGTACTGTTCGGAATTCCCGGAATTGGTGCCGGAGGCGATTCCGCCCAGCCTGGTTTACGAGGAATTCGTGATCCGCCGCCACAGCGGCGAGCGGGTGGACCCGCGCGACTGCCTGCGGGAGTATCCGGACCAGGCGTCGCAGCTGCGGGAACTGCTCAACGCCGACGACGAGGACCACAGCACCCGGCGCGCGGGCATCGATCTCACGGCGACCATGCCGCCGCCCGATTCCACGGGCACCTGGGCCGGCGAGGCGACCCGCACCACCACCGGCCTGGTCAGCGGACCGTCCGGCTCCGGGGCCCGCGTCGATGCCCTCGGCCGCATCGAGATCGGGCAGCGCATAGACGATTTCGAGCTGCTGACCGCGCTGGGCAGCGGGGCGTTCGCGCGCGTATTCCTGGCCCGGCAGCGCAGCCTGCAGCGGCTGGTGGCGGTGAAGATCTCCGCCGACCGCGGCACCGAGCCGCAGACGCTGGCCCAGCTCGATCACGACTACATCGTGCGGGTCTTCGATCAGCGGCTGCTCGAGGAGTTCGATCCCGCCGCGGGCACCGACCCGCGAGCGCGCCGACTTCGCCTGCTGTACATGCAGTTTCTGCCCGGCGGCACGCTGCTGGGGGTGCTGCGCTGGGTGCGGGCCACCCCGGCGTCGCAGCGCACCGGGCAGCTGCTGCTGGACGCGGTCGACGCGGCGATGGAGGAGAAGGGGGAGATCCGGCCCACCGACTCCAGCGTGCGCGCCGAGATCGCGGCGTTGTCGTGGCCCGAAACGGTGGCCTGGCTGGGGCGGCGGCTGGCCGAGGCCCTGACCTACGCCGACGCGCAGGGCGTGCTGCATCGCGATGTGAAGCCGGCGAACGTGCTGCTCACCGCCGAGGCGGTGCCCAAGCTGGCCGATTTCAACATCAGCTTCAGCCGGACGCTGGCCGGCGCGAGCCCCGTCGCGTACTTCGGCGGTTCGCTGTCCTATATGTCGCCGGAACAGCTGGAGGCCTGCCATCCCGGCTACCAGCGGTCCGCCGATGATCTCGACACCCGGGCGGATATCTACTCCCTCGGCGTGGTGCTGTGGGAATTACTCACGGGTGCAAAACCTTTCGACGACGTCACGGCGGGCGAGAACGGCGATGCGACCACCCTGGCGCAGATGCTGCAGCGGCGGCGGGCCGGAGTCGATGCGGCGGCCCTGGAACAACTTCCCCCGGACTGCCCGGCCGCGCTGCGCCGAGTGCTGCTGACGTGTCTGGCCCCGGAGCGTGAAAAGCGCTGGGCGAGTGGAGAGGATCTGTCGCAGCAGTTGCAGCTGTGCCTGGACGAGCGGGCGCGCGATCTGGTCGATCCGCCGCCGGGCAGCTGGCGGCTTCGGCTGCGACCCTGGCGGGCGCTGCTGATGTCGCTGGCCATCGGAATCCCGAACCTGGCTGCGTCGCTGTACAACATCGAGCACAACCAGTCGTTGATCATCGAGCGGCTCAGCCCGCCGTCGCAGCACACCTTCCTGCTCGTCACCGCGATCGTGAACGCGGTGTTCTTCCCGGCCGGTACCGCGGTGCTGGTGTATCTGGCGCGGCGGCTGATCACCGTCCCGCGCGGGCTGCGCAAGGGCCGGGAATACGATCCGCAGGAGCTGGCGCGGGCCAGAACGGATGCGCTGCTACTGGGGGATCGCGCTGTGCTGGTGGCATTCTCGCTCTGGAGCCTGGCCGCGATCACCTTCCCGATCGCGCTGCAGCTGGCGACGGGGGAGGTCGGCGTGCGCGCGGTGATCCACTTCCTGTCGTCGGTGCTGGTGTGCGGCGCGATCGCGGTGGCGTATCCGTTCTTCCTGGTGAACTTCTATATGGTGCGCTGTATCTACCCGATGTTCCTGCGGCACGGTGATGTCAGCACCGCCGACGCCGGGCGGCTGCGCCTGCTCGGCCGCCGGGGCACCAGGTACCTCGCGGTGGCGGCGTCGGTGCCCCTGCTCGCCGTCGCCGGGGTGACATTCCTTCCGCCGGAGGACATTCCGCGCGTGGTCTTCGCCGTGCGGGTGCTGTGCGTGGGTGCGATCGTCGCGTTCGTGGTGTCCTATGTGCTGTTCCGGGCGCTGGAGGCGGATCTGCGCGCGCTGGAGCGGATCGCGGACCCCGTTGCCGCGCGGCGCGTTTCCGATATCGAGGGAGCGCCTTGAGCGGCCTCGGTCTCGGCACGGCTGTCGCCCGGTTCGACGCCGAGTGGCAGGCCGCGCTGAGCGAGCTGGACTACGACCCGCCGTCGCTCGCACAGTACGTACCCGAGGGAGGTGCGATCCGCGTGGCCGTGCTCGCCGATCTGGTCCGCATCGACCTGCGTCAGCGCTGGCGCAGGACGCGGCACGGCAAGCGAATGGCCGACTACGGCAAGGAGTTTCCCGAACTCGCCGCCAGTCCGCAGTTCCTGGATCTGGTGTGCGAGGAGTTCGCGCTCCGCAATCGGTACCGGCGCGTCACCGTCGCGGACTTCCTCGACGAATATCCGGAGCTGGCGGCGGAACTCACGCGGCGCATCGACGCCGGTGACCCGGACCCGTCCGGCCCCGGTTCGACCGAGGCGTACCCGGACACCGTCGAGGTGTCGCCGGGACACCGGATCGACGATTTCGATCTGGTGACCCTGCTGGGCGGCACGGAGGACGCGAAAGTCTTTCTGGCCCGGCAGCATTCGATGCAGCGCCTGGTCGCGGTGCGGGTCGAGACGGTCGGCACGCACGATACCCGGACCGTGGCGCAGCTGGATCACCCGTACATCGTGCGGGTCTTCGATCAACGCGTGATCTCGGGCGTGTCCGGCGGGCCGCTGCGGCTGCAGTACATGCAGTACCTGCCCGGCGGCAGCGGCGCCGACCTGCTGCGACTGCGGCGGTCGAGCTCCGACCCCGGCAGCGGGGCGCTGCTGCTGCGGTCGGTGGACGCCGTGATGGAGGCGCGCGGCGAGATCCGCCCCACCGATTCGAGCGTGCGCGCCGAGATCGCCGCGCTGTCCTGGCCGGAGACCGTGGCGTGGGTGGGCCGCCGGCTCGCGGCGGCACTGGACTACGCCGGTCATCAGGACGTCGTACACGGTGACATCAAACCCGCCAACGTGGTGTTCACCGCGGAAGGGATCGCGAAGCTGGCCGATTTCGCTGCCGCCGATCATTCGGACAACACTGTGGCCCAGCCGGTTTCGATGCACTACTGGGCGCCTGAGCAGCTCTCGTCGTCGGCGGCCGGAGCCGCGGTTGTGTCGGATGCGCGTACCGACCTCTATGCACTGGGCGTACTCCTGTGGGAACTACTGACGGGCGCGAGCCCGTTCGATGACGCGCCGGAGGAGACTCCCGACCGGCTCGCGGCACGCCGCCTTGCCGGTGTCACGGAGGCCGCCGAGGCGCAGCTGCCGTCCGATACACCCGCCACGCTGCGGCGGACCCTGCTGCGCTGCCTGGAACCCGATCCGCGGCTGCGCTGGCAATCCGGGGCCGAGCTGGCCGGGCAGCTGGATCTGTGCCTGGACGCCCGCGCCCGAGATCTCGTGGATCCGCCGCCGACGAGCCTGCGCTACCGTGCGCGCGGCTGGTCGCTACCGATCGTCTGGGCCTGCGTGGGACTGCCGAATCTGCTGGCCAGCCTCTACAACATCCGGCTCAACGAGAGCCTGATCATCGACCGGCTCTCGGTGGCAGCCCAGGATCGGTACTCCACCGTCGGGCTGATCAACAACCTGATCACGTTTCCGCTCGCGGCGGTGCTGATGACGCTGCTGACCTGGCGCGTGCTGGTGGTGACCCGTCGCCTGCGCCGCCGGGTCGCCGTGCCCGCCCGGGAGCTCGCGGTGGCGCGGCGGCAGTTGCTCTCGCTCGGTGACCGGCTGGTGTGGGTGCCGTTCGGGATGTGGCTGGTGGCCGGGATCGCTTGGCCGACAGCGGTGATGGCCACCGGTGTGGCGCTGCCCGCGCGCAATTTCCTGCACTTCTACACCGCCCAGGTGGTCTGCGCTGCGATCGCGCTGGCCTATCCGTTCTTCCTGGTCACCGTGTATGCCGTGCGTTCGGTGTACCCGCAGCTGCTGGTCGCGGGCGCGGTCGGGCCCGAGGACGGGCGGCAGCTGTGGCGCCTGGCCGGACGTGCCAATTTCTATCTGGCCGCGGCGGCGTCGGTGCCGCTGCTTGGGGTAGCCAGCGCGACCCTGGTTCCCGGCGATCAGCTGGGCCAGGTGATCGATCCGGTGCGCGTCCTCAGCGTCGGTGGCATCCTGGCCTTCGTGCTGAGTTATCGGCTGTTCCGGCTGCTGGAGATGGATCTGCGCGCGCTGGCCCGGGTCATCCCGCGGGGTGTCCGGTGACGGTGCCGTTCGCGCGCATCGTGGATTTGTCGCACGTGCACGACCCGGCCACCACGCCGCTGTACCCCGGGGATCCGGTCTTCACCAGCGAGACCGTTGCGACGATCGAGCGGGACGGATACTTCCTGCGCTGTATCCGGCAGGGCGAGCACACCGGAACCCACTGGGGCGCACCGATTCACTTCGATCCGGGCGGATGCGCGGCAGACGAACTCGAGCCCGAGGACCTGCTGCTTCCGGCGATCAAACTCGACCTCCGCGAAAAGTGTTCGGAGAACCGGGATTACGCCGTCACCGTCGAAGACCTGCGGGACTGGGAACGGCGCCACGGCCCGATCCCGGCCGGCGCTGCCGTGCTGGCCTGGACGGGCTGGGACGCGCTGTGGGGTACGCCCGAATTCCTCGGCACCGGCGAATTCGAGGGCCACCAACCGGGATTCGCGCCCGCCGCCGTGAACTGGCTGCTCGATACCGGGCGCCTCGGGCGCCGCGGCGCCCTGGGTATCGACACCTTCGGGCCGGATCTCGGGACCGACACGTCCTACACCGTGTCGAAGCTGCTCTATCGCGAGCATCGGATCAGCCTGGAGTGCCTCGCCAACCTCGCCGCGCTGCCCGACACCGGTGCCTGGGTGCTGGCCGGTGGCCCGATTCACCGCGGCGGGTCCGGGTCGCCCGCCGGTGTGTACGGCCTGATTCCGCGCTGATCCGCCCGGCTCGCCGTGTCCCTCGGCGACAAGCCGACGGCGTTCCGGGCTACGGAACGGCGCGGGCCGGAAGGGCGCCGACGCAGGTAGGGTCGGCCGGATGGTCGGTCATGGCGAGATATCGCTCGAAGAGCTGGCGGCGCGGGTGCGGGATCGGGCCGGGGCCCGGGACGGGCGGTTCGTGCTGGGCGTCGCCGGGCCGCCGGGAGCGGGTAAGTCGACTCTCGCCACGGCACTGCGCGACACCCTGAACGCGGACGCCGGTGCGCCGATCGCCGAAGTCGCGCCGATGGACGGATTCCATCTGACCAATGCCGAGCTGCGGGTGGCGGGCGCGCTGGCGCGCAAGGGCGAACCCGATACCTTCGATGTCGCGGCGTACCTGGACCGCCTCCGCAGACTCCGGGAACTGCCACCGGGACAGCGGCTTTCGTGGCCGATCTACGATCGCAAGCAGCACGAGCCGGTCCCCGACGGCGTGGTGTTCACCGAGCAGTCCATCGTGATCACCGAGGGGAACTACCTGCTGCTCGACGACGTCGGCACGGCCGGATGGTCGGCGGTGCGGGAGTACCTCGATGCGGCCTGGTATGTCGACGCCCCCGCCGAGCTGCTGCGAAAACGACTGCTGCGCCGCCACGTTCGCGGCGGGAAGAGCGCGGAGTTCGCGCGGTCGAAGGTGGCGGGCAGCGATCTGCTGAATGCGGAACTGGTCGCCAAGACGCGCGAGCGCGCGGATCTGGTGCTGCAGGCGAGCGGACGGAATTATCTGCTGCTCTGAGTCGCGCCGGATGTGTGCGGCGGCAGGTGCCGCATCCACTCCCGGGTGCCCAGGTATTCGCAGGACCGCGTCGCCACCGCCGCCGCGCTGCGCAAGGCGTCCGGAAACGACTGTCCGGCAACGTGATAGTGGCAGAAGGCACCGTGCAGGATGTCGCCCGCGCCGAGCGTATCGACGGCCGGTGCGCTCGGCACCGCGATGCCGCCCCGATCCTCCGGCGTCGAATACCGGATGGGCCCGCCGCCCTGGGTGATGGCGATACGGCCCACCCCGTACGCGTGCACCCGGTCGAACACCTCGTCCGGCGTCGCCCCGCTGTCCGGCGGCCGGAAGGAGGCCGAGCAGATCGCGATATCGACCAGCGGCAGCAGCTCGGCGTGCACGGGTCGCCACCGCCCGGCGTCCAGCACCACCGTGACGCCGGATTTCCTTGCCGCGGTGGCGAATCCGATCGCGGACTCGGGGTAGTGGCCGTCGGTCAGCACGATCGACGCGTCGTTGAGCGGGCCGAGCTGGGACGGCTCGAAACCCGCCGCGATCCGCGAGCCGTCCAGCGACACGATGGTGCGGGTACCGGTCTCCGTCGCCACCACCACGGACGACACCGGCGGCCGCTGGTCGCCGCCGGGCGTCATATCCACCGGCGCCACCCCGTGATCGTCCAGATCGCGCCGGATGACCTGTGCGAGTGGATGTTCGCCGAGCGCGGTGACCAGGGCGGGCGTGCGCCCGGACAGGAATGCGTACGCCACCGCCGCATTCGCCGCCGGACCGCCCGCTCCCAGGAACTGATCCTCCGCCTGGGTCTTGCTGTCCTCGGCCGGATACCGCCGTACCGCATAGGCGATATCGAGCGTCGCGAGCCCGACGAACACCGCAGTTGCCATGCCCGCGACGATAGCGAGGGCTACTTCTCCGCGGTGCGCACCCGGTCCTCGTAGGCCTTGCGCGCGGCCGTGTCGACCTCGTCGAGGAAGGCGCTCTGGGCGCCCAGGGCCCGGCCGATGGCGTCGCCCAGCGCCTCCGGCAGCAGCCCGACCACCTGCGAGATCACCCCTGCCACCGTGGTGACCCGCACCTTGGACCGGCGGTCGACCAGCAGCTTGGCGATGGCGTCGGCGATCTCCTCGGGTTCGGCCGGACGCAGCAGCTTCGGCGCGGTGACCCCCGAGCCCAGCTCGGTCTTCGTCAGCGTCGGCAGCACCGAGGAGAACGCCACCCCGCTGCCCCGATATTCCTCGCGCAGCGTGTCGGTGAAGCCGAGCACCGCGTGCTTGCTGGCGTTGTAGGTGGCCAGGCCCGGGATGTGGGTCTCCCCGGCCAGCGAGGCGATGTTGACGACGTGCCCGCTGCGGCGCGGCAGCATCCTGGCCGCCGCCAGCTTCGAGCCCAGAATCACCCCGTAGACGTTGATGTCGAGGATGCGCCGGGTCAGCGCGTCCGGCTCGTCGACCAGCTTGCCGGTCGGCATGATCCCGGCGTTGTTGATCAGCACATCGATCGGGCCCAGCTGCCGCTCCACCTCGTCGAGGAAGCTCTCGAACGACTGCTGGTCGGTGACGTCGAGCGGACCGTAGTGGTCGAAATCCCGTGCCGTGCCGGACTCCTTGACCGCCGTCTCGTCCACATCGCCGATGGCGATCTTCGCGCCCAGGGTCTGCAGCGCGGTGGCCGTGGCGAGGCCGATGCCGCGGGCTCCGCCGGTGATCACGACCACCTTGCCGCGAAGCGTTCCGAAGTCCGTCACTTGTCTTTACCTCCCACGGTGTTGATGACATCCATGATTCCCAGGCGACGCATGCCCCGGGCCCCGGCGGCGCGCATGGCGGCCATGGCGAAGCCGAGTTTCGTTGTGCTGTACGGGAACCAGAACAGTTCCTTCTGCTGCGTCGGCAGCATCGGCGCCGTCACGGCCTGCCGGCGGCAGTACTTGCGCACACCCTCCGCGCCGCCCCAGCGGTATCCCACGCCGGACTGCTGCCAGCCGCCCATCGGCAGGGCGAAGTTGAACAGGTTGGAGAACACGTCGTTGATGTTCACCGCGCCCGCATTCAGCTGCCGCGCAATGCGTTCGCCGCGCGCCTTGTCGCCGGTCCACACCGATGCCGACAGCCCGTAGATCGAATCATTGGCCCGCGCAACGGCTTCGGTCTCGTCGGCCACCTTCATCACGGGGAGGGTCGGCCCGAAGGTCTCCTCGGTCATGCAGGACATGCCGTGATCGACGTCCACCAGCACCGTCGGCTCGAAGTAGGTGCCCACACCGGTCGGCTTGCCGCCCGTCAAAGCCTTGGCGCCCTTGGCGATCGCGTCGTCGACGTGCCGGGTGACGATCGCCTTCTGCGCCTCGTTGGCCAGCGCGCCGACGTCGTAGCGGGATTCCCGGCCGTCGGTGCCCTGGCGCAGGCTGCGCACGTGCTCGCTCAGCTTGGCGACGAACTCGTCGTAGACCGGCTCCTCGACATACACCCGCTCCACCGAGATGCACACCTGGCCCGCGTTGAACAGCCCGCCGAACGCGATGCCGTAGGCGGCCCGATCGATATCGGCGTCGGCCAGCACGATCGCCGGATCCTTGCCGCCGAGCTCGAGGCTGTAGGGGACGAGCCGTTCGACGCAGGCTTTCGCGATCGCCCGGCCGGTCGCGGTCGAACCGGTGAACTGCACGTAGTCGACGGTGTCGACCACGGCCGCACCGGTTTCCCCGGCGCCGGTGGCCACCGCCAGCACCGGCGGCGCGCCGATCTCCGCCCAGCCGCGGGCCAGTTCCAGCGCCGACAGCGGGGTCACCTCGGACGGCTTGAGCAGTACCGCGGCGCCCGCCGCGAGCGCCGGAATGACGTCCAGCGCGGGCATGGCCAGCGGGAAGTTCCACGGCGTGATCACGCCGACGACCGGATAGGGCCGGTAGACGGTGGTGAGCCGCTTGACCCGGGCCAGCGGGCTGTGCGGCGACGGATGCTCGTCGGCGAGGAACTTGCCCGCGCGGCGCGCGTAGTAGCCGATCAGGTCCACCGAGAAGGCCGGATCGATGAGCGCGTCCACCCGCGGCTTGCCGGTCTCGGACTGCAGCACGTCACCGAGATGATCGGTGTTGTCGATGAGCCAGTCCTGCAGCTTCAGCAGCCACCGCTTGCGCCCCTCCGCGCCGATCGCCTCCCATTCCGGCTGGTACAGCCGGAGCTGGCCGACCTTGGCGGCGACCGTCTCCGCAGAGTCCACCGGCACGCGCCCGACCACCGCACCGTCGGCGGGGTTACGCACCTCGATCTCGCTCGCCGCGGTGGTTTTCTTCGCCGCACCATTCGACGCCGGGGCATCGGATACGGCGGTCCGGGCCGCGGAGGCCTCGGCTGCCACGGCTTTCGCTGCCGGGGCCTCGGTAGCGGGTGCCGCCGGGGCGGCGGTCTCGATCGCGGGAGTTTCGGGAGAGGGCTCGGCCGCAGGCGCCTTGGCAACTGCCGCGTCGGATGTCGGCGCATTCGAGGCTGGGGCCGTGTTCGCAGGGGACTCGGATGTCGGTGCCCCGGTAGTGGGGGCTTCGTCAGCCGGGGTTTTGGTTGCGGGGGATTCGGTGACAGAGGGCTCGGAGGCAGCGGCCTCGGCTGCGGCGGTCTCGGACGGGGAGGTCTTGGGCAGAGCGGTCTTGGACGGCGCAGGCTTGGACGCGGAGGTCTTGGCGGCGGCAGAGTTCTTGGA